>JAKAYU010000015.1 GCA_021809525.1 Pseudomonadota bacterium | reverse complement strand
GAACACGAGCGGCAGCACGCCCATGACCATGGCTGCAGTGGTCATCAGGATCGGCCGCAGCCGCACCTCCGCGGCCTCCTCGATCGCCTGGAGCTTGCTGTGCCCGGCGCGCTGCAGATCGTTGGCGAACTGCACCATCAGGATGCCGTGCTTGCTGATCAGACCGAGCAGCGTCACCAGCCCGACCTCGGTATAGATGTTGAGCGTGGTCACGCCGATGTTGATGAACAGCAGCGCGCCGAACAGCGCCGCCGGCACCGACACCAGGATGACCACCGGGTCGCGGAAACTCTCGAACAACGCCGCGAGCGCCAGGAACACGATGATCAGCGCGAAGCCGAACGTGACGAGGAAGCTGTTCGAGCCCTGCATGAACTGGCGGGACTCTCCGGAGTAATTGGCGTTGAAGCCGCTCGGCGCGACCTGCTGCAGCGTCTTGCGCAGGAACGCGAGCGCCTCGCCCTGCGGCACCGCCGCCGCCCCGGCGATGGTGGCCGAGTTCAGCCGCTGGAAGTGGTTGATCGACTCCGGCACCACTTCGCGCTTGAGCGTCGCCACGGTGCCGAGCTGCACCAGCGCGCCGCTGGCGGTGCGCAGGTGATAGTCGAGCACCTGACTCGGGTTCAAGCGGAACTTCTGCAGCACCTGCGGGATGACGCGGTAGGAGCGTCCGGCGAGCTCGAAGTAATTGACGTACCCGCCGCCGAGCGCTGCACCGAGCGTGTCGGCCACGTCCTGCTGCGTCAGACCGAGGTCAGCCACCTTGTAGGGATTGACCACGATCTTGTCCTGGGGCTGGTCGATCTTGAGGTCCGAATCGACGAAGAAGAACAGGCCGCTCGCGCGCGCCCGCTCGAGCACCTTCTGCGCCACCGGGTAGAGGTCGGCGACGGGCTCGGCGGTGGTGATCACGAACTGCACGGGCAGGCCCTGCGCGCCGGGGAGCGAAGGGAACTGGAAGGCCGCGATCTGCGCCCCGGCGATGTGGTTCCAGCGCTGCTGCAGCACCTGCTGCAGCTGGGTCGCCGTGCGGGTCCGCTCATCCCAGGGCTTGAGCAGAATGCCGCCGAAACCCTGGTTGACCGACGGGGAGCCGATCATCTGGAATGCCTGGCGGTACTCCGGCAGCGTCCGGGCCGCCTTGAAGATCTGCTGCGTATAGGTCTGCATCTGCTGCAGCGTCGCATCCGGCGGCCCGATCAGCTGGTAGAGCACCACGCCCTGGTCCTCCTGGGGCGCGAGCTGGGACTTGGAAGTCTTGAACAGGTAGAACAGCGCGCCGAGCAGCACGACCCCGAGCACGATCAGCACCGGCCAGGTGGCGAGCCAGCTCGACAGCAGGCGCCGGTACCCGGCGCGCAGCCTGTTGAACGCGCGATCGAGCAGATGCGTCAAGCGATTGTCTTCCTGCTCGCTGCGAAACAGACGCGAGCACATCATCGGCGAGAGCGTGAGCGCAATGATCGCCGAGCAGACCACCGCACCGACCAGGGTGAAGGCGAACTGCGTGAACAGCGCGCCGGTGAGGCCGGTCTGGAAAGCGATCGGCGCGTAGGCGGCGACCAGCACCACGGTCATGGCGATGATCGGCCCGTTGAGCTCGTGCGCACCCATGATGGCCGCCTCGAGCGGCGAGCGCCCCTCCTTCATGTGCCGATCGATGTTCTCCACCACGATGATGGCGTCGTCGACCACCAGTCCGATCGCAAGCACCAGCGCGAGCAGGGTCAGCAGATTGATGGAGTAGCCGAGCACGAGCATGAAGATAAACGCGCCCACGATCGACAGCGGCATGGCGAGCGCGGGCACGGCCGAGGCGCGCGGGCTGCCGAGGAACAGGAAGATGACCGCGGTGACGATCAGCAGCGTCTCGATCAGCGTGCGCACCACATCGACGATGGAGGCATAGATGAAGGTCGTGCCGTCGAACACCACCTTCTGCGTGAGCCCGTTCGGCAGCTGCCGGGCGATCTGCGGCAGTTCTGCCTTCACGCGGCTCGCGACCGTGAGCACGCTGGCGCTCGGTGCCGCCTTGATGCCGACGAACACGCCCGGTCGGCCGCTGAAGCGCACGGCAGAATCGTAGTTCTCCGCGCCCAGCACCACCGTGGCCACGTCCTTCAGGCGCACGATCGCCCCGTCCTGGTCGCGGATGACCAGGTTGCGGAACTCACGCAGCGTATCCGGGTTGGTCGAGGCGGTGAGCTTGATGCTCACCATCTGCCCCTTGGTCTGGCCGGCGGCGGACAGATAGTTGTTGGTCGCGAGCGCCTGAAAGACGTCGGCGGCCGTCACGCCATGGGCGGCCATGCGGTTCGGATCGAGCCAGGCGCGCAGCGCGAAGGTGCGCCCACCGAGGATCTCGGCGTTCTGCACGCCGGGTATGGCGTTCAACTCCGGCTGCACGACACGCAGGAGGAAATCGGTCAGCGCGTTGGTGGGAATCACCTTGCTGAAGTAGCCGATGTACATCGTGTCGGCGGTCTCGGTCTTGGCCAGCTGGATGACCGGCAGCTGTGACTGCGGCGGCAGCTGATTGCGCACCGCATTCACCTGGGCGCTGATCTCGGTCAGCGCGCGGTTTGCGTTGTAGTTGAGCCGCAGCGTCGCGGTGATCACCGAGCTGCCGGTGCTCGAGGAGGAGGACATGTAGTCGATGCCCTGCGCCTGAGCGATGGCCGCCTCGAGCGGCTGGGTGATGAACCCCGCCACGGTCTGCGCATCAGCGCCGTAGTAATCGGTGGTTACGGTGATGACCGCGCTCTGGGTCTTCGGATACTGCGTGACCGGCAGCTGGAATATCGCGCGCAATCCCAGCACCAGCATCAGCAGGCTGACGACCGCCGACAGTACCGGCCGGCGGATGAAGATCTCGGTGAACTTCACGCTGGCCGCCTCAGTGTTCCTGCGGCGAGGGATTGGGGTTGTTGAGCGGCTGGACGCTGTTGTTGACGACGACGGCCGAGCCGTTCCTCAGCTTCAACTGCCCGCTGGTCACGATGACATCCCCGGCCTTGATGCCCTTCAGCACGGCGATCTGGTCACCGCGCGTGGGGCCGAGGGTCACGAACACCTGCTCGACGGTCGCGGGCGCCTTGGGACCGGCACCCGGGCGCACCACGAACACGGTGTTGCCATAGGGATTGTAGGTGATGGCCGTCTGCGGCAGGGTCAGGTAGCGGCGCTGGCGGCCCGACTGCACCGCCGTGTCCACAAACATGCCCGGGCGCAGCAGCCGAGCCGGGTTGGCGATGGTGGCCTCGGCCTCGAAATTGCGCGTCGAAGGATTCACCAGCGAATCGATGGAGGTGATCCGTCCGCTGAAGACCTTGCCCGGGAACGCGCCGGTCGTCACGTCGGTCAGAGCGCCGAGGTGCACGCGCGAGAGGTCGCTCTGCGGCAGATAAAAATCCACGAAGATCGGATCGAGCGACTCCAGGCTCACGATCGCCGTGCCGGGCTGCAGATACTCGCCCGGATTGACAGTGGTAATGCCGAGCCGGCCGTTGAACGGCGCGCGCACGGTTTTTTCGGCCACGAGCGCCGCCTGCGCCTTGACTTGCGCCTCGGCGCTCTTCCAGTCGGCCGTGGCCGCATCGAGCGTCGCCTTGCCGATGGCCTGGGCCCTGTACTGGATGATGTCGCGCTGATAGGTCAGCGCCGCGTAATGCGCGGCCGCCTGCAGCGAATGCAACTGCGCGATGTCGGGAGCGGCGTTGAGCTGCACCAGCGCCTCTCCGGCGCGGGCCGCCTCACCGGACTTGAAGTCCACGCTCACCACCAGGCCGGCCACCTGCGGGGTCACCTCGACGCCGTGCACGGCGCGCAGGCTGCCGACCGCGGTGACTTGCGGTTGCCAGCTCGAGTACTGCACCGTCGTGGTGCTCACGGTCTGCGGCTGCGCGGCATTCTTCACCATGAACTGGTGAATGAAGTGCGCCTTGAGGGCGTTCCAGGCCGTCACTGCGCCCAGCACGAGCGCCATTGCGACCAGCACGATGACCAGCCGCCGCCACATCACGCGTTTGTCCACGACTCCCAATCTCCTGTGTACTCGCGCGGGGAGAGGCGCGCGGCCCGGCCACCCGACTCGGGCCACCGGACCGCACGAAGCACATCCGCAGGGGTATAGGCGACTATTTTAACCGCAACCCCGCCCCGCCCGGCTCGATTCGCCGCAGCGCCCGGTACGCTCGTCGCGCCCGGCAGGACGGCCTCTCGCGGTAAAGAGAGGGTGGCTGAGCGGAAGCCCGCTACAACCGCAGTTCGGCGCTGCGGCTGCGCCGGCGGCGCTCAATCTCGGCGGCGAAGGACTTGCGCAGCAGCGCGGTGGCCTGCAGCCGGCCGGCCAGGGCAAAGCGCGTGAACGCGAACCCGCCCCCGTTCAAAGGCACCGCGAAGGCGATGCGCCGGGCGTGGGTGATGCTCGCCTCGAGCTTCTTGCGGTTCATCAGCGCCATGCCGTAGGTGTGGCCGCCGAGCGCGCCGACGCAGAAAATCGCGATGGGATTGGCGCCGGCTGCGGAATTGGCGAGCACCGGATAGACGTCCCCGAAGCGGCACGGGGTGTGCACCGCGAGCAGCCAGTGGCACGAGCCCGATTTGAACGCGCAGAACTCGCCGAACACCTCCCCGCGCCGGTTGGCCGTCGCGGCGTACGTGTAGTGACCATCGGCGGTGGTGGCCACCCGCCACTGTCCGAAGGTCAGCGAGGCAGCCATCGTCGGCGTGGCCGCCGAGAGCAGCAGCGCGAGCAGCATCGTGCCATAGGTTTTTCTCATTCTGAATCTCCCGGGTCGGCCGTGCAGGCCGTGCGCCACGGGCCTGTCCTGAGTCTGAAGCCCCGATATGGCGCCGCTGACGCGTGCGAGCTTCTGTTTTTGTGAATTTACTCCTTGATTTTGTCCGCGCCAATGCCGTAGGCGACATATTCCGGCGCATTCAGCGGGCGCCTTCTGCGGCCAGATACTCGGCCACCGGCATGCGCGCGCACACCCTGCCCGCCTCCATCACCACCACCTCCTCGACCAGCTCGGCCAGTCCGCTCAGCCGGTGCGTGATGAGCAGCACCGTCCGGTCGCGTCCCGCGGCATCGAGCGCGGCATACAGATCGCGCGCGGTGCGCGCATCCAGGCCCTCCGTCGGCTCATCGAGCACCAGCACCGGAGCGTCCTGCAGCAGCGCGCGGGCGATGGCAATGCGGCGCGCCTCACCGCCCGAGATGAGTGCGCCCCCCTCGCCGAGCAGCGTGTCGTACCCTTGCGGCAGGGAGGCCACGAACGGATCCAGCTGTGCGAGGCTGACGGCACGCTCGATCGCAGCGGCGCTCGCATCCGGCGCGGCGAGCAGGAGGTTCTCGAGCAGCGACAGATTGAACAGCGTGGTCTGCTGGGCGATGACCGCGATCCGCCGCCGCAGCGCATCCCCGGGCAGCGCCTGCACGGACTGTCCGCCGAACAGCACGCGCCCCTGCTGCAGCGGGTAGAACTTCAACAGCGCGCCGAGCAGCGAGCTCTTGCCTGCCCCGGAGGCGCCCACTACCGCCACGCGCGCCCCGGCGGGCAGCACCAGATCGACGCCCTCGAGCGCCCAGGGCAGCTGCGGCGAGTAGCGCAGGTGCGCATTCTCGAAGGCGATCTCGTATGCGGGTGGCATCGGCGTGCCGCTCGACGGCTCGGTAAAAGACGGCGGCGTGTCGGCAAGCTCGAACACGCGGGCACTGGCGAGGAGCGTGGCGCGCCATTGCGCCAGCGCCTCCCCGAGCGGCGCGATCACTTCAAACAGCGCCAGCGTCAGCAGCGAGAGCATCACGAGCTGCGGCGGCGCAAGCGCGCCGCGCTGCACTGCCGCGAGCCCCACCACCAGCACCGCCAGGAGCGTCAGCTGCGCGAGCAGGCCCACCACGGCACTGCCGGCGGCCTGCACGCGGTCGATGCGAATGCGGCGCGAATCGAGCTGCGCGGCGAGCGCCTCGATGCGCGCGTTGTGTGCCGCCACGGCATCCCAGGCGAGCAGCTCGCTGTGACCGCGCAGCGCATCGAGCAGCATCCCGCGCAGCGCCGCAGACTCGCGCACCGCCTGCTCCGCGGCGCGCGCCGCGCGCCGCTCGATCCACGCCGGCAGCACCACCCCCGCGAGCACCGCCCCGAGCAGCAGCGGCAGCGCCGCAAGCGGCAGCACCACGAGCGCGAGCAGCAGCGCCGCGCCCGTACTCAGCAGCGCTACCACGGCCGGCACCAGCACGGACAGATAAAAATGCTCGAGCGCATCGACATCGGCGCGCAGGCGGGCGAACAGCTCCCCGCTGCGCAGCGCCGCGAGGCGCGCCGGCGCGAGAGGAATCAACCGCCGGAACAGCCAGGCGCGCAGCCCGGCCAGGCCGCGCAGCGTCGCCTCGTGCGTCACGAGGCGCTCGCCGTAGCGCCCGCCGCTGCGCAGAATGGCGAAGGCGCGAATCGCCGCCGCCGGAGTGAAGTAATTGATGGCGAGCCCGCCAGCGCCCGCCAGCGCCATCGCGGCGATAAACCAGCCGGAAACGGCCATCAGGCCGATGGCCGCGAGCGCGGCGAGCAGCGCGAGCGCCGCCCCGCCGGCCATCCAGCCGCGATACGGACGCAGCAGCGCGAGCAGCCGCCGCAGCGCCGGTGACAGAAGTGATTTCACGGCCGCTCCGCCTGCAGCAGCGCGGCGTAGGCGCCCTGTGCACGCGCCAGCTCGGCCGGCACGCCCTGCTCGATCACGCGCCCCTCGCGCAGGACCGCCACCCAGTCCGCCGAGCGCGCCGCGCTCAGCCGGTGCGCGACCACCAGCACGGTGCGTGTCGCGGCGGCGGCACCGATCATCGTCTCCACGGCGCGGGTGCTCGCCGGATCGAGATGGGCGGTCGGCTCATCGAGCAGCCAGACCCGCGCCCGCTCGCGCAGCAGCGCGCGCGCGAGAGCGAGCCGCTGCAGCTCCCCGCCCGAGAGGCCGAGTCCGCGCTCCCCGAGGGGTGTCTCCCACCCCTGCGGAAGGCGTTCGAGCACCGCGCCGAGACCGCTGCGCTCGGCGGCCCGCTGCAGTGCCCCGGTGTCGGCACCCGGTGCGGCCAACAGCAGGTTCTCGCGCACAGTTCCCTCGAACACATGCGCCTGCTGCGGCACCCAGGCCACACGCGCGCGCCACTGCGCCGGATCGAGTTCCCCGAGTTCGACTCCGTCGACCCAGACATGACCACTGTACGGTGCGGCAAAACCCAACAGCACGCTGAGCAGGGTCGTTTTGCCCGCGCCGCTCGTACCGACGAGCGCGGTCACTTTGCGCGCCGGCACCTGCAGGGTGCATTCGCTCAGCACCGCGCCGCGCCCGCCGTGCACGTAGCCGATGCGTTCGATCCGGATCTCCGGCGCCGAGTCGCTTATCGCCCGCAAGCCGCCGGCGGGCGCCGCGGCGCGCAGGGGCCCGACAGCATCGAGCCGCGAGAGCTGCTGCGCCGCGGCCAGAGCGTCCATGCGCGTGTGCCGCAGGCCGCCGAGAGCGCGCAGCGGCAGATAGAACTCCGGGGCGAGCAGCAGGACGAACAGCCCGGCGCGCAGGTGCAGCTCGCCCCACAATAGGCGAAAGCCGATCAGCACCGCAACCACCGCGATGCTGACGGTGGCGAAGAATTCCAGCACCAGCGCGGAGAGGAACGCGACGCGCAGCACCTGCATGGTGAGGGCGCGGTACTCCTCGCCTTGCCCATCCAAGTGCGCCGCGAAACGCTCCGCGGCCCCCAGCTGGCGCAGCGTCACCAGCCCGCCGAGCGCCTCGATGAACGCCGCGCCGAGGCGCCTGAGCTGTCCATAGCGGCGCTCGCTGGCGCGCGCGGCGGCCCTGCCGGCCAACACCATGAACAGCGGTATGAGCGGCGCGGTGAGCAGCAGAATCAGCCCCGAGAGCCAGTCCGCCGGAAACACGAACAGCGCGAGCAGCGGCGGAATGAGCGCGGCGGAGGCGGCCTGCGGCAGATAACGGGCGAAATACGCGAGCACCGCCTCGGTGCCGTCTACCAGCCGGGTGATCAGGTCTCCGCTCGCCTGGGTGCGCAGGCCGTACGGTCCGAGCGCCTGAGCGCCGCGCAGCAGGCGTGCGCGTAGGCCTGCGCCGAGCTGCTGCGCGGCGCCGACGGCGGTGTGCCGGGCCCGTACGCTCAGCGCTAGCCGCAGCGGCGCGAGCGCGAGCAGCGCGAGCCACAGTGGCCACAGCTGCCCCAGGGGCGCGTGCGCGAACAGCGCTGCGGCGAGGATCCCCGAGAGCAGCCACGCCTGGCCCACCAGCGCCAGCGCCTGCAGCCCGCTCAGCGCTGCGGAGCGGCCGAGAGGGGCGCGGATCTGCCGCGCCTCGCGCCGCAGCCACTCGGCCGCCGCCGTTTCGCTGCCGGCCTCGGGCGGGAGCGCCTCCGGCGTGTCGGTCCGGCCGGTCAGGATCGGTCGCGCTCGGCGGCGGCCCGCTCGATGGCGTGCTCCTCCTGCGTATCGAGCAGCGCGCCGCCCGCGGCGCTGATCAGCACGATCATGGCGGTGCCGACCAGCCAGGCGAAATACCACGCGCCTCGGGCCCCGAGTACGGCGGCGAGGAAGATCACCCCCACGGCGATGATCATGAACAGGACGAAATAAAAGAAGGTGCGCATGGGCCTCTCCTCAGTACGCGTGCTCATCGTCGTGAGTGATCTGCTCGGCGGTGACCTTGCCGCGCATCACCCAGAACGCCCAGCTGGTGTACCACAGGATGAGCGGCACGAAGAACACCGCGAAGCCGAGCATCCAGGCGAGCGTCGTGCGGCTCGAGCTTGAATTCCACAGCGTCAGGCTCATCGACGGATCGGTGCTGGAGGGCAGCATGAACGGGAAGAGCGCCGCGCCCGCGGTGCCGATGACGCCGATCCACGCGAGCGCGCCGAGCCACCAGCCCAGATGCGAGCGAGCGGCGCGCGCGGCGAGCAGCGCGCCGGCCATGCCGGCGAACCCGGCGAGCGGCATGAGCCACAGCACCGGGTGCGCCGTGTAGTTCGCCAGCCATCCGCCCTGCACCACCGCGACGCTCTGCTGCAGGGGCGTCTGCGGCACACCCTGGCCCGGCGCGCTGAGCAGTTGATACCCGCCGAGGGCATGCACCCAGATGCCGCAGAGCGCGAACAACGCGATCCCCACACCGGCGCCGAGCTGAGCGAGCGTGCGGGCGCGCTGGAACAGCGCGCCGTCGGCGCCGTTCATCACGGTCAGTCCGCCCATCATCACCGCGAGCGACAGCGACAGCACGCCGCTCGCAATCGCGAACGGATTGAGCAGTCCGAGGAAACTACCGGTGTAGTAGGAGGTCATGTCCCAGGTGAAGTGAAACGGCACGCCGTGGAACAGATTGCCGAAGGCCGCGCCGAAGACGATCATCGGCACGGCCCCACTGATGAGAAACACCCAGTCCCAGAGGTTGCGCCAGGCGGCACTGGCGAGCTGGCTGCGGTACTCGAAGCCGAGCGGACGCATGATCATGGTCCACAGCAGCAGCAGCATCACCACGTAGAAGCCCGAGAACGCCGTGGCGTAGATCAGCGGAAACGCCGCGAAGATCGCCCCGCCGCCGAGGATGAACCAGACCTGGTTGCCGTCCCAGTGCGGCCCGATGATGTTGAGCGCGATGCGCCGCTCGACA
Source organism: Pseudomonadota bacterium (assembly GCA_021809525.1). Taxonomy (GTDB): domain Bacteria; phylum Pseudomonadota; class Gammaproteobacteria; order Steroidobacterales; family Steroidobacteraceae; genus 13-2-20CM-66-19. The sequence continues at coordinate 20,499 of JAKAYU010000015.1, read as the reverse complement.
TCGGTGCGCCCGACGTAGCGCAGGATCGCACCCACCCCCATGTCCATGCCGACCATGACGGCAAGCCCCATCAGCAGCACGCCGAGCAGCAGCCACCAGATCACCTGCAAAGTCGCATAGAGCGCCATGACTCAGCCCTCCAGTTTGCCGCCATAAGGAGCCGCCGGCGCCACGCGCGGGGCGAGCGCTGGGCGTGGCGGCGAGCGCGGCCCGCCCGGATCCCCGTGCGCGGCGGGCCCGAGTTTGATCGCCCGCACCATCAGGTACATCTCCACGGCGATGAAGACCGTGTAGAGCACCAGAAAGCCTATGAGCGAGAACGCCATGTACGCCACGCTGTGCGTCGAGGCGCTCATCCACGTCGGCAGCACGTCGAACACCGTCCAGGGCTGGCGGCCGAGCTCGGCGACCAGCCAGCCGGCCTCGTTGGCGATGAACGGCACCGGGATCATCCACACACTCATCTTCAGCAGCCAGCTCTTGCGGTGGATCTTGTTGCGCAGCGTGTAGAGCACGGCGATCACGAAGTAGGCGAGCATGAGCAGGCCGAGGGCCACCATGACCCGGAACGACCAGAACACCGCCGCCACCGGCGGCATGATGTCGCGCGCCGCCCGGTCAATCTGCGCCGGCGTGACGTCGTTCAGATCCGGCGCGTAGCGCTGCACCAGAAACCCGTAACCGAGGTCCTTGCGGTGCGCGTTGAACTCGGCGAGCGCCGCCGCGTTGCCCGGATCGCGCGCGAGCACCTTCAGCGCCTGCACCGCCGGTATGCCGCTCTCGATCTGCTGCACCGCCCGGCGCTCGAGCGCATCGGCGCCCGGCACCGTCCCGGAGAGCGAATGCGTCACGAGCAGCGACAGCAGATAGGGTACGCGCACCGCGCCCAAGTTCTCGCGCCTGGCCTGGCTCGGAAAGGCGATCAGGTTAAACGGCATGGGCGCCGGCTCGGACTGCCACACCGCCTCCATGGCCGCCAGCTTGGTCGGCTGCACCCGCGCATCGACGAAGCCGAGCGCATCGCCGAGGGTGATCACGGCGATCGTGGCCAGCACGCCGAAGAGGGCGGCCATGCGGAAGGAGCGTTTGGCGAGCTCTACGTGGCGGTTGCGCAGCATGTAGTACGCGCTCACGCCGGCGACGAAGATCGCCGCCGTGACGTAGCCGGCCACGCTGGTGTGCACGAACTTAGACTGCGCGTCCGGGTTGAAGATGAGCTGCTGGAAGCTGGTCAGCTGCATGCGCATGGTCAGCGGATCGAACGCCGCACCGTGCGGATTCTGCATGAAGCTGTTGGCGACCAGGATCCACAACGCCGACAAGTTCGAGCCGAAGGCCACCAGCCAGGTCACCGCCAGATGCTGCCCTCTGGAGAGACGCTCCCAGCCGAACATCATCAGCCCGATGAAGGTCGACTCCATGAAGAAGGCCATCAGTCCCTCGATGGCGAGCGGTGCGCCGAAGATGTCACCGACGAACCCGGAATAGAACGACCAGTTGGTGCCGAACTGAAACTCCATGGTCAGTCCGGTGGCCACTCCGAGCGCGAAGTTGATCATCAGCAGCTTGCCCCAGAAGCGGGCCATGTCCTTGTATATGGGCTTGCCGGTCGTGACGTACACGGTCTCGATGGCGGCGAGCAGAAAGCTCAGCCCCAGCGTCAGCGGCACGAACAGGAAGTGATAGAGCGCGGTCGATGCGAACTGGATGCGCGACAGCGTGACAACGGTTCCGTTAATCATCATGGCTACCCTCTCGTGCGGCCGCGCACCGGCGCGGCGACAGGTCCGGCCGACCCGGCCTCATAAATGACGGGACGCTCGCGCCCGTGCTGGTGACGGTCCCCGTGGGGCGTGCAGGCAGGCGCGAGCGCCACCGGGTGCAGAATGGCCCGCTGTGACATGACCGCGGCAGAGTAGTACAGGAGCGGGCGCGCGGGAAATGCCGGTCCCTGCAGCGACTGTTGCGGAAAGTACCGACTTGCCATCCGTGCGCGAGCGCAGGCGCGGCAGTGCGCTTGAAAGCGGCGGGATTATTCGTGAGAATTCCCACGTCCGGTTGACATCCTCAATCCGGCGGAACGAGCGTCGGCCCGCAGCCCGACCCACCCGGCAGGCGACCCAGCGCGGTCAGCTGATGAACGACACCTCGACCGAGACCGATACGCTCGAGCAGCTCCTCTCGCGGACCGCGATCCACGACCGAGCGGCGTTCGCCGAGCTGTACCGGCAGACCTCCCCGCGCCTGTTCGGACTGTGTGTGCGCATGCTGGGCGACCGCGGCGAGGCCGAGGAAGTGCTGCAGGAGGCGTTCATCGCCATCTGGCGCCGCGCGGGCGGATACAACCCCGCGCTCGCCAGCGCCGGCACGTGGCTCACCACCCTGGTGCGCAACCGGGCGATCGACCGGTTGCGCCAGCGCCGCGCGGACACCCATGCCGATCCGCTCGAGTTCGAGCGCCTGCCCGATGAGGGCCGCGGGCCGGCCGCGCACGCCGAGGCCAGCGAGGATTACCGGCGCCTCGAGCGCTGCCTTGGTCAGCTCGATCCGAAGCACAGCCGCTCGGTGCGTGAAGCCTTCTTCACCGGCGCAACGTATAAGGAGCTGGCGATGCGCTGCCAGGTGCCGCTCGCCACGATGAAGAGCTGGATCCGCCGCGCCCTGCTGCAACTGCGCACGTGCCTTGAGACATGACGACGCCGAGCGACGAAGACAATGGCGAACTGCGCTACGCAGAGTACGTGCTCGGCGTGCTTGATGCCGATGCGCGCGCCGCGGTCGAGCGGGAAATCGCCGCGAGCAGCGCCGCGGCGGCAGCCGAAGCGCAATGGAGCCGGCGCCTCTCGCCCCTGGCGGAGGAGATCGCGGCAGAGACGCCCCCGGAGCGGCTCTGGCTGCGCATCCGCATGGCGCTGCAATTCGATGCGCGTGCCGAGCCCGCCGGCAGCAGGCTGTGGGGCAACCTCAGGCTGTGGCACTGGCTGACGCTCGGCACGGGCGCGCTGCTCGTGGCCGCCTGCGCCGCCCTCGTGTTCATCTTCATCAGCCGCCCACCCGCCCCGGCCATCCCCTACATGGCCGCCACGATCACGGAAACCGACGGACAGGTCGGCTGGACGGCCACGATGGACATCAGCAAGGCCCGCATGATCGTCGTGCCGGCCGCTCCGCAGCCGGTGCGGCCGGGGCGCACGCCTGAACTGTGGCTGATCCCGCACGGCGGTCGACCGATCGCCGTCGGCCTGATCTCCACGCGCGCGCCCATCACGCTCGCCCTCAGCGCGAGCCTGGTCGCGCGCCTCGGGCCGACCGCACGGCTGGCGGTGTCGATCGAGCCGCCGGGCGGCTCGCCCACCGGGCAGCCCACCGGGCCGGTCATCGCCGCAGGGGCGATCGGCGCGGCGAGCGCCGCACCGGCGAGCGCTGCGGCGCTGCGGCTCGTGAGCCGCCCGCGCCAGGCGGCCTGAGCCGGCCGCATCCCCCGGGGCGGCGCAGGCGCGCGGCGCCTGCATCCAAATGCGCGCCCGCTCCGTATAGAGCACCACAGTCACCGATGGTGCCCTACGATGAGCGCGTACCCACTGCCCGCCCCCGCCCGCTCCGGCGCGAACCGACCGTCGCGCCGGCAGAGGCTGCGACACTGGTTCGACACCCGCGAGAGCGGCGCGCCGCTCGATCCGGCGAACGCCGAGCGCATCGACTGGCTGCGCGCGGCGCCGTTCATCGGCCTGCACCTGGGGTGTCTCGGAGTCATCTGGACGGGCGTGTCCAGCACGGCGCTCGCCGTGGCCGGGGCGCTGTATGCGGTGCGCATGTTCGCGCTCACGGGCTTCTACCACCGCGGCTTCTCGCACCGCACGTTCCGCGCCCGCCGTCCCGTGCAGCTGCTGTTCGCCCTGATCGGCGCATCCTGCGTGCAGCGCGGACCGCTGTGGTGGGCCGCGCACCATCGCAATCATCACCGCGGCGCCGATACCCCGCTCGATCCGCACTCCCCGCGCGTTCACGGCTTTCTCTGGAGCCACATGGGGTGGTTTCTCACTCCCGGGGCGTTCCGCACCGACTTCAATCGGGTGCCCGACCTCGCCCGCTATCCGGAGCTGCGCTGGCTCGACCGCTATGACATCGCCGTGCCGGTGCTGCTCGCCGTAGTGCTCGGCGCGCTCGGCGCCGCGCTGCATCGGATCGCCCCGCAGCTCGGCACCGACGGGCCGCAGCTGCTGGTGTGGGGCTTTTTCATCTCCACGGTGGCGCTGTTTCACGCCACCGTGACCATCAACTCCCTGGCGCACCGCTGGGGTTCGCGCCGCTTCGCCACCCGCGACGACAGCCGCAACAATTTCCTGCTCGCGCTGCTGACCTTCGGGGAGGGCTGGCACAACAACCACCACCGCTTCCCCGGCACCGCCCGCCAGGGGTTCAGGTGGTGGGAGATCGACCTGACCTGGTACGGGCTGCGGCTGCTTGCCGCGCTCGGACTGATCAGCGGACTGAAGCCGCTGCCGGCACGCGTGCTGCAGCGGGCGGAGCGCTGAGCCGATGCGCATCGCCGTCATCGGCGCCGGCATCGCCGGACTCGCCTCGAGCTGGCTGCTCTCGCCTCTGCACGAGGTCACGCTGTTCGAGGCGAACGATTACCTCGGCGGACACACGCACACGCACGAGGTACACCTCGCGGGCGCTCAGTACGCGGTCGATTCCGGGTTCATCGTGTTCAGCCCGCGGCACTATCCGCTGTTCACCGCGCTGCTCGAGCGGCTTAAGGTCGACTCCCAGCCGACCACGATGAGCTTCTCGGTGCACAACGAGGCGAGCGGTCTCGAATACAACGCCACGCGTCTCGATACGCTGTTCTGCCAGCGGCGCAACCTGCTCTCGGCGCGCTTTCTCGGCATGGTGCGCGATCTGCTGCGCTTTTATCGCGAGGCGCCCGCACTGCTCGCGAGCGAGGCGCCGGGACCGACGCTCGGGGAATACCTCACCGCCGGTGGCTACGGGGCGGCATTCCGCGACGATCATCTCGTGCCCATGGCCTCGGCGCTGTGGTCTTCCCCGCCGGCGCAGATCCTCTCCTTCCCCGCCCGCTATCTGGTGCAGTTCATGGCGAATCACCAGATGCTCGCGGTGCGCAACCGCCCCGCATGGCGCGTGGTGCGCGGCGGCTCGGCGAGCTACGTGCGCGCGCTGCGCGCCCGCTGGCGCGTGCACGAGCGGCTCGCCTGCCCGGTACGCTCGGTGCGCCGGGAAGCGCATGCGGTCAGCGTGGCCTACGCGGGCGGCACCGAGCGGTTCGATCAGCTCGTGCTCGCCTGCCACAGCGATCAGGCGCTCGCGCTGCTGTCGGATGCGAGCCCCGCCGAGCGCGCCATCCTCGGGGCAATCGCCTATCAGCCGAACGAGGCAGTGCTGCACACCGACGCCTCGGTGCTGCCCCGGCGGCGCAAGGCTTGGGCGGCCTGGAACGCGCACGTGCCGCGCGAGCCCGGCGCGCCCTGCACCGTGAGCTACTGCATGAATCTGCTGCAGGGCCTCGACTCGCCCGAGCCGCTGATCGTGACGCTCAACCGCACCGCGGCGATCGACCCGGCCAAGGTGCTGCGCACCATGCGCTACGAGCACCCGGTGCACACGCACGCCGCGCTCGCCGCGCAGCGCCGGCGGGGCGAGATCCAGGGCATCAATCGCACCTGGTTCGCGGGCGCGTACTGGGGCTGGGGGTTTCATGAAGACGGCATGCGCAGCGCACTCGAGCTCGCCGAGGCGCTCGATGCGCGCTGCGCGCACCGGCAGACAGGACGGTTCGCCGCATGAGCGGGCGGGCGGCACTGAACAGCGCCGTGTACGAAGGCGTGGTACGGCATTGGCGTCTCGCGCCGCGCCGGCACGCGTTCGCCTATCGCATCGCGCAGCTGTATCTCGATCTCGATGAGCTCGAGCAGGTGTTCGCCGGGCGTTGGCTGTGGTCGGCGCAGGGGCGCAATCTGGCCGAGTTCCGCCGCACCGATTACCTCGCACCCGCCGCACTGCCGCTCGCGGAGGCGGCGCGCACGCTCATCGAGCAACACACCGGAGTGCGCCCGAGCGGCGCGGTGCGGCTGCTGACGCACCTGCGCTATGCCGGCTACGTATTCAATCCGGTCAGTTTCTATTACTGCCACGACGCCGCCGGTGCGCTCGAGGCGGTGATTGCCGAAATCACCAACACACCGTGGAACGAGCGCCACGCCTACGTGCTGCCGATCGCCGCCGCGCAGCGCCGCGGCGCTCTCTGGCAGTGGGACTTCGACAAGAGCTTCCATGTCTCGCCGTTCCTGCCGCTTCAGCGGCGCTACCAGTGGCGCTTCAGCGCGCCGCAAGACAGGCTGCGCGTGCACATGTCGGTCAGACGGGGCGAGCAACCCGAGCTCGAGGCTCATCTGGAGCTCACGCGCCGAGCGCTCACCGGAGCGAACCTGGCGCGCGTGCTGTGGCGTTACCCCCTGATGAGCACGCAGGTCATCGGCGCGATTTACTGGCAGGCGCTGCGCCTGTGGCTGAAGCGTACACCCGTATACGAGCATCCGCCCCGTCTGAGAGGTACTCCATGAATACAGCCGCCGCCGCACTGCTGCCGCCCCGGATGAATGCGTTGGAGCGATTCCTGCGCGCACGCCTGGTAGCACACCTTGGCCGCTTGCGGCATGGCCGGCTCGAGCTGCACGATGCCATGGGCAGCGTCGCACTCGGCACGGGCGAAGCGGGCGCAGCGGCCGTCCGTCTGGAAGTGCTCGATCCGGCTTTCTATCGGGCCGTCGCTGCCGGGGGCAGTGTCGGGGCGGGGGAAGCCTACAGGGACGGACTGTGGCGCTGCTCGGCGCCGGGCCTCGACGGATCGGATGCGCTCGTGCAACTGGTGAGGCTGCTGGTGCGCAACCGCGCGCTGCTCGATGGGCTCGAGTCCGGATGGGCCAGCCTCGCCGGCGCACTACGGCGTGCCTGGCATGCGACGCGCCGGAACACCCGCCTCGGCAGTCGCCGCAACATCGCCGCGCACTATGACTTGAGCAACGCATTCTTCGGGCTGTTTCTCTCCCCGGACCTGATGTATTCCTCGGCGCTGTGGGCCGATGGCCCCGATACGCTCGAGGCGGCCTCGACCCGCAAACTCGAGGCGGTGTGCCGCAGGCTCGCGCTGAGCAGCGCCGATCATGTGCTCGAGATCGGCACCGGCTGGGGCGGCTTCGCGCTGCATGCAGCACGCCATTACGGCTGTCGCGTCACGACCACGACGATCTCGCGCGAGCAGTATGAGCTTGCCCTCGAGCGCATCCGCGCCGCTGGTCTCGAGCGGCGCATCGAAGTGCGCCTGGAGGATTACCGCGATCTGACCGGCCGCTATGACAAGCTGGTCTCGATCGAGATGATCGAGGCGGTCGGCGCCGATCATCTGGAGGAGTATTTCGCGGCCATCGGCCGGCTGCTGCAGCCGCACGGCGCGGCGCTGCTGCAGGCGATCACCATCGAGGACCACCGCTACCGGCAGGCGCTCGAGTCGGTGGACTTCATCAAGCGCCACGTGTTCCCGGGGAGCTTCATCCCGTCGGTGAACGCCATGCTGGCGGCCAAGACGTGCGCGAGCGATCTGGCGCTGGTCGGGCTGGAGGACTTCGGCGAATCCTACGCGCGCACCCTCGAAGCATGGCGCAAACGCTTCATGGCCCGCCTCGCGGACGTGCGCGCACTCGGCTTCGATGAGCGCTTCATCCGCCTGTGGGAGTTCTATCTGGCCTACTGCGAGGGCGGCTTTCGCGAACGCGCGCTCGGCGTTGCGCACCTGAAGCTCGCCAAACCGCTGTGGCGCCATGACCGCAGGGAGCCTGGGCAATGGATGGCCTGCTGACCTTCGTCGGCTACGAGATCGTGTGGTTTGCGGCGGTGATCGGCGCCAGCCACGGGCGGGTCTGGCCCGGCCTCGGCGCGGCGGCCCTCTTCAGCGCGTGGCGGCTCACGGTGTCATCCCACCGCGACGTGGAGGCGCGCCTGTTCGCCATGGCGCTGCTGATCGGCGGTGTGCTCGAGGCCTGCTGGATGCGCAGCGGACTGATTCATTACGCGGCCAACTGGCCGCCGCTCTGCCCGCCGGCGTGGCTGCTGGCGCTGTGGGCCTCGTTCGGACTGACGATCGTTCCGCTGTTTGGCTACCTGCACGGGAGACCTTGGCTCGCTGCAACGCTCGGTGCGCTCGGCGGACCGCTGTCCTATTCGGCCGCAGCGCACGGCTGGCACGCGGTCATCCTGCCGCAGCCGCCGTGGCCGACTCTGCTCGCCCTGGGACTCGGCTGGGCCGCGGCGCTGCCGGCGCTGACTGTCCTGGCGCGCCGCTGGCTCGTCTTGGAGACGGTGAGGCGCATCGCATGAGTCCGCTCGGCAGTCTGGGTCTGCTGTGGCTGCTCGCCGCCACGGTGATGTTCTGCGGCTGGCTCTGGCAGCGCCGTCACCACAATGCGGGGGTGGCCGATGTGCTGTGGTCGGCGCTGCTCGCCGCGGGGGCCTGGCTGCTGGCGGCGAGCGGCGCCGGCGCGAGCGCCCCGCGCATCCTGCTCGCCGTGCTCGGCGGCGGCTGGGCCGTGCGGCTGGCGGTGCATCTTGCACTGCGCTTGCGCCGGGAACAGGAGGATGGCCGCTATCGGGCGCTGCGCGCGCGGTGGCACGGCGATGAGTGGCGCTGGTTTCTGTTCTTCCAGATGCAGGCGCTGTCGGTCCCGCTGTTCGCGCTGCCGTTCGTGGCCGTGGCCGCCAATGCCCATCCGACGGCCGGCCAGCTCCTCGCCGGCGCGCTGATCTGGCTCCTCGGCGTGCTCGGGGAGTCGCTCGCCGACCGGCAGCTCTCGCGCTTTCGCGCCGCTGCGGGGCATCGCGGCCGGACCTGCCGGTCGGGCCTGTGGCGCTATTCGCGTCATCCGAACTATTTCTTCGAGTGGCTGCACTGGTTCGCCTACGTGGCGTGGTCCGCCGGCTCGCCGCTCGCGCCGCTCGCCTGGCTCGGCCCGCTCGTCATGTTCGTGTTCCTGCGCTTCGTAAGCGGAGTGCCCTGGGCCGAGGAGCAGGCGCTGCGGGGGCGAGGCGAGGACTACCGCGACTACCAGCGGAGCACGCCGATTTTCTTTCCATGGTTTCCCCACCGACCGCCACCAGGAGCCGATCGATGAGCACCGTCTTGCCGTACCCTGCCGAACTTGCCGCGGACCGGCCCGCCCCGGGGCTGCTCGGGCTCGCCGAACGCGGTCTGCTGCCCGATCCGCTCGTGCGCTTCGGCATCCGCCGACTGTGCGCCGAGCGGCTGCGTGCCGAGCGCCGTGGCGGCCTCGCGGCCGAGGCCGAGCGCTTTGCCGAGCGGCTCGCCGCGCTGCGCGCCAGCCCGGTCGCGATCCACACCGAGGCGGCCAACGCGCAGCACTACGAGCTGCCGGCGGCGTTCTTCGCGTTGTGTCTGGGGCCGCGCCTGAAATACTCCTGCTGTTATTTCCCCCGCGGCGGGGAGTCCCTCGCCGAAGCGGAAGAGGCGATGCTCGCGCTCTACGGCGAGCGCGCCGAGCTCGAGGACGGCCAGCAGATTCTCGAACTCGGCTGTGGCTGGGGCTCGCTGACGCTGTGGATGGCCGAGCGCTTCCCGCGCGCGCGCATCACGGCGGTATCGAATTCGCACAGCCAGCGCCTGCACATCGAGGCGCAGTGCCACGCGCGCGGGCTTACCAACGTGAACGTGCTGACGCGCGACGTCAACGCGCTGATGCTGGCTGCCGGCTCTTTCGACCGCTGCGTGTCGGTCGAGATGTTCGAGCACGTGCGCAATTACGAGACTCTCATGCGGCGTATAGCCGGCTGGCTCAAGCCCGGCGGCAAGCTGTTCGCCCATCTGTTCGCGCACCGCACCCTGCTGTACCCGTTCGAGACTGCCGGAGCGGACAACTGGATGGGCCGGCATTTCTTCACCGGGGGATTGATGCCCTCGGCCGACACGCTGCTGCATTTTCAGGCCGACCTCACCCTCGAGCGACGCTGGCTGATCGACGGTACGCATTACCGGCGCACCGCAAACCTCTGGCTCGCGCGCCAGGATGCGCAACGCGCCGAAGTGCTCGCCGTGTTGCGCGCAGCCTACGGTGCGAGCGGGCGGCTGTGGTTTGAGCGCTGGCGGCTCTTCTGGATGGCCTGCGCGGAACTATTCGGCTATGCCGGGGGCGATGAGTGGCTGCTCGCCCACTACCGCTTCGCGCGGCCTGCAGCAGGAGCACGGACATGAAGGGCGGGCGCATCGCGGGCGCGCTGCTCGCCGCACTGGCTCTTGCGGCCTGCCGTGGAGCAGCCGCGGATAAGCCTATCGTGCCGGTCGCGCACGTCGACCTCGCCCGCTACGTGGGCCGGTGGTACGTGATCGCGGCGATTCCGACCCGCATCGAGCGCGACGACTACAATCCGGTCGAGACCTATCGACTCGAGCCCGACGGGTCGATCTGCACCGTGTTCCGCTTCCGCCGCGGCAGCTTCACCGGCCGGCTGCACACGGTGCATTCGACGGCCACCGTGGTGGCGCACACCGGTAACGCCGAGTGGCACGTGCACCTGTTCTGGCTGCTGCGCCTGCAATACCTTGTTGCGTGGCTCTCGCCCGATTACAGCCGCGTGATCGTCGCGCGCGACGCACGCGATTACGTCTGGCTCATGGCACGCACGCCCCATATCTCCGAGCGCGCCTATCACGCGATGGTGGCCCGGGTCGCCGCGATGGGCTACGACATCGCCAAGCTGCGCAAGAGCCCTCAGCGCTGGCCCGAGCCCGGGGGGCCGCGCCCGTCCGCGGCAGGTCTGTGCCGATGAATGCGGGGCAAACGGCGGCGTACCTGGAAGATTTTCGGCCCCTAGGGTAGCTTAGGCGCCCGAGCTGTCCGCACAGGGTTTGCCGTGAACAAGACACCGTTCGCATCGCTTCTCGTTTGCCTGCTCGCCACCGGCGGGCTGGTCGCCTGCAGCTCCTCGAACGCTGACTGGCAGAAGGCATCGTCCCGAGGCACGGTCGCCGCGTACCGTAGCTTCATTCAGCACCACCCCGACGACCCGCGGGTCCAGCAGGCGCGCAACCGCATCGAGTCGCTGCAGGACAAGCAGGCCTGGGAGGCGGCCAAGAGCGCCGGGACCGAGGCCGCATACCAGCAGTATCTGAGCCGCTACCCCGACGGCGCGTACACCGCCGAGGCACAGGGGGCGCTCACCGGTCTGAAGGAAACGAGCGCGTGGCAGAGCGCCAAGGCCGCCGGAACCGCAGCGGCGTATGAGGCGTTCGTGCACGACTATCCGAATGCCGCCCAGGCGAGCGAGGCGCGGGCCCGGATCGACAAGCTCGCCGGCTACCAGGTCGAGCTCGGCCGCTACCGCTCGGCGAACGCCGCGAATGTGGCCGCCAAGCAGCTCAAGGCACGCTTCGCCAGCCTGCTCACCGAGGTCGACGTCGTGGCGCCGTCCGGCGCAGAGAAGCTCACCACGCTGCGCTCGCAGCAAATGAGCCGCGCCGCGGCGCTCGCCGCCTGCGCCGAGCTGCGCCGGGCCCGGCAGAGCTGCACGGTCGTCAAAATCCAGACAAAGGCCGGCAGCCTGAGTCTCTCGGGAATTTAGCGGGCGCGTGCGACGGGCACGGCGCGTCCCGCCGCGCCCACCTGCCCGCCGGCGGCGAGCAGCAGGCGGATGGTATCGAGGTACTGGTGCTGCTCGGCGCCGAGCAGGCCGAGTTCGGCCCGCTCGCGCTGGCGCTGGGCATCGAGAACCGGCAGCAGGCCGCTGCTGCCGGCGCGGTAGCTGGCCCGCTCGAGCGCGAGCCGCCGGCGCGACAGCTCGAGCGCACGCGCCTGCGCGGCGCGCAGTTCCGCATCGTGACGCAGCGCATCGAGTGCATCGGCCACCTGCCCGAACGCGCTCACCACCACCTGTTGATACAGATCGGCCCGCTCGTGCAGCACATCGAGCGCTGCACGCCGCTCGGCATGCAGCCTGCCGCCTTCGAACAGAGGCGCGGTCAGACCACCGATCAGCGACCAAGCGAGCGAGCTTGCATCGAACAGATGCTGCGGCCGCAGCGCCTCCTGGCTGAGCGTGCCGCTCAGCATGATCTGCGGATACAGGTTTGCCGTCGCCACGCCCACTGCTGCGGTGGCGGCGCGCAGCTGCGCCTCGGCCGCCTGGATGTCTGGACGCCGCTTGAGCAACTGTGAGGGCAGGCTCACCGGCACGCGGCTCGGAAGGGTCATCTGGCCCAGCGTCAGTTCCGGTTCCCTCCAGGATGCCGGTGCGCGTCCGAGCAGCACCGCCAGAGCGTGTTCGGCCGTGGTGAGCTGCTGGTAAAGCGGCGGCAGCCGCGTCTCGTCGCTGGCGAGCTGCGTCTGCGCAGTGAGCACATCGAGCCGCGGCTCGGAGCCGGCCGCCACCGCCCCGCGCACCAGCGCCAGATTGGCCCGGTCCTGCGCCAGCAGCCCGCGCACCGCGCGAATCTGCGCGCGCGTCGTCGCAACGATCACCACCTGGGAGACCACCTCCCCGGTCAGCACGAGCCGCGTCGCGGCGAACTCACTGCGCTGATACTGCTCGAACGAGCGCGCCTCCTGGAGCGTACGGCGCGTCTTGCCGATGTAATCGAGCAGGTAATCGACACTGACGCCGGCGGCGACATAACTGAATGGCGCAAATGCGTTCGGGCCCAGGAACTCCGCCCCGTACTTTTCACGTCCGACCCCGGCGTTCAGGCCGATTTGCGGAAAGCGCGCAGCGCCCCCTACGGTCACCAGCTCATGAGCACGAGCGAGTGCGGCGCGCGCCGCCGCGACGTCGTGATTGTCCGCGAGCGCCTGGCGAACCAGCGCATCGAGCTGCGGCGAGCGGAACAGGCGCCACCACCTGCCGGCCGGCCCGGTGCCGAGGGTCACGCGCTGGCGGTAGGGTGCGCGCGGGGGGTGCTCGCCGCGCACGAGTTCGCCCGGCGGACGGTAATGCGCCCCCAGCGCGACCGGCGGCCGGTGGAACGTGGGGCCCACCGCGCAGCCGGTGAGCGCCAGAGTGGCCAAGCCGGCTGCGCACGGCCGCCACCGCAGAGGATTACGGGCGCGCATCGTCACCTCACTCCATCACCAGGGGCTCTTCGGAACGGCCGCGTCGCGGGCGCAGCAACAGCAGCAGCGGCAGCAGCGACAAAGTCATGAGGAACATCAATTTGAAATCATCGTTATAGGCGATCATGCGCGCCTGGCGCGTCACCTCGGCATTCAGCGCAGTCAGGCCGGCGAGGGAGGTAAAGCTGTACGGCGCCGGCAGTCGGATCTGTCCGCCATAAGGCACGATGTGCGAAGCCAGACGCTCGTGCATCACCTGGGTGTTGCGTGTCAGCAGCGCACTGGTGGCGGCGATGCCAATGCTGCTGCCGATGTTGCGCAGCAGATTGAACATCGAGGTGCCCTCGGAACGGTGCTGTACCGCGAGAGTCGAGAAGGCGACCGTAGTGAGCGTAACATATGCAAATCCGGTACCCAGACCCTGCAAGAAAGTGGTCGACCAGATCAGCCCCTGGGGCATCTGCGTCGAATACGAACACATCAGCAACAGCGATAGCGCGGTCGTCCCGAGCCCCGCGCCGATCAGAACACGCGAATCGACGCGGCCGATCAGCCGACCGGCGATCGACATCGCGACGAAGCTGCCGAAGCCGCGCGGCGCCATGGCGATACCCGCGGTCGTCACGGGGTAACCGAGCAGATCTTCAAGCAGCGGCGGCAGCAGCGCCAACGTCGCAAACAACACCACGCCGACCACGAAGATGAGAAAATTTCCGATGGCGAAATTGCGGTCGCGGAACAGCACCGGACTCACGAACGGCTCTCGCGCCGTGAACGTGTGCACGAGAAACACCCACAGCGCCATCGCCATCACGCCGGTCTCGACCCAGATCTCGGGCGAGGCAAACCAATCCTTGAGCTCACCGCGGTCAAGAAGCAGCTGCAAAGCGCCCACGGCGATGCTGAGCGCACCGAAGCCCAGAAAGTCGAACGAGGTCTTACGCGGCTCGGTCTCGCGCAGGTAGACCATCAGGCCGATCGCCGCCAGGACGCCGAACGGCACATTGATGTAAAAGACCCAGCGCCAGCTGTAGTTATCGGTCAGCCATCCGCCGAGCACCGGTGCCAGCATCGGGCCAAGCACCACGCCCTGTCCCCACAACGCCATGGCGCGACCGTGCCGTTCGGGCGGGTTGATATCGAGCAGCACCGCCTGCGAGAGCGGCACAAGGCCGGCCCCCGAGGCACCCTGTAGCAAGCGGAACAGCACGATCTGATCGATCGATTGCGCCAGGCCGCAGAGCATCGAGCTCACGGTGAACCCGATCACCGACAGCAGCAGCACGCGCTTGCGTCCGAAGCGGCCCGCGAGCCACCCGGACAGCGGCGTCATGATCGCCGCAGCCACGATGTACGAGGTGAGGACCCAGTCCATCTGCTCCAAGGTCGCGGACATACTGCCGCCGATGTGCGGCAGTGCGACATTGGCAATCGTCATGTCGACCGCCTGCAGCACGGTTGCCAGCGTCACCGAGATGGTGATCGGGACGCGATGAAGGTGACCGTGTTCCATGGTGGCGCGGGATGCCGGCCTGCCTACAGCGTGCCGCCGGCAGTGCTCGGCAGACGTGATTGGGTGTCTACGGTCACGGTGGCGCTGAGGCCCGAGTGCACGGGCGGCAACGCACCCAGCAGGTGAAGACGCACGCCCACGCGTTGCACCACTTTCACCCAATTGCCGGTGGCGTTCTGCGGCGGCAGGATCGAGAACTGCGCGCCCGTTCCGGGCATGACGCTCGCCACGAGCGCGTGATAGGTCTTCTGCGGGTATGCGTCCAGGCTCACCGTCGCCTTGTCGCCGGGGAGGATGTTCTCGATCTGGTCTTCCTTGAAGTCCGCCTCGACCCACACATCACGCGTCGAGACCAGCAGGAACGCGGGCGTCGCAAGGGGCAGATAGCCGCCCACCTGCAGGTGATCCACCTCGGTCACGATGCCGGCGGTGGGTGCGCGCACCGTGGCGTAGGAGAGCTCGAGCAGCGCATGATCCAGCGCCGCCTGCGCCTCGGCGACCTGCGGGTGCTCCCGCACCGGCAGATCCGGTTCGCCGCCGAGCCGCGCAAGCACCGACTGGATCTGCTGCCGCGCGGCGGCGACCCCGGCTCGCGCCTGCTGCAGCGCGAGCCGCGCCCGATCGAACTGCGAGCGGGACGACACGCCGATCGCGAGCAGCCGCTGCCGGCGATGAAACTCCCGCGCGGCATACTCTTGCTGGCTTTCGGCCGAACGCAGCGCCGCGCGGTCCGCACGGTAGTCGGCCTCGAGTGAGCGGACCGCGAGCCGCGTGGCCGCAAGCCGAGCCCGTGCGGCGGCGACCGCGATCCGGAAACGGCGCGGATCAAGTCGGAACAGGACCTGTCCTTTGCGGACCGCTTCGTTGTCGTGCACGTCGACCTGCGCGACCCGGCCGGAGACATCGGCGCTGATCTGCACCTGCGCGGCGCGCAGGTAGGCGTCTTCGGTCGACTGATAACGGCCGCTGGTCAGATAGAAATAGAGTGCGGCGGCAATCAGCAGGATCGGCCCGCCCCACAGCAGTGGACGGCGCAACCGCGCGCGCAGCGGCCGGGCCGCGGGGGAGGCGGTGCGCGTGGTCTCGGCGTCGTGCCCGGAATCGTTCATCGGTTGGACCTCGTAGGCCGGCGCCCGTCCTCGGGCGCGGCGGATTCTTCGGGCGACAGCGGCGGCAGTGCGGTGAGATTCGCGTGCACCCGCTCGAGCAGCGTCACCAGCAGCGCGCGCTCCTCGTTCGAGAGGCCCTGCAGCATCTCGGCACGCGTCTGGGTGATGAGCTGCCAGATCTGCTCAAGCACCGGCGCCGCCGCAGGCGTAAGCCACAGCGTGTGCGCGCGCCGGTCGGCCGGATCGAAGCGCCGCTGCACCCATCCGTCAGCCTCCATCCGGTCGAGAATGCGCACCAGCGTCATGGGATCGACGTCGGCAAGCTCTGCGAGCCGCTTCTGACTCACACCCTCGTTGCTCTGCAGATGGATCAGCGCCCGGCACTCGGGCAGGGTGAGCGCGAGCCGCTGCGCGCGCTCCTCGAAGCGTCGTGTGTAACGACGGCTGACGTCCTTGAACAGGAACCCCAATTGACGGAAGCGATCGGTGCTCATAAGCGGATCTATAATAAACACGCAAATAATATTATTTGATATTATATCGCGCAAGGACGACTCGGCGCTGCCCCGGGCAGGTGACGTAGAATTGCCGCATCGTTCACACTTTCGGGGAATCCGAGATCATGGCCACCGGCTGGGCCGGCGACGGTGCCGTTCAGGACCAAATCGATGCCACCGTGACCGACGGCATCCGGCGGGCTCAGAGCCAGCTGGCGCAGGGTCCCGGGCGCACGCATTGCGCGGAGTGCGGCGAGCCGATTCCGCCGGCGCGGCAGCGGGCGGTGCCGGGCGTGCGCCTGTGCCTGGCGTGTCAGTCGAGCGCTGACCAGCACAGCGCCGCCTTCAGCGGCTACAATCGCCGCGGCAGCAAGGACAGCCAACTGCGCTGAGCGCGCCGGGGTTTCCCTCCTCCGAGCTGTGGCGTAACCTGCGCGCCACGTGTGCGGCAAGGCCGCCGAACAGCCCACGAGGGAAACCGTGAAGGCGAATTTCCGTGAACTTGGCCTAGGCGTCTCGCTGGCCTGCGCGATGGTGATTTTGCCGGGCGGCCGTGCGTTCGCCCGCGGCCGGCAGCTGACGGAGCAGGAGTATGCACGCGCCGCGCAGTTCATGCCGTACAACACCACTGCGCTCGTCGATGACGACGTCGAGCAGGTGCATTGGCTGCCCGCAGACCGTTTCTGGTTCATCGACCACGATGGGCGCGGCAACCACTACCGCATCATGGATGCGACAACCGGCAAAGTCGCCGCCGCGTTCGATCAGGTCAAACTGGCCGCGGCGCTCGGCAACGCCATCGGCAAGACCGTCAACCCGGCCGACCTCGGCATCACCGCCATCAAGATCGCGCATGGACAGCTCCAGATCACCCGCCGCGGCAAGCGCTTCGAGTGCGACCTGAGCGGCGTCGGGCACTGCGCCGTGCACCCGAAGATCCTCGGCAGCGGCAAGGAGCCCGGCATCCTCTCCCCGAATGGCAAGCTGCTCGCGTTCATCCGCGACTGGAACCTCTGGGTGCGCGACGTGGCGAGCGGCAAGGAGACGCAGCTCACGTTCGACGGCGTGAGGAACTTCGGCTACGCCACACACAACGCCGGCTGGGTGCACTCCAACAGGCCGGTGCTC
This sequence comes from Pseudomonadota bacterium, assembly GCA_021809525.1. GTDB lineage: Bacteria > Pseudomonadota > Gammaproteobacteria > Steroidobacterales > Steroidobacteraceae > 13-2-20CM-66-19. The sequence continues at coordinate 3,119 of JAKAYU010000015.1, read as the reverse complement.
AACTGGTCGCCGAACTCCCGGGAAATCGCCACCTTCCAGCAGGATCAGCGCAAGGTCGGGAACATGTATCTGGTGAGCGCCGCCGTCGGCCACCCCAAGCTCGAGAAGTGGAAGTACCCGCTGCCCGGCGACAAGCACGTGTTCATGATCGAACCGGTGGTGATTCACGTCGCCTCGCGCAAGGTGGTCCGGCTGCAGTTGCCGCCGCAGCAGCGGCTCTCCAGCCTGTGCGATGAGCTCAGCTGCGAGGACAACGGCCACTGGGACGACCTGCAGTGGGCGCCCGACAGCAAGACGCTGGCGCTGGTGACGACCTCGCGCAACCGGCACCACGAGTGGTTCCGCGTCGCCAATGGACGCACGGGCGTGGTGCGCACGCTCTTCGAGGAGAGCGTCTCCACCTACTACCACAGCGGCATCGGCGCAGTCGACTGGCGCTACCTGCCGGCGCTCGGGGAGGTGATGTGGTACAGCGAGCGCAACAACTGGGGCAACCTGTACCTGTACAGCCTCGCGAGCGGCCAGCTCGAGCATCCGATCACCACCGGCAAGGGCGATGTGACCCAGGTGCTGCACGTGGACCGCAAGACCGGTACGGTCTGGTTCCGCGCGGTCGGGCGCACGCCCGGCATCAACCCCTATTACGAGCAATTCTGGAAGGTCAGCCTGAACGGCGGCACACCGACGCTGCTCACGCCTCAGAACTGCGACAACCTCATCAGCATCTCGCCGGACGGCAAGTATTTCGTCGACAGCTGCTCCACGCCGCGCCGTGCCCCGATCACGACGCTGCGCGATGCCAACACCGGCCGCCTCATCGCCACCGTGGCCAGGGCCCGGCTCGCGCGGCTGCGCGCCATCGGCTGGCGGCCCCCGGAGCAGATCCTCGTCAAGGCGCGCGACGGCAAGACGAACCTGTATGGTCTGCTGTTCAAGCCGGCCGATTTCGATCCGCACAAGAAATACCCGATCATCGATTACATCTATCCGGGTCCGCAGATCGGCTCGATCTTCACCTTCCGCTTCGAGCCCTCGTGTTACGACGACCAATCGCTTGCCGATCTGGGCTTCATCGTGGTCGCGATCGACGGCATGGGCACACCGTACCGCTCGGCGAGCTTCCACCATCTCTGGTACGGCGATATGGGCGACAACACCCTGCCCGACCAGATCGCCGCCATCAAGCAGCTGGCTGCACGCTACCCGTGGATTGATATCCACCGCGTGGGCATCTGGGGACACTCCGGCGGCGGCAATGCCACCACGGACGCGCTGTTGCGCTATCCGGACTTCTTCAAGGTCGGCTGGGCCGAGAGCGGCAACCAGGACAATCGCGACTACGAGAACGACTGGGGCGAGAAGTACGAAGGCCTGCTGGTGCGCGAGCCGGACGGCAAGAGCAATTACGACAACCAGGCCAACGAGCTGCTCGCCTCGCACCTGCAGGGCCACCTGATGCTCACCTACGGTACGCTCGATGACAACGTACCGCCGGAGAACACCCAGATCGTGGTCGAGGCGCTGATCAAGGCGAACAAGAAGTTCGACATGATCGCCATCCCCAACGTGCGCCACGGCTACGGCTATGCAACACCGTACATCACGGTGCGGCGCTGGGATTATTTCGTGCGCTATCTCGCCGGAAACATCCCGCCGGCGCATTTCGCGCTCAAGCCCTGGCCCTGGCGCTGAGCGCAGCGGCTCCGCGGCCAGGGCGGGCCACGCGCCTCAGCGCGCCGTACCGCTCTGCTCAGTCGCAGCAGCAGCGAGCAGGTCCTCCAGACTCTCCCCACCGCTGCGCCGCGCGGCGAGCTCGGACGCGCTCCACTCGTGCACGATCCGCCCCGCGAGCAGCAGCGCGACTCGGTCCGCATAGCGCTCGACGATCTCTAGCGCATGGGTGGCGAGCAACACCGCCGCCCGCCGCTCATCCACCAAGCGCCGCAGGTGCCGCTTGAGGATGCCCGCGCTCGCCGGATCGAGGCCGTTGAACGCCTCATCGAGCACGATCAACCGCGGCGCGCCGAGCAGCGCCAGAAGCACCGCGAGCTTCTGGCGCGTGCCGAGCGAGTAGGTATCCACGAACGCGTCGAGCTGCCCGGTGACGGACAGCGCCGCGCCAAGTTCGAGCACTTCGCCGTCGATCTCGCTCAGCCCCTTCGCCGCGGCATACACCTGCAGGCACTGCCGTCCGGTGAGCAGATCCGGCAGCCGCTCCGGGGCGCAGGCGAACCCCAGGGCGCGCTTGGCGGCCGCCGGGGCGCTCTGCAGCGCGACACCCGAGAGCTCGATCTGCCCGCTGCGCGGCCGCAGCAGCCCCGCCACCGAATACAGCAGGGTCGATTTGCCGCTGCCATTGGGGCCGAGCACGGCACACCACTGCCCGGCGGGCACCTCGAGACTCAGCTCCTGCAGCACCGGGTGCGCGCCATAGCCGGCCGTCAGCCGCGTGATCCGCAGCGCCGGGTGCACGAGGGCGGTGCCCGCGTCGTTCATCGCCTCCACCGATGCAGTGGCGAGGCCGCGATCGAACGGGTGCGCAGCGCGAACACGCTGGCGGCCACGCCGAGCACGCCCGCCACGACCAGCCACAGCCCGGCCAGCGCGCCAGCCGTACGCAGCGATCCGGCGCCAAGCGTGACATAGGCGATCGCGACCAGCGCGGCGCATGCCAGGATTTGCGCGCCCAGCATCCGATGCGTCAGGGCCGTCGCGAAACGCAGCGGCCTCACCGGCGTCGGCGCGAGCCACCACGCGGCGCTGAGGGCCGCGCGAGCCTGCGCGAGCAGCAGATTGATCAGGTGCAATCCCAGCAGCCAGGCGGCAGCCGCGGCAAGCGCAGCGCCGCCGCTCACGTTCATCGGCACGGCCAACAGCAGCAGCAGCAGACTGCGGGCGCGGATCGTCGGGCGATCCCGAAACCGCGCCGCGGCCAACGGCCACTCGCCGAGCGGAGCGAGCGCGCCCTGGTGCGCCCGCCCGGGCCGCGCGCGTCGCGCCGCCGCATAGCGCGAACGCGCGAGCATGCCCGGCGCGCGGCCGGCGCGCCTGCGCCGGGCGCCCGCTGCCGCCAGCACAGCAGCAAGTGTCACTCCCAGTGCCACAGCGGCTCCGCTGTA
>JAKAYU010000182.1 GCA_021809525.1 Pseudomonadota bacterium | reverse complement strand
CGATCTTTGTCCGCCGAAAATGCATACAGCGTCAGGGTGCGGATGCCCGTGCGCGCACTCGCCTCGACCACTCGCCGGACCATTTTCGCGCCCTGCACGTGCCCGGCGCTGCGCGGCATGCCGCGCCGCTGGGCCCAGCGGCCGTTGCCATCCATGATGATGGCGACATGAAAATTCCCCGCAGCGCTCATGAGCGTCTCGTGGCTTTGATGACCGCCTCTATGTGATCGAGGTAACGGTACAGCGCCTGCCGGCCCGCAGGCGTGAGGCGGTACTCGGATTTTGGACGCCGGCCTGCGAAGGATTTGGCACATTCGATGTAGCCGGCTTCCTCCAGCTTGCGTGCGTGCGCGCTCAGATTCCCGTCGCTGACATCGAACAGCGCCTTCAGCTCATTGAAGGTGAGCGGCTCGTTGACCGCCAGGGCGCTCATGATGCCGAGCCGTACCCGCTCGTAGACCAGACGGTCGAACTTCGAATCCGCGCCGCTGGCCGTCCGCGGCGGGGTCTTCTCGGGCGCGGGAGCGCGCACCGGCGCGTCGTTCCGGCGGGTACTGGGCTTCATGTCGCAGGCTCCCCCCGCGCGTCGAGCCGTCCGACCAGCAGCCCGAATACCAGATGCAGCAGTCCGAAACCGCTGCCGAGCACCAGGTTGTGCCACCCCGGCGGCAACGCATAGGCTATGGCGCCGAGCAGTACGAACAGAGCGCCCATCGTGCCGATGAGGCGCATCATCACCGGAGCGGTGAGCAGTGTGGCCGAAAGCACCGCGCTGCCGTACAGCAGCAGCCAGGTGCCGGGAATCAGGCGAGTCTCGCCGGCCTGGTAGAGCACGACGGTGAGTACCGCGCCGGCCAGCAGCGCGGGGCCGAGACACAGCACGAAGCGCCGCGCGGGCCCACGGTACAGCGACAAACCGGCGCCGGATCGGTGCCGGGCGATCAGCACGACCCCGAGCCCGGCGCCGAGCACGCTGGCGATCAGCCAGATCGGCAGCCAATGCGCCGCAAGCGCCGGCACGGTGGCCAGCCCCATGGCGGTCAGGCCGACGACCCCCATGGCGATGCCGGCGGTGCCGGGTACCGCGAAGGCGCCAGCGGCCTCGATCGAGGCGCGAATATAGTTCAGCGTTCCGAGCGCGTGGCTGTCCATGGCCACCGGCGTGTTCGATCGCATCGGAGGATTCCGGCCGCAGACGGGTGGACTTTTGACTTTACGGATCGATTTCGTCTTCGTCAAGTACTCTGTAGCACAAAGTAGCGAAATCCTAATCGCTGCTCGACAAGCCGCGCAAAGCGACTCGGCTGAACGTAAGATATGCGCCACGCCATGGATTCGACGAACACTCCCCCCGGCCGCGGCGCGCGGCCTGAAGACCCGGCTGCATCGCCACCGCCCGCGGCACACGCCGATGGGCCGCACACCGCACCCCAGTCTTCGGCGGAGCGCCACCGACTCGCGCTTAAGATCGCGGCCATCGTAATGCTCGCCGCGATCGTGCTCGTGGCGATCTTCGGCTGGTGGTACGAGAGTCACATCCTTACCACAGACGACGCATTCATCGACACACGGATCGTCGCGGTGGCGCCGCGGGTGGCCGGCCAGGTCATTGCGGTACCCGTGACGGATAACCAACGGGTCGCCGTCGGACAAGTGCTGCTGCAAATCGATCCGACGCCCTATCGCGTGGCGCTGCAGCAATCGCTTGCAGCAGAACGGCTGGCCAAGACCGGCCTTGCGCAGGCGCGCGCCAAAATCGCGGTTGCGCAAGCGGCGCTGCTGCAGGCGCAAGCGGCATACCTCAGCGCAGCGGCGCAGGCCGCCAACGCCCGCGCCGACCTCAAGCGCTACCGCTTCCTGCATCATCGCAACGGCAAAGCGGTGGCGCGCACACAGATGGACCAGGTGCTCGCTGCCGCGCGCAGCGCGAATGCCAATGCGCGCGCCGCCTTGCAGGCCAGCGTCGGCGCCAAGGCACAGATCGCAGCGGCCCGGGCTGCCCTCGCCGGCGCAGTCGCGCAGCTCGCCAGCGCGCGTGCCGAGGTCAAATCGGCGCGTCTGAACCTTGCCTACACCACCGTGACGGCCGCGCAGGCCGGTTACGTCACAAAAAAAGCGGTGGCGACTGGCAACTACGTTGTCCCGGGACAGGAACTCATGGCGATCGTCCCGTATAAGCTCTGGGTCACTGCCAATTTCAAAGAGACGGACCTGTATCTGATCCATCCTGGCCAACCGGTGAGCATCAGCATCGATGCTTGCCCGAATGCCAAGGCGCATGGGCACGTCGTCTCAATTCAGCGCGGCTCTGGCGAAGCATTCGACCTGCTCCCGCCGCAAAACGCCACGGGCAATTACGTCAAGATCGTGCAACGGGTGCCAGTGCGCATTGACTTCAATGCGCTGCCGCATTCCTGCGTGATCGGCCCGGGCATGTCGGTGGAGCCCGAAATCAGGCTCAACTGACATGGCTCCGCCCGCTCGCGACGACACGGCTCCACACGGGTGGACACCGGCCCGTTCGGCGGCCGGACGGCACAGTCCGTGGTTGATTGCGATAATCATCTCCATCTCGGCATTCATGGAGGTGCTCGACACTGCAATTGCCAACGTATCGTTGCGCCACATCGCAGGCTCCCTGGCCGTCAGCTACGATGAGGCGACCTGGGTGCTCACGACCTACTTGGTCGCCAACGCGGTAGTCATACCCATGAGTAGTTGGCTGAGCGACGTGTTCGGCCGCAAGCGCTACTACATGTTCAGCGTGGCGCTGTTCACGATTTCCTCATTCAGCTGTGGGGTTGCCTCATCGCTCTCCATGCTGATCGTCTCGCGCGTGGTGCAGGGGTTGGGTGGCGGCGGTCTGCAGCCGAATACGCAGGCGATGCTCGTCGACTCGTTTCCACCCTCTTCCCGCGGCAAGGCCATGGCGGTCTACGGCTTTACCGTCATCCTGGCGCCCATGCTGGGGCCGCTGCTGGGGGGCGTGATCACCGATCGGTTTTCCTGGCATTGGATTTTTCTCATCAACGTGCCGATCGGTCTGCTGTCGCTGAGTCTGGTCAGCGCCTTCGTCGATGAGCCGCCGCTGCTCGTCAAGGAGCGGCTCGAGCGCTGGCGCCGCGGGATTCATTTCGATTTTCCGGGCGCCCTGCTGATCGCGCTAGGGCTGGGCTTCCTCGAGATCATGACCGATCGCGGGGTCCAGGACGACTGGTTCGGCAGTCCATTGATACGTATCGCAGCCCTGATTGCGACCGCCTGTATCGCAGGCTTCGTTCTCTGGGAATTGTGGACGCCGCGGCCGCTGCTTGACATGCACCTGTTCAAGCACCGAAATTTTGCCGCCGGATCACTCATTACCATGGTGATCGGGGTCATTCTGTTCGGTACGACTCAATTTGTACCGCAACTCGTTCAGCAGGTATACGGCTATACGGCAACGGATGCCGGTCTAGTGCTGACCTTCGGCGGTATGATCACCGTTGTGACGATGCCACTCGCGGGGGTGCTCACCGGACGCGTACAACCGCGCATTCTCATGGGAATCGCGTTGCCGGTCATCGCCATTTCCCTGTGGATGATGTCTCATTTCACGGTCGACGAAACCTTCACTCAAATCGCGATCGCCCGTGCCTGGCAATCGGGCGCCATTCCATTTCTGTTCGTGCCGCTGATGAGCGCCGCCTACATTGGCGTTCCGGCGCAGCGCACAGGAAATGCCACCGCGCTCATCAACGTCGCGCGCAATCTCGGCGGCAGCGTCGGCATAGGCATGGTGCAGGCATTGTTTGCGCGCCGCGAGCAGTTTCACCAGGCCCGCATGGTAGGGGCACTGCAGCCGCTCAACCCGATCTATGAAAACGCGCGGCAGACGCTGGCACATGCGCTTGCGACCCGTGGCGCGGCACCGAGTGCGGCGCTGCACATCGCCACCGCCGAGCTTTATGCGCTGATGCAGCGCCAGGCGTTGATGCTGTCCTTCGCGGACGTCTTTCGCGCTTTGATGCTCTTCGTGCTGCTCATCTCACCTCTGTTGCTGCTGTTGCGGCCCGGGCCGACAGGCCGTCGCGGCGGCCGGGAGGCGCTCGGGGAGGCGATCGGCTGATGGTCTTGACCCGTGACGACGCACTCAACCGTGATGCCGCTGACCCGTTGCGTGCGCTGCGCGGGCATTTCGCCATGCCCTGTGCCGCAGACGGCGGGCCGGTCGTGTATCTGTGTGGACATTCCCTGGGGCTGATGCCGCGCGCGGCGCGCGCGCAGATCGACCAAGTGCTCGATGACTGGGCACGGCAAGCGGTGCTCGCACACGAGCACGGACGCCCGCCCTGGATCACCTATCACGATGCGCTTGCCGCCCCGACCGCCGAACTGCTCGGCTGCCGAGCCGACGAAGTGGCGATCATGAACTCCCTCAGCGTCAATCTGCAGCTGATGCTGGCCAGCTTCTACCGGCCCGCGGGCCGCCGCCGCTGCATCCTGATCGAGGCGGGCGCGTTCCCTTCCGACCGGTATGCCGTGGCGACGCATCTGCAGTGGCACGGTCTGGAGGCGCCCGAGGCGCTGATCGAACTGGCGCCCCGGGCGGGCGAGGACTGTGTGCGCGAGCAGGATCTCGAGGACCTGCTCGCGCGGCGCGGCGAGCAGGTCGCTCTGGTGCTGTGGCCGGGCGTGCAGTATCTGACTGGTCAGGCGTTCGACCTGCCCCGCATCGCGCGCGCGGCGCACGCTGCGGGTGCGCTGGTCGGCTTCGACCTTGCGCATTCGGTCGGCAACATGCCGTTCCCTCTGCGCGAGACGGCTGCCGATTTCGCCGTCTGGTGCAGCTACAAGTATCTCAACGCGGGACCCGGCGCCACCGCCGGCGCTTTCGTACACCAGCGGCACTTTGGATCCGAGCGGCCGCGGCTCGCGGGCTGGTGGGGACATGAGCTCGCTACGCGCTTCCAGATGCCGCAAGCGTTTCGCGCAGCGCGCGGCGCGGCTGGTTTTCAGCTCAGCAACCAGTCGGTGCTGGCCGCCGCGCCGCTCGTGACCTCGTTGAGTCTGTTTCGCGCGGCGGGCGTGCAGCAGTTGCGCGAGAAATCGGTCGCACTTACCGCGGCCCTCGAGCAGCTCCTGCAGGCGCGTGTGCCCGAAGCGCACATCATTACCCCGCGGGAGCCCGCCGCGCGCGGCGCGCAGCTGTCGCTGCGCATCGGCGCCGACGCCCAACGGGCGCATCGTGTGTTCCAGTGGCTCGCCGCCCATGGGGTGATCTGCGACTGGCGAGAGCCGAACATCATCCGCGCCGCGCCCGCGCCGCTGTACAACACGTACGCGGATGTCTTCATGTTCGTGACGCGTCTCGAAGAGGCGCTGCGTTCGGTATGAGCGGCGCGGGCGGGCGCGTCGCGGTGGTCGGCGCTGGACTGACCGGCCCGCTGCTGGCTCTGCTGCTCGCGCGGCGGGGCTTCGCGGTGACACTGTTCGAGCGGCGGGCCGATCCCCGCGAGGGGCCGGTTGAAGCCGGACGCTCCATCAACCTGGCGCTGTCGGCGCGCGGCATACGCCCGCTCGAACGGGCAGGTGTGCTCGCAGAGGTCGCGCAGCTGTTATTGCCGATGCGCGGGCGCATGGTGCACGAACTGACCGGGCGGCCTTCTTTGCAGCCCTACGGACAGCGGCCGGAGGAAGTCAATTATTCGGTCGCTCGTGCCGCGCTCAATCGCGTGCTGGTCGGCGCTGCCGAGCGCGCCGGCGTGACGCTGCGCTTCGGCCAGCGTTGTCTGGGACTGGATCCGATTTCGCACACTGCGCGCTGCCGCGAGGAACGTTCGGGCCGGGAGTTCGAGCTCGATTGCGAGACCGTAATTGCGGCCGACGGGGCCGGTTCGCCGTTGCGCGCGAGCCTGGCCACGGCGGGGGTCTGCGCGGTGCGTATCGAGCCGCTCGCCCATGACTACAAGGAGATGACCCTGCCGGCGGACGCCCGCGGCGCACACGCACTCGACCCCGCGGCGCTGCATATCTGGCCGCGCGGCGGCTTCATGCTGATCGCGCTGCCGAATCTCGATGGCACGTTCACGCTGACTCTGTTCCTGCCGCGCGCGGGCAGGGCGGGTTTTGCGGCGCTCGCCGACGAGGCGGCGCTGCGCAGGTTCTTCGCCGAGCAGTTTCCCGACCTCGCCGCGCATCATGAGGCGCTGTGTGAGGATTTCCGCCGCAACCGGCAGGGACAGCTCGCCACCGTGCACGCGCGCGGTTGGCACCTCGGCGGGCGGGTGCTGCTGCTCGGCGATGCCGCGCACGCCATCGTGCCGTTTCATGGACAGGGCATGAACGCCGGATTTGAGGACTGCGCTGCGCTCGATGAGCTGCTCGAGCGGGGCGGGCAGTGGGCGGAGGTCTACGAGGAGTTCGAGCGGCGGCGCCGCCCGAACAGCGAGGCGATCGCGCGCATGGCGCTGGAGAACTACCGGGAGATGCGCGCGCGGGTGCTCGACCCGAAATTCCTGCGGCTGAAGCAACTGGCGTTCGAGCTTGAGCGGCACTTCCCGCAACAGTTCATCCCGCGCTACTCGATGGTGATGTTCCATCCCGAGATCTCCTACCTAGAGGCGCTGCAGCGCGGCGAGGCGCAGGCGTCGATTCTCGAGCAGCTCGATCGTGCGCGCGGCGCGGACGGCGGCATCGACTACGCGCTCGCCGCAACCCTGGTGGGCGAGCGCCTGCCGGCGCTCGGCGGCCGAGACCGGGGCGCGCGGACCGGCTAGAATCGCGCCCATGAACCGAGTCACCACAGACGGGGTCATCGAGTATGGACCCCAGGACGTGCAGAGCCTGCTCGAAGAGGGCCGGATCCTGTTGATCGACGTGCGCGAGCCGGACGAGTACGCCGCCGAGCGAATTCCGGGCGCGCTGCTGTATCCGCTCTCGACGTTCGATGCGGCGCACCTGCCGGCGGACGGGGCGCGTGCGGTTG
>JAKAYU010000181.1 GCA_021809525.1 Pseudomonadota bacterium | reverse complement strand
CGATCTCGATCGCGCATGCGTCGCGACGCACATGGTTCCCGTGGTGCGCACGCTGCTCGATGCCGGGTGCGAGGTGCGCGGCGATGAGACCGTGCAGAGCGCCGATCCGCGGGTGAGGCCCGCAAGCGAGGAGGACTGGTATACGGAATACCTCGACGCGATCATCGCCGCGAGGGTAGTCGATGGCGTGGACGGGGCGATCGCCCATATCGCCCACTACGGCTCGGCGCACACCGAATCGATCGTGACCGAGAACCAGGCCACGGCCGAGCGCTTTCTGCAGCAGGTCGATAGCGCTATCGTGCTGCACAATGCTTCCACGCAATTCGCCGATGGCGGGGAGTTCGGCATGGGGGCGGAGATCGGCATCTCGACCGACCGTTTCCACGCGCGCGGGCCGGTGGGTGTCGAGCAGCTGACCAGCTACAAGTACATCGTGCGCGGCGCCGGCCAGGTCAGGCCGTAGTGGAGCGCGCGAGCGCGGCGAGCCCGCCACGCAGAGAGAACACATGCGCATGCCCGCGCGCGCGCAACTCGTGTGCCGCCGCCAGGCTGCGCACGCCGGCGGCGCACACCAGTAAGCATCGCTGCGACGGCGGCGGCTGCGCGCCGTAGAGCAGCTGCGCCATGGGGATCGCGCTGACGGCTGGGCCGGGGGCCGGCTCGCGCGAGCGCTCCGCCGGCTCGCGGATGTCGATGACGTCAAAGCCCGCCTCGATCGCCGCCGCGAGAGAATCGAATTCCACCTCCACGCTCGCCCCGCTCACGCCCTCGCTGCGCGGTGCGCCGCGCCCGGGATGCTCCGGGCAGTCGGGCGCCCTCCGGGCGCGCAAACGCGTCACGTTCAGGGTCAGCAAATCCACCATCAGCACCGCGTCGGTGAGTTGCCCGGGCAGATCGAGCAGCACTTTCAGCGCTTCGAGCGCCTGTAGCGTGCCGAGCACGCCGGGAACCGGTCCGAGCACGCCGGCCTCAGCGCACGCGCCGACCAGTCCGTCGCGGGCCGTCTGCGGCCAGACGCAGCGCAGGCAAGGACCGTGTCCCGGCCGGACCACCTGCAGCTGGCCTTCGTACTGATAGACGCTGGCGAATATTGCCGGCTGGCCGGAGGCGACGCATGCGTCGTTCAGCGCGAGCTTGCTGGCGATGGTGTCGGTGCAGTCGAGAATCACATCGTAGCCGGCAATGAGGCCCGGCGCGTTGCGTGCATCGAGTCGTGCCGCGTGGATCTGCACGTCGAGCGTCGGGTTGAGCGCGCGCAGCCGCTCGGCGGCAAGCTCGACCTTGGGCCGTCCGGTGTCCGAGAGCGCATAGAGGGGCTGGCGGTGCAGGTTGGAGGCCTCGAGCACATCGGCATCCACCAGACCCAGCCGGCCGATGCCGGCGGCTGCCAGATAACTCATCGCCGGCACCCCGAGCCCACCGCAGCCCACAATCAGCACTGCGGCGCGCGCGAGACGGGCCTGCCCGGCTACGCCGACTTCGGGCAGCACGATCTGCCGAGAATAATCCGGATCCGGTACGGCGCGCGCCGCCGGCTCCTGATCGGCGTCATGCTCGTGCCCATGCCCATGCCCATGCCCATGCCCATGCTCGTGCCCGTGCGCCGATGCCTGAGCGTCGGCGGCCCTGAGCACTTCGGCGGGCGCCGCGCAGCGTTCGCAGTTCACCCAGCCGGAGTCGCCCTCGAGGTAGTACTCTTTTTTCCAGATCGGGACGCGGTGCTTGACCGCGTCGATGATGTACCGGCAGGCGAGGAAAGCCTCTTGCCGGTGGCGTGCGGACACGCCCACCCACACCGCGATTTCCCCGATCTCGAGCGCACCGAGGCGATGCACGCACGCGGCCCGCTCGATGCCGAAGCGTTCGATCGCCTCACTTACGATCCGCTCGCCTTCCTTGACCCCGAGCGCTTCGAACGCCTCGTATTCCAGGCGTCGCACGCGCCGGCCTTCGTTGTGCTCGCGCACCCAGCCCTCGAAGCCGGCGTAGCCGCCGGCGACTGGACTGTGCAGCGCGGCGCGCAGCGCCTCGGGCTCGAGAGGCTCTTTGCTGAAACGGAAGGGTGTCATGTCGTTACATCAAGTTCCCAGCATGCCAGCACGGCGGCGCATGCGGCTGGTGCGGACCTACCCGCCGGCCACCGGCGGGATGAACACCACGGTGTCGCCGTCGGCGAGCGGCGCGGACCATTCGGCGAACTCGGCATTCACTGCCACGCGGAGCATCTCCGGCGGGAGGCTGAAGGGGTGGCGCTGGTTCAGTTCCTGATACAGTTCGCGCGCCGTGGCGGCGGTGGTCTGCAGCGACTCGCTGCTGCGCCCGGCCTGCTCGCGCAGCAGCGCGTAATACTGCACCGAGACCTGCTTGACCGCTGCGCGGTGGGGCGTGTGCAGCGCGGCGGCGGCCTGCTGGAACTCCTCCGGGGTGTTGACGTTCTCGAGCGCGCCCGGCTCGGGCTGATCGAGCAGCTGGGTGTCGGCGCCGATCAGGAACTTGCGCGGGCAGAGCCGTCCGGCCGCCGCCGCGCTGGCGAGCGGGGCATGGCTCGCCGGCTCGTAGATGGCGCACAGCGGTTCGGGCAGACCATCCCGGCTCGAGCGGTAGGCGGTGGCCGCGCGCTGCGGGGCGCGCGAGGCGATCAGCTGATCGAGCGTGCGCCCGTCGAGAAACGGCAGGTCGCAGGCGAGCACGAGCCATGCGGCGTGCGGGTGGCTCGACTGTGCGGCGAGGATGCCGCCGGCGGGGCCGAGATCCTCTTGCGCATCGACGATCAGCGCATGACGGGCCCGCAACGGATCGGCGCGCTGCTCGGCGCGCACCGATACGAAGGCACGCTCCACGCGGCCCTCGAGCAGCGCGAGCGTGCGCTCGATCTGGTTCATACCGTGGTAGTCGAGCGCGGCCTTGTCGCGCTGCATGCGGCGGCTGCGTCCGCCTGCGAGCACCAGGCCGTACAGCGGCGCAGCGCCGCTCCCGATCGTCATGTGCGTGTCCTCTTGCGCCGCGTGGCGCGCCGGTAGGTGTGCTTGCCGCCGGACTTCGCCAGCAGTCGCACGCTCTCGATCTCGATATCGTGCGAGAGTGCCTTGCACATGTCATAGATCGTCAGGGCCGCGACCGAAGCGCCGGTGAGCGCCTCCATCTCGACACCCGTGCGATGGTGCACCGCCACGCGGCAGCGTATGCGGATCTGTCCGCCGGCCTGCTGTTCGATCTCGACCGAGCAGTGCTCGAGTCCGAGAGGGTGACAGAAGGGGATGAGCTCGTGCGTGCGCTTGGCCGCCATCACGCCGGCGATGATCGCGGTGTCGAACACCGGACCCTTGTGGGTGCGATGACCGCTGCGGCGCAGTTCGGCGGCGATCGGACGCGGCAGTCGCACGCGTGCTTCGGCGGTCGCCTCGCGCAGCGTCACCTCCTTGGCGCCCACATCCACCATGGCCGGGCGGTCGTTCCGATCGAGATGGGACAGTCTGCTCGGCGCCATCAGCCACCAATGTAGAACATTTCAACCTTGCGCGCGCCCTCGGCGGCGCGCGCCTCCTGGCGCTGCTCGCTGTAGTTGTCGGCGCGGGCGCGCCAGAGCGCACGCAGCGCATCGAGCAGATCCTCGTCGCTCGCGCCGCTGCGCAGCCGGTCGCGCAGCGGCATACCTTGCGTGGCGAACAGGCAGGTGTACAGCACGCCGTCGGAGGACAGCCGTGCCCGGGTGCAGTCGCCGCAGAACGGCTGGGTGACCGACGAGATGAATCCCACCTCGCCGGCGCCGTCGGTGAAGGCATAGCGCTCGGCCACTTCGCCGCGGTAGGCCGGCTGCAGCGGCTCGAGCGGCCAGCGCGCCGCGATGCGTGCGAGCAGCTCGCGCGAGGGCACGACGGCATCGCGCCGCCAGTGATTGCGGTTGCCGACGTCCATGTATTCGATGAACCGTACGATCACGCCAGTGCCCCGGAACCGCTCGAGGAGATCGAGCACCGTGTGGTCGTTCACCCCGCGCTGCACCACCGCATTGACCTTGATCGGGCCGAGGCCTGCGCGCCCAGCCTGCTCGATGCCGGCGAGCGCCTCCTCCAGGCCGCCGAACCCTCCGCTCATGCGCATAAACACCTGCGGGTCGAGACTGTCCAGGCTGACCGTGACGCGCTGCAGGCCGGCGGCGCGCAGCTCGAACGCGTACTTGCCGAGCAGCGTGCCGTTGGTCGTCAGCGCCACGTCCTCGATGCCGTCGATGGCCGTGAGATCGCCGATGAGATCGGTGAGATTCGGCCGCAGCAGCGGCTCCCCGCCCGTCAGGCGCAGCTTGCGCACCCCGAGGCGCACCAGCAGACGCGCCAGTCGCACGATCTCATCGAAGGCGAGCCGCTCGCGCGAGCCGAGAAAGCGGTAGGTCTCGTGAAAGGTCTCCCGCGGCATGCAGTACGGGCAGCGGAAGTTGCAGCGGTCCATGACCGAAATGCGCAGATCGTGCAGCATCCGGCCGCGCCGGTCGCGCAATCCGGCCGGCGCGCGCGCGGTGAGGGCGTCGCGTACACTCATTAGAGGATCTTTATCATTCGCGGGGACGGAATGCCATCCCCCGGCCGGGGCTACCAGCGGTACAGCGGTGCCACGAATCCGGCGGGGTAGGTGTTCGGCCCGGGCGGCAGTTCCACGAACCCATCGGTACCCACGAGTGACGTGAAGTCCCCCGAGCCCTGCGTCGGCCTGGGCATGGCCCGGCAGCAGCCCTGCTCATCGGTGAGGAGCCGCACCGGGAGGAAGAACGAGAGCGCGGGCGTCACGGTGAAAGGCTCCCCGAGCGCAATCCGCTCCGGTGGTGCCGGGGTGTGGCCCTGAGCGGCCGCCAGTGCCGGCAGCACATAGCGCGAGACGCACACCGCGGTGGAGACGGGATTGCCGGGCAGGGCCAGCACGGCGGCACCCGTGGGCGCGACGCCGAACCACAACGGCTTGCCGGGGCGCTGCGCCACCTTGTGGAAGACGCAGCGCACGCCGAGCGCATCGAGCACCTGGGGAACCAGATCGAGACGCCCCATGGACACCCCGCCGCTCAGCACCAGCACATCGTGGGTCTCCAAGTGGAATTTCAGCCGAGCGTGCAGCTCGGCGGTATCGTCGCGGATGTGCTCGGTGGCGATGCGCTGATAGCCGTGCAGTCGCAGCGCTGCGGCGATCGCATAGGCGTTCGAGCGGCGCACCTGGTGCGCCAGGATCGGTTCGCCGGGCTCGATCAGCTCGTTGCCGGTGGAGATGACCGCCAGCATCGGCTGGCTGGCGACCTGGACCCGCGCCTTGCCCGCCGCAGCGGCCACCGCGATCTGCGGCGGGCCCAAGCGCATTCCGGCGGTGAGCAGCAGTGCGCCCTGGCGGGCATCCGTGCCGCGCCGGTGCACGTTCTGGCCGGGCCGCACTTCGAGGCCCTCGCGCAGACTCGCGATCCCGTCGGCCAGTGTGATCTGCTCGACCGGGACCACACAGTCGCAGCCCGCCGGCAGCGGCGTTCCGGTCATCACCTCGATGCACGCCTGCCCCGATGCGAGCGTCAGCGGCGCATCGCCGGCCGCCTGGCTCGCCTGAACCGCAAAGCGCCGCGTGCCGCGGCTCACCGCGGCGCTGTCGAGCGCGATCCCGTCCATGGTGACGCGGTCGAAGGGCGGCTGATCGCGCTCGGCCTGGATGTCCTCGCGCAGCACCGCCCCGGCGCACTGCAGCAACGGCAGCGAGACCGTCGGCAGGCAAGTCAGATGCCGTCCGATCAGCTCATCCGCTTGCCCCGGAGCGATCATGGTGCCCCCGTCCCGCGCGTCCTAGTTGCTCTTGGTGGCGTGCTTCTTCTTGTAGATACGGACCTGGGCGTTGAACTCGCTGGCGATGCTCTTGAGCTGATCGATGGCCGCATTGTGGCGCTGGATCTCCATCGTCTCGAGCGCGGCGATCTGCTTCTTGCTGAGTTTCATCGCATCCTTGGCGATGGCCGCATCGCTCTGCTTCTTGATGCAGGCGAGATAGGACATCATCTGATTATTGTAGGTCTTGACGCTTTTCTGTGCGCTCAGCATCTGCGCCAGCGTCGCGACGTTGCCGTCCGGAAGATGCGTCGGCGCGGGCGGGTACATGCAGGCGGCATAAGCGGGGGCGAGAGCGAGCGAGGCGACAGCCGCCGCGGCGAACAATGATTTCATGAGAGACCCTCTGGATGGACAACCCCCAATATTAAAGGTGGGGCTTGATCCGGGCCACTGGCGTTTGCGCTTCTTGAGGCGGCCCGCCCGACCCGGCACGCAGGCGGGGGCAGCCCGGGCGGCGGAGGGGGTCAAACCGGGGGGCAGCAGGGCGGGGAGCTTCGCGAGAGAGCCTATCTCCCGGTCCGGCTGCCCGGGCAGCCGTTCGCGCCGTCGGCGGCAGCGGTTGCACCAGGCCGCGAGCATGCCGCACGCCGAGGCTACACGGGCGTCCGAGGACTGGAACGAGACCTGCTCGGCGCGCACACCGAGCTTGCACAAGACCCTCCCAAGGCGTACTCGTACACACTCGGGTGAGTCTGTACTGCCGCGTGGCATCGGCCGGAAGGAGCGCATCGAGCAGCCCGCTGATGTCCGCGCGCACCGCCGCGTGCAGCATCGCGGGCGGCCCGTTTGACCGGATCGCCGTGACGCCCCTTCCCCCGCGCGCGCGGCTGCCGCAGCACCTGCGGCAGCTCGGGAAAGGCCGCGCCTCAGAGCTGGAGCTTCATCAGGCGCGTGCAGTCCGGGCGAGGCGATCTCGAGGCTCGCGAGCGTGAAGTCCAGCGCCTCGCCGGTGCGCGGGTACCTCCGAGCACTGCGCGGCGGCTGACGCGAAACCAAACAGCTTACCGCAGGGGTCGAAGACGCAGGCCCTGATGGCGGTGAACGGTCCCATGCGCGCATACCTCGAATGCATGATGCCGCTCGCCCCCGCGGCGCGCGGTATCTGCGCAACATCGCCTCCTGATAGAATGCCGCTGCCGCGCGCCCGTAGCTCAGTTGGATAGAGTACCTGGCT
>JAKAYU010000014.1 GCA_021809525.1 Pseudomonadota bacterium | reverse complement strand
ACCTCGCTCGCTCTACCCATCGCCAAACTTGCATGCTGAGCGTCTTAATCGTGCGCGTCATATTGAATACAACCATATGAGGTTAATCTAGTTTTGGGATTCTGTCCGTCGGACGTCTACCGGTGCACGCTGGTCGGTATGGCGGCGCAGCGAATAGAGCCTGAGAATTCTGGAGAAAGCTCCGATGATTGCTTATGGAGATGAAATTGGGGGTTGTGCGCACGAGCGCCGCTGCTCGCGAGGAAGGCGACTCCCAATCGCTGACTGGCTTCGATGTGAGCACTTTCTGTTCGATCCCCGCGGCCGGACAGGCCGGCAGGCGGTAGACTGCTCAAGGTCGATCCGTGGTCGTGCGAGAGGCGTGCTGAACTCCTGCGACGCGCGGGCTTGACTATCGATGTGCATTTAACGTTAGGAAAAATGGAATTCAGCATGACGATCTCATTGGCCATTCTCGGGAGCCGTTCATCAGTCTTGTGGTGACACCGGCTTACCGATGCCGGCGAGCTTCTCTCTAGGTCTTGCAGTGACCTTCCCTCATCAGCTTAAGGCGGGCGCCGTTAATGACGCGCCACCGCGCTCAGGGGGATTTGGATGCGAATCTGCTGCCCGCGGCAACGAGCAAGGCGCGGCACGCTTATTAAGCGTCATTGCGGTTAGTCGAAGCTCCATGTGGCCATGGACTTCTGACCATTGGCTCCATCTACCTGAACCGTCACACTTGCCGCGCTTCCGGGTCCGGAATTGCTCGTCAAACTGACGACAGGTATGCCGTTGCAGCTCGTCGGCAGCGTAAGCGTCGTGCTCGTTGAGGTCACCGCGATCGGGGTACCCGGCTTGACGGTGCAATTGACGTAATTTGACCCGCTCGCCACCCAGACATTGCCGAACACTTTGATGTCTGTGATCGGGAAAGTCACCGGCAACGACCACTGCACCGTCAGCGACTGTCCGAGCTGCGCGGCCGACAACGCGTGGCTCGTCAGGTTCATGAAATTGATCGCTTCGGTGGTAAAGCCCTGGATCGTCTGCGCCAGAGCGGGAACCTGCGCGCCGCCGTTGATCGCAAATCCGAAGCTGTTGCCGACTAGGCCAGGCAGACCAGCGGGGGCCAGCAAGGCGACGCCGTCATCGAACTGGCAGGTGTCCGCGCCGGATGCTCCCTGGAAGAGCGTGGTTTCTTGCGGTAGGGGATAGCCGTTCGAGTCGATGGTGGCTGTTGTGCCGTTCTGCACCGTGACGGTGACCGGATTGGCCGAATATGCCGTCACGGTACTCGCGTAATTTGATACACAGGGCGTCACCGCAGCTGCGGCGGGAGCCTGCGCAGCCAGGTAGAGTTCCTGAGTGGTCTGGGGGTTGCCGCTGACGCCGTCCTGGGTATACGTCCAGATCTGCGCCCATGTCTTGACTTCTTGCTGATCGCCGTACATCAGCCAGCTGCCGTTCGTTTCCTGCTTGAACAGCAGGCCGGCATTGTTGCCGTAACCGATCCGCTGCGATCCGGTCACGCCTCCCGCTGTGTAGACCATGGTGCCGGTGATGCCGATCAGATTGTTGGTGCCGTCATAGCTCTCGACCTGTGTCACCTGGAAAGAATCGATGGTGGCACCGGCCAATTGCTGGGCGATCTCCTGCGCCTGCTGGGTGGCATTCGTTCCGTCATTGAGATATGCGCTGTCGAGATAGGGCTGCAGATCCGTCGCCGTGAGCGCCGACCCCTTGGTATTGATGGTGCTTGCGACCGACGTTAGAGTGGCCTGCGCACCGGCGAGGGCCGCCGCTTCCGCGGAGCTCGCCGGGATGATCGCGGTTGAGACGACAGAGCTGGTCGTGGTGCTGCTCGCGGAATTGCTGGTCGTCGTACTGATCTGAGTGCTGCCGGGGCTGGCCGTGACGGTCGTCGTCTGCGTCGTCGTGGTCGTCGTATCGATGGTCAATGATGCGGTGGTGTCGGTGCTGTTGTACGTAATCGGCTTGATCTGATCCAGCGCTGCGTCGACGCCGGCGCCATTGGCGCTGAATGTTCCCGATATCAGGTCGAGACCCAGTGGATTGACGCCCTGTTGCTGCAGTACCGGCTGGACGATCTCGAGCACAACCGCCTGGACGAGCTGCACTTCGGTGGCTGTAGGAGGTGGATTCGACTTGGGATTCGCGAACGCCGTATCGACCGTAACCGGTGCGCTCTGCGCGGCATACCAGTCGCGGATAATCAGATCGGTCAGAGGCGTGACATTGATCACGCTGGGTGTGGCCTGATCGCTCACGCTGTAGAAGACGGTCCCGGTGGCGTAGCCATTCGGCGAGGGGCTCGCCGTGACCACTTTTACCAGGAACGGCGGCGTCATGCCGGCGGTGCTGAGGGAATAGTTGCCTTTGCTGTCGGTCTTGGCGGTGACCTGGGCACCTTGACTGTCGACGAGGGTCACGGTGGCGTCGGTGATCGGGCTGCCGGTTGCTGCCGTGCCGCTCAAATTGTTTGTGGCGCACGCAACCTTGACGCTGGTGACGTCGGTCGAAGCGACGGTGCCAGTTCCGTTGCTGACCGTGCAGGTGAGCCCTGTGGGCTGGGAGGTGACGGTAACCGTGTAGGCCGTGCCGGAAGCAACTGCGGTCGGAAAGGTGAACGTTGTCGCAGTGGCCGCCGGCGAGACCGTCTCAGTTCCATCGGTGAGGGTCAGCCCGTTGGCGCTGAGTCCGGTGACGGTACCGCCGATGGAGTAGGTTGCGGTGGCTCCGCCTCCCGTACCCGAAGTCGTAGCGCTGCCGGTGGCGGAATTTCCCCCGCCGCAGCCGGCGAGGACGGTAAGCACGAGCAGGATCGTCCCGCTCGTCAACGCGCGCAAAGCCGCCATCTGCCGATTCGGATTTTGCGAATCAGGAGTTTCGTTCATATAATTGATGGAAATCATAAGTTTATGAATTCGCTGTCGTTTTCTAGAATTGAACCGGTTGAGCATCGCGCTTCGGCGGGCACTGTAGTAGCTTCATGGGGGACAGTTCCTGATGAAGCATGAGGAAGTTCTGATGATTTCTGATGGCGGCCGCAATTGGGTTCGCACTGCCACAGATACGGGGGACAACCTCTGCAGGCATACTCCGTGAGCGAAGTCTTTTGTTTTGGAAAATTCCGATTTGATGCCGACAGACTGGAGCTGCTGGCCGATGGAGTGCCGCTCAGGGTAGAACCCCGACCACTCGCGGTGCTGGTGGAGCTTCTGCGCCATGCCGGCGAGCTCGTCACGAAGGCGGAGCTGATGGACAGCGTCTGGTCCGGGCGCGTGCTTTCCGAATCGGTGATCACACGCTGTATCAATCGGTTGCGCCTCGCGCTCGACGACGAAGATCAGACCCTGATCCTGACGGTGCACGGATTCGGCTACCGGTTCACCGGCCGCGTCGTACGGGAGCAGACCGAGGAAAGGATTTCGTCCGCCAGATATTCCGGCGATGATTTTCGTACCGGAGATCCGGCGCCGGTTTGCCCGGGCTGGCAGCTGGAGCGGCGGTTCGAAGACGGCCGAGTCTGGCTGGGGTTCAACCCGAGCACCCAGGAGCGCCGGGTCTTCAAATACGGCTTTGACGCACGGGATCTCGCGGCCCTGCGCCGTGAAGCGTTCATTCACCGGGTGCTGCGTGTCGGCCTCGGTCCACGGCCGGATTTCGTCCGCCTTCTCGAACAGAACTTTGCCGTCCCGCCGTTCTTCATCGCGTTCGAATACTGTCCACAGGGCAACCTGGCCGATTGGCTCGAGGCGCACGGCGGGGGCGCCGAAGTGCCGCTCGCAGAACGGCTTGATCTTCTCGCCCAGGCCGCCGAGGCGCTCGCAGCCGCCCATGCGCTCGGGGTGCTGCACCTGGACATCAAGCCTTCCAACCTGCTCGTATGGACGGACACGGACGGACGGTCGCGCATCCGATGGTCCGACTTCGGTTCCGGACGTCTCATCGAGCCGCGGCGATTGGCTGCACTCGGAATCACGCCCGCCGATCTGACGCGGACCGTCATCGAGGAGGTTCAGAACCTGCAGGGCACGCTCAATTACTTGGCGCCGGAAGTTCTGCGGGGCGACGCCCCAACGATCGCCTCGGACATCTATGCGCTCGGCGTCATGCTCTACCAAGTCATCGTCGGTGACCTGCGCCGGCCGATTACCGCCGGCTGGGAACGCAATGTTCCCGATGAATTGCTCCGACAGGACATCGCAGCCGCCGCCCACGATGCACCGCAGGAGCGCCTGTCGTCTGCAGCGGATCTGGCGACGCGATTACGCGCGCTGGAGCGTCGGCGCGCGGAATTCGCGCAAGCCGTCGACCGCGATCGCCAGCAGATTGCGTTGCAGCGCCGGCTGGAGCGCGCGCAGGCCCGCCGTCCGTGGCTGATCGCGACGTTTGTGGTGCTCGTGATCGGGCTCGGGATCAGCCTGCGGAGTTATGAGGCTGCGGTGAGTGCGCGCGACCGCGCCCGGGTCGAGGCGTCGATTGCGGACGGGGTTGTCAATTTCCTCGACCAGGACATTCTCTCCGAAGGCTCGCCGTTCAGTGTTGCCGATGGTGCCGGAGGACCGCAAACCGTCCGTGACGCAGTGGATCGCGCCGCGGCTAGGCTACATGGGAAGTTCCCGGGACAGCCGCAGATCGAGGCCGCGATTCGCGCGACGATCGGACAAGTCTACGTCGAAGACGGGGACTACGCCGCAGCCGAAAAGCAGGTGCGCCGTGCGGTCAAACTCGACCGCGCAGCCGGGGCGATCGATGACCGCACGATTCAGGCCGAATACCGCCTTGCCTTCGCGCTCACGGTCAAGCAGAAATTTGCAGCGGCGCGGCGGCTGCTCGATCAGGCCAACCGTCAGCTCGACCGAGTATCTGCCGCCAGCGCGCAGACGCTAGTGATCCGTGACGTCATCAACGGCAATTACTGGCTGCTGACACAGCGGTTCCGCGCTGCGATACCGTTTTTCCAGCGCGCGCTGAGCGAAGCGCCCGATCGCGACGCCGCGCACCTGAGCCATGTGGTAATTCAGCAGACCTCGCTCGCATGGTGCTATGCGGCCACCGGTCAATTCGACAGGGCGCGGCCGCTGTTCGAGGCGGCGCTGCGGGCCGTGCGGCGGGCCGAACCGGTTCCTGGCACGCTCAGCGGAACGATCGAGGAGCGCTACGGGATCGGGCTGTTTCTTGCGGGCCACGACCGGGAGGCCAAACCCATGCTCGAGGCCGCGTATACACACCTAAAGAAGACGATCGGTGACGACGGACTGACGGCGCAAGCGCTCACCTATCTAGGGTGGCTCAACCTGCGGCAAGGCGCCGACGCGCTTGCGCTGGTGCAGCTGAGGCAGGCTTATCGGGATGAGCTGGCGAGCGCGGGAGCGGATCATCCCATGACCCTGCGCGCCCGGGCATGCCTGGACCT
Source organism: Pseudomonadota bacterium (assembly GCA_021809525.1). GTDB lineage: Bacteria > Pseudomonadota > Gammaproteobacteria > Steroidobacterales > Steroidobacteraceae > 13-2-20CM-66-19. The sequence goes on along the minus strand of JAKAYU010000014.1, from coordinate 25,454 downwards.
GGCCAAAATTGCAACTGGTCATACCTCTGACGGTCTTGCGGATCTTGAGACCGCCGTCGCGCAGTATCAGCGCGTGCTGGGTACCGGTGCTCCCGAGACGCAGCTGTTTCATTATTATCTCATGCGATCGGCCCTTGCGGCAGGTGAGCGCGTACCGGTCAGCGTCCAGGACGTTCGCGCCCTGTCCGTGGAGGCGTTGTCGCAAGGCGCGCCGTGGGCCAATTGGCCGCACAGGCTCGCGACGCTCAGAGTTTCGCTCGCTGCGGTGAAGCCGCAGACTCAGCAGCTCTGAGCCTCGGCTACCGGGCCGGGCCACTGCGCACGCCGTCAGCTTCGACCAGGATTGAGGCATTGCTCTCGGTGGGTCCGAGGATTGTATCGCGGCGAGAAGCACATCCGCGTCGGGCGTCATCGAAGGTTGCGCGGTTGAGAAGGTGCAACCCGAACCAACCCCCAAGGCGAGGTGGCCGGGCGGCCCCTCGGTTTCTCATTGGGCCCGCATCTGAGCGCATCAGGGGCCGCGATTTGTGGTCGCTGATCGTCGGTGGAGTGGATCGTGGAAGGATCAACCGGAGTCCAATCTGACACCTGATTGCGCCCGCACTCTCAGCGCCCACATGCTGGCGCTCAAGGTTTGAGAGGAAAGGATTGTGACTCTATCGAATTCCGAGTGGGTAACGCGGCCTGAGGTGGCACGGTTTTCCCGGTAGTCCACAGCGCCTCAGCCGACCGACAGGCCGGCACCTGCAGCAGCCGGGCCGAGCAGCGGCGTCTCCGCGCACGGGTTCTGCTGGTTGCTAGATCAAATCGGGCGCTCCCGCAGGGTTGCTGCCGGAGTACAATCGAAGCCTGATGCGTCACCTCACGTTGGAGCGCATGCGCATCGCTCCGATCCTCCCTGGCTGCAGCTGCAGCGCGCTCAAGCTTGGGCGACCCGACCAGCGCAGTGAAACCGGGCGTCACGAGGTTCTTGGCGATTTGCAGGCCGATGCCTTGATTGGCCCCGGTGACCAGGGCGACGGGTTTGCTCTGCATGGGAATCTCCTGGTTGGATGGCGCATGGAAATCATGGTTGATTTCAGTTCGGCGGTGGCGCTGGCTGGTCATTGGACCTCGGCCGCCCACGCTTCAGCGTCGGCGCCGGCCGGGATGCGCAGCGGGGACGATGGATCGGTCGCTGCGCGCCACACGGCTTCGGCGACGTCCTGTGGCCGGGTGATTGGAGACGACGTATCGGCCAGATGCGCCATGACGTTCCTGGCGAGATCGGCATAGGTCTCGTGGTCGAAGCCGAGCATGCGGGCGCGCGCGTTTTCGCCGAAGCGGGTGTCGGGCGCACGGCCCGGCAGCACCAAATGTGCTCGCACACCGAACGGCTCAAGCTCCAGCGCCATCGATTCGGTGAAGGCGTTCACCGCCGCCGTGCTTGCGCGGTACGCAGCGATCAGGGGCAATGCCTTCAGCGTCGCGCTCGATGTGACGTTCACGATGACGCCAGCCTTGCGCTGCCGAAACTGCGGCAGCACCGCTTGCGTCAAGGCGATCGTGCCGAGGGTGTCGGTCTCGAAAAGCTCGCGCACTGTCGCGATCGATGTGAGTTCGGCCGGGGAAGGTGCTGCGATGCCCGCGTTGTTGACGAGGACGTCGATCGGGCCTGCGGCCTCGACGGCCTTGCGAATACTCTCCGGGTCGGTGACGTCGAGCGCCAGCACGCGCAGGCGGTCTGATGGCGGCAGCACGTCGGCACGCGGTGTGCGCATCGTGGCGATGACCTGCCATTCGCGGGCCAGGAAGTAGCCGGCGATCTTAAGGCCGAATCCGGAAGAGCAGCCACTGATCAGAGTGGTTTTCATGGCAAGTCCTGTGGGCTGGTTTGGGTATGCCCACATGATAGATCGCCAAAACCGTACTTGTTACCATGGAAAGTCCTGACTTCATGGGTGAGAGTCCGGAGATGATCGATCCGTTAGCTGAGGTAGTGACACTGCTGCAACCGCGTGCCCGGTTCTCCAAACTCGTCCTCGGCACCAGCCCCTGGCGCATCAGTCGCGAGGATGCCGGCCAGCCGTTCTATGGCGTGATCCTCGAGGGCGGCTGCCATATCGCGATCGACGGACACGAGTCCATCGAGCTCTTGTCGGGTGACTTCGTCCTGATTCCCGCCGCCTACGGCTTTACGCTGTCCAGCCTTGAGCCACCTGCGCCGGACATCGAGACGGCAGTGCCCGTCGCACTGGGCGACGGTGAATTCAGAATCGGCGCTGCGGGCCGCCCGATCGATGCGCGCATGATGGTGGGCCACTGCAGCTTCGATTCGCCGGACTCGGCATTGCTGGTCTCGCTGGTGCCGCAATTGGTGCATGTCCGCGGTGGACAGCGACTGGCCACGCTTGTGCAACTGGTGCGAGAGGAATCACGTGCGCAGCGGCCCGCGCGCGAGGTCGTGCTCTCGCGGCTGCTGGAAGTGCTGCTGATCGAGGCGCTGCGGTCCACGACTGGCACGAACGCGTCACCGGGCCTGGTGCGCGGGCTTGCCGACAGCCGCCTCGCGGCTGCGATCCGCCGGATGCACGAACGCCCGACGCACGCGTGGACCGTGGCTGAGCTGGCGAAGGAGGCCGCGCTCTCGCGCTCGAGTTTTTTCGAGCGTTTCAACCGCGCGGTCGGCGTCGCGCCGATGGAATACCTGCTCACCTGGCGCATGGCACTGGCGAAAAACCTGCTACACCGCAACGAAGGCCGCATCGCCGAGATTGCGCAGCGCGTCGGCTACAGCTCCGCCAGCACGTTCAGCGTCGCCTTTACCCGCCATGTCGGACTGCCACCCTCGCGTTATGCGCGAGAGCAGATGGAGTCGGCACGTTCGTAGCTTCAGGGGACGAGCTGAAGCCGGGCCAACTCGCTCTGACACCACTCTTCATCGCATGATGCAATAAAGAGCGAGAGGGTGCCAGGGACAATTTCGGGACAACGACTTCAATTCAGTCGCACAACATTGATTCGGTCCGAGGAGACGTTACTCCACAGTCACGCTCTTTGCGAGATTGCGAGGCTGGTCTACGTCGGTGCCTTTGAGGATGGCGACGTGGTAGGCGAGCAGCTGAAGCGGCACGGTGTAGACCGCAGGGGCCTGGAAGTAGGTGACATGCTTCGGCATCTCGATGACCGTCACACCGTCGCTCGGCCGCAGACCGGACTCCGGATCGGCGAACACGATGAGCTCACCGCCGCGGGCGCGCACTTCCATGAGATTGGACTTGAGCTTCTCGAGCAGATCGTTGTTCGGTGCCACCGCGATCACGGGCATATCGGCATCGACGAGCGCCAGCGGTCCATGCTTGAGCTCACCGGCCGGATAGCTCTCGGCATGGATGTAGGAGATTTCCTTCAGCTTCAGCGCCCCCTCCATCGCAATCGGATACAGTGCGCCGCGGCCGAGAAACAGCGTGTGGTGCTTGTCGGCGAAGCGCTCGGCCAGGCGGTGAATGACCGGATCGAGAGTAAGCGCCTTCTCGATCAGGCCGGGCAGTTCGATCAGCCGGGTGACCAGGCCCTGTTCGCGCTCAGCGTCTCCGCCGTGGTAGCGGGCGAGCGCGACGGTGAGCATGGCCAGAGCGGTCAACTGGGTGGTGAATGCCTTGGTGGAGGCCACACCGATTTCTGGCCCGGCGCGCGTGAGCATCACCAGCTCCGATTCGCGCACCAGAGAGCTTTCCGGGACGTTGCAGATGGCAAGCGTTGAGACATAACCGGACTGTTTGGCGAGCCGCAGTGCGGCGAGCGTGTCCGCCGTTTCGCCGGACTGCGAGATGGTGACGAACAGCGAATTGGGCGGCACCAGCGGATTGCGATAACGGTACTCGCTGGCGATATCGACGGCGCAGGGAATCCGGCAGATCTGCTCGATGAAATAACGCACCACCGAGGCGGCGTGGTAGCTGGTGCCGCATGCGACGATGTGCACGCAGGCGGTACGCTTGAATACTTCGGCGGCCGTGGGGCCGAACGCGGCCTCGAGCAGCCGCCCGTGCGCGACCCGCTCGGCGAGCGTATCGGCGATGGCACGCGGCTGCTCGTGGATCTCCTTGAGCATGAAGTGGCGGTACGGACCCTTCTCTGCCGCATCCGCGCTGAGGTCGCTCTCGCGCACGGCGCGCTCCACGTCGGCGCCGTTCGCGTCAATGATGCGGATGGACTTGCGGCGGATGTCGGCGAGGTCTCCTTCCTCCAGAAACATGAAACGCCGGGTCACGGGCAGCAGCGCCGCGACATCCGAGGCGACGAAGTTCTCCTCGACGCCGAGGCCGACGACGACCGGACATCCCGCCCGCGCAGCCACCACGCGACCGGGCTCCTGCTCGCTGATCACGGCCAGGGCGTAGGCGCCTTCGAGTTCTGCAACCGTGGCCCGGACTGCTGCGAGCAGGTCGTGCGAGCCCTGCAGATGGAAGTGGATGCGGTGCGCGACGACTTCGGTGTCGGTCTCCGAGTCGAAGCGGTAGCCGCGGCGCTCGAGATCGGCGCGCAGCGCTTCGTGGTTCTCGATGATGCCGTTATGGACGATCGCGAGACCCTCGCGCGACAGATGCGGGTGCGCGTTGCGCTCGCTCGGCGCGCCGTGCGTCGCCCAGCGCGTATGGGCGATGCCGGTGTCGCCGCTGGCCGGGGTGGCCGCGAGGGCCTCCTCGAGCTTCTGGACCTTGCCGACTGTGCGCAGCCGGGTCAGTCGGCCGGCGCCGATCACCGCCAAGCCAGCGGAGTCGTAGCCGCGATACTCGAGGCGGCGCAGGCCCTCGATCAGGACCGGGACGATGTTGCGCTCGGCTACCGCGCCGACGATTCCGCACATGGCTCAAACCTTGGCCGCCCAAAAAGGGCCGACAGTTTGCCTGAACTTCAGGCGCCGAGGCACGCGAGGCGCACAGTTCGAGCGGTGGTTCCGCCCAAAAGGGCGCGTAGCGCGATGGTGCCGGGGCACGCAGGTTGCGTCGAGCGGGCCTGATCGGAGCTTGATCCCAGGAGTTCGCCGCAGGTTAGTGCGTCTTGACGGCAATTTGATGCGGGCGTCGGTCATTGCGGATAGACCGGAAGGGCCGCCCTCCGTAGCCTGATGCGGTGACTGCGCGGCGCCGCATTCCCTGCTTCGATCCTCCGGACGTGCGTCGTATCGCCCGCCAAAGCCTGGCCGAGGCGATCGCGCTGCTCGAGGCGCCGCCATTATCGGACCACGCGGTGCACGCTGTGCGCAAGAACCTCAAGCGGGCCCGGGCGATGCTGCGCATGATGCGCGCGGGGCTCGGCGAGGAGGACTACCGCAACGACAACGCCGTGCTACGGGATGCGGCCCATGGATTGGGCGCCGCGCGGGACAGCAAGGTTCTGCTCGATACCCTGAAGGGTCTGCCTGAGCGCGGTGTCGGCTCGGCCCTTCAGGTCCGCTTGCGGCGCGAGCACGCGCAATCGCGCGACGAACTGCGCGGTGGCGGGTCAACCGTGAAGCAAGCCTCGAACGCACTGCGCACCGTCCGCCGGCGGCTGGCAGAGGAACCGGCCGATCGGTACGACTGGCCGGTCGTTGAGCGCGGTGTGCGTCAAGTCTACGCACGGGCGCGAGCGACCCTCGAGTGCATACAGGCGCATCCTTCGCCGGAGAATCTCCACGAACTGCGTAAGCAGACGAAATACCTCTGGCATCAGCTCGAGGCGCTGGCCACGGCGCGCGCCAGGAGCCTCGGAGCGCTTGCTGCGGCGACCCATCACCTCTCGGACCTACTGGGTGACGACCACAATCTCACCGTGCTGAGCGGCAAGGTGGCGGACACGCCCATGGCGCCGGGGGCGCGCAAACGGCTGCTCGCGCGTATCGATGCCCGCCATGACCGTCTGGTCGCAAGGGCGCTGCGCCTGGCGCGGCGGATTTACCGCGAACCGCCTGCGGCGTTTGCGGCTCGGGTCGGACGCCGCGGCCTGCGCAGCTGAGCGCCGCCGCAGAGCGGTTAATTTTTTTTCTTGACCGGCCGCTGCCAGCCTTCGATCGTCGTCTGCCGCGCGCGCGCGATCGTGAGCTTGCCCGCGGGCACTTCTTTCGTGACCGTCGAGCCGGCGGCGATCGTGGCACCCTCACCGACCGTGATGGGCGCGACCAGGACGCTGTTCGAACCCGTGTGCGCCCCGTCCCCGATGCGGGTGCGGTGTTTGTTAGCCCCGTCGTAGTTCGCGACGATCGTCCCGGCGCCGACGTTGACGTGCGCGCCGACCTCGGCGTCGCCCACATAAGAGAGGTGGTTGGCCTTCGACTCGCTCCCCAGGCTCGAATTCTTGACCTCAACGAAATTGCCGATGTGTACGCCTGCGGCGAGGCGGGTCGTGGGGCGAATACGCGAGAATGGGCCGATGCGCCCGCCCGTGCCGATGCGCGCGCCATCAAGCACGCAGTGTGCGAACACCTCGGTATCGTCACCGATCTGGCTGTCGCGGATCACGCATCCCGGTCCGATGCGCACGCCATTGCCGAGCGTCACCCGGCCTTCGAGCACGACATTGACGTCGAGGAATACATCCTGCCCATGAGTGACCTCCCCGCGCACGTCGAGCCGAGCCGGATCGGCGATGGTGACGCCGGCGCGCATCAGAGCGCGCGCGGCGTTGCGCCGGCATACGGTTTCGAGCTGCGCGAGTTGCTCCTTGTCGTTGACACCCAAGGCTTCGATCGGATCGGCGAGCCGCACCGGGGTGACAGTAACGCCCGCGCGGACCGCCAGCCCGATCACGTCCGTCAGGTAATACTCGCGCTGCGCATTGTCGTTGCCCAGCCGCGCCAGCCATTCCTTGAGGCCCCCGGCCGGCGCGGCGAGGATACCGGTGTTGCATTCCTCGATGCGCCGCTCTTCGGCGGAGGCATCCTTCTGCTCGACGATGCGCGCCACTTTGCCCGCCGCGTCGCGCACGATCCGACCGTAGCCCGCCGGGTCCTGTGGCCGCATGGTCAGGAGTGCGAGGTCCCCGGTCGCGGCGATATCGACCAGTGGCACGAGGGTCTCGGCGCGCAGCAGAGGTACGTCGCCGTACAGCACCAACACGATGTCCGTGTCGGGTATCCCGGGGGCAGCCTGCTGCATCGCGTGGCCGGTGCCGAGCTGTTCGGGCTGGCGCACCCAGTCGAGGCCACCGTCCGGGAAAGCCGCGCGCACGTGTTCGCCGCCGTGGCCGTAGACGACGTGGATACGGGCCGGCGAGAGCGCCCGGGCGGTCTCGATCACGTGCGCGAGCAATGGCCGTCCGGCCAGCGGCTGCAGCACCTTCGGCAGGCGGGATTTCATCCGCTTGCCCTCGCCTGCAGCGAGAATGACGACCGAGAGCGCCGCGCAACGAGCGGAGGTGGACGTGTTCATGCCTCGATTATCACGCCGGCGCGCGCCCGCTCAGCCGCGCACTTTGCGCAGCTTCGCGATGATCTTCAGTTGGGCGGCGGCGCGTGCCAGTTCTGCCAGCGCCTCCGCCTGCGTGATGTGATCGGTGCGCTCTTTCAGCGCCTCCTCGGCGCGCTGCTTGGCGGCGAGTGCCGCCGCCTCATCGATGTCCTTGGCGCGCAGCGCCGTGTCCGCCAGCACGGTCACCTGGTGGGGCTGAACCTCGATCGCGCCGCCGCCGACGAAGAAGAGCTGCTCGGAGCCCTCCGCAGTCTGCACCCGCACCTCCCCCGGCTTGAGCATGGACAGCAGCGGCGCATGACGCGGCGCCACGCCGATCTCGCCCTGCGAGGCAGGCGCGAACACCATGGTCGCCGCCCCCGAGAAGATCTCGCCCTCGGCGCTGACGATATCGACATGAATGGTGTGCGGATCAGCCATCACGGCTCTCCTACTGCAGAGACTTCGCCTTGGCCACCGCTTCGTCGATGGTCCCGACCATGTAGAAAGCCTGTTCGGGCAGATGGTCGAACTCGCCACTGATGATGCCCTTGAAGCCGCGGATCGTCTCCGCGAGCGGCACGATCTTGCCGTCCTGGCCGGTGAACACCTTGGCGACGTTGAATGGCTGCGACAGGAAGCGCTGCACCTTGCGCGCCCGAAAGACGGTGAGCTTGTCCTCCTCCGAGAGCTCGTCCATACCGAGGATGGCGATGATGTCCTGCAGCTCCTTGTAGCGCTGCAGCACGGCCTGGACACCGCGCGCGGTGTTGTAGTGTTCCTCGCCGACCACCAGCGGATCGAGCTGGCGGCTGGTCGAGTCGAGCGGGTCGACTGCCGGGTAGATACCGAGCGAGGCAATCTGGCGCGACAGCACCACGGTGGCATCGAGGTGCGCGAAGGTGGTCGCCGGCGAGGGGTCGGTCAAGTCGTCGGCCGGCACGTACACCGCCTGGATCGAGGTGATCGAGCCGGTCTTGGTCGAGGTAATGCGCTCCTGCAGCACGCCCATCTCCTCCGCCAGCGTCGGCTGGTAGCCCACGGCCGAGGGCATGCGTCCGAGGAGTGCCGACACCTCAGTGCCCGCGAGCGTGTAGCGATAGATGTTGTCGATGAAGAGCAGCACGTCGCGGCCCTTGCCACCGTCCTCACGCACCTCGTCCCGGAAATACTCGGCCATGGTGAGCCCGGTGAGCGCGACGCGCAGGCGATTGCCCGGCGGCTCGTTCATCTGCCCGTAGACCATCGCGACCTTGGAGTTCGACAGCTCCTGCGGATCGATGACGCCCGACTCGATCATCTCGTGATAGAAGTCGTTGCCCTCGCGGGTGCGCTCGCCGACTCCGGCGAACACCGACAGGCCGCTGTACTGCTTGGCGATGTTATTGATCAGCTCGAGCATGTTGACGGTCTTGCCGACGCCAGCTCCTCCGAAAAGGCCGACCTTGCCGCCCTTGGCGAACGGCACCAGCAGATCGATGACCTTGATGCCCGTGACCAGCAGCTCCTGGCCGCCCGCCTGATCCTCGAAGGACGGCGGCGGCCGGTGGATCGGCAGGCTGTGCTCGGTTTTGATCGGACCGCGGTTGTCCTGCGGTGCGCCGAGCACGTCCATGATGCGCCCCAGCGTCGCCTTGCCCACCGGCACCGTGATCGGGTTGCCGGTGGCGATGACGGCAAGGCCGCGCTGCAGTCCCTCGGATGGGCCCATGGCGATCGTGCGCACGATGCCGTCGCCGAGCTCCTGCTGGACTTCGAGCGTCAGGTCGACGTCTTTGATCTTCAGAGCGTCGTAGACGCGCGGGATGGCTGCACGCGGAAATTCGACGTCGATGACGGCGCCGATGATCTGGGTGATCTTGCCTTCGGCCATGGTTGCCATGTGTTGTCTCTCTCAAACCGCGGCCGCGCCGCCCACGATCTCGGCCAGTTCCTTGGTGATCGCGGCCTGACGGGCCTTGTTGTAAATCAGTTGCATTTCATTGATCAACTTGCCGGCATTGTCGGTGGCAGCCTTCATGGCCACCATCCGCGCCGCCATCTCCGAGGCGACGTTCTCGACCGCCGCGCGATACACCTGCGACTCGATATAGCGCATCAGCAGCGAATCGAGAATCTGCGCGGCCTCGGGCTCGTAGATGTAGTCCCAGTGGTCCGAAAGGTCCTCCGTGTCGATCGCCTGCACCGGCAGAAGCTGCACAACCGACGGCCGCTGCGTCATGGTGTTGACGAACTCGGCGTTCACCAGGAACAGACGGTCGATCTCCCCGTCGCAGTACGCGTCGAGCATCACCTTGACCGTGCCGATGAGGTCCTTCACGTGCGGCCGATCGCCGAGGTGCGCAGCGCTGGCGAGAATCTTCGCATCGAGGCGGCGGAAGAACGCGAGCCCCTTCGTCCCGATCAGGCAGAGCTTCGCGGCCGCTCCCTTGCCCTGCCACTCACGCATCAGCAGCAGCGTCTGCTTGAAGACGTTGGCGTTGAGCGCCCCGGCGAGGCCGCGGTCGGTCGAGACCACGATGATGCCGATATTGCGGACCGTATCGTGCTGCTGCAGATACGGACTGCGGTAGTCCGGGTTCGCCTCGGTGAGGTGGCCGATGACGTTGCGCATTTTTTCGGCATACGGGCGCGCAGCGCGCATGCGCTCCTGTGCGCGGCGCATCTTGCTGGTCGCCACCATCTGCATGGCGCGCGTGATCTTCTGAGTGTTCTTGACGCTCGTGATCTTGGCGCGGATTTCCTTGGTGCCCGGCATCAGGAGCCCCTCGTCGATGTTGCCAACACAGACCTGCGCACGGCGCTCAGTAGGTTCCCGTGGCGATGAAGTCCTCGACGCACTTCTTCAGCTCCGCCTCGTTGTCCTTGCTCAACTTCGGCTCGCGATTGATGCGATCGACCATCGCGGCGTAATGGGAATGGGCGAACGCCTGCAGCGCCGCCTCGAACGCCACGATTTTCTTCAGCTCCACCTTGTCCATGTAGCCGCTGTTGACGGCATAGATGGACAGCGCCATCTCGGCGACCGACATGGGCGCATACTGTTTCTGCTTCATCAGCTCGGTGACGCGCTGGCCGCGCTCGAGCTGCTTGCGAGTGGCCTCGTCGAGGTCGGAGGCGAACTGCGAGAACGCCGCGAGCTCGCGGTACTGCGCAAGCGCCAGGCGGATACCGCCGCCGAGCTTCTTGATGATGTCGGTCTGCGCGGCGCCGCCGACGCGCGACACCGAGATGCCGGCGTTCATGGCCGGCCGCACGCCGGCGTTGAACAGATCGGTCTCGAGGAAGATCTGCCCGTCCGTGATCGAGATGACGTTGGTCGGGACGAACGCGGTGACGTCCCCGGCCTGCGTTTCGATGATGGGCAGACCGGTGAGCGAGCCGGTGCGGCCCTTGACCGCCCCCTTGGTCTGCATCTCGACGAATTGCTCGTTGACGCGCGCGCTGCGCTCGAGCAGCCGCGAGTGCAGGTAGAACACGTCGCCCGGGAACGCCTCGCGGCCCGGCGGACGGCGCAGCAGCAGCGAGATCTGCCGGTAGGCGACCGCCTGCTTGGACAGGTCGTCGTACACGATCAGCGCATCCTCGCCGTTGTCCATGAAGAATTCGCCCATGGTGCAGCCCGAATAGGCGGCGATGTACTGCAAGGCCGCCGGAGTGGACGCGGAGGCAGCGACGATCACCGTGTGCGCGAGCGCCCCGTGCTCCTCGAGCTTGCGCACCACACCGGCGATGGTCGACTGCTTCTGGCCGATCGCCACGTAGATGCACTTAACGCCGGAGTTCTTCTGATTGATGATGGTGTCCACCGCGAGAGCGGTCTTGCCGGTCTGGCGGTCGCCGATGATCAGCTCGCGCTGGCCGCGGCCGATCGGCACCATCGAGTCGACGGCCTTGTAGCCGGTCTGCACCGGCTGGCTCACCGATTTGCGGTAGATGACACCCGGGGCGACGCGCTCGATGGGGGCGGTGCGCGTGGCATTCAGGGGGCCCTTGCCATCGATCGGCCGGCCAAGCGCATCGACCACGCGGCCGAGCAGCTCCGGCCCGACCGGCACCTCGAGAATGCGCCCGGTGGTCTTGACCGTATCGCCCTCGCGCAGGTGCTTGTACTCGCCGAGCACCACCGCGCCGACCGAGTCTTGCTCCAGGTTCAGCGCCAGACCGAACACGTTGCCCGGAAATTCGAGCATCTCACCGTAGCGCGCATCCGCCAGCCCGTGGACTCGGGTGATGCCGTCGGTCACCGACACGATGGTGCCGACGTCGCGCGCCTCGGTGGCGCCTTTGAAGTTCTCGATCCGCTGCTTGATCAGATCGCTGATTTCGGATGCCTTGATGGCCATAACAATGTTTCCCCGGAAATTGGCTTACGCGGTCAGCTGATGCGTGATGCGCTCGAGTTTGCTGCGCAGCGATCCATCGATGACGAGATCACCGGCACGCACGCTGGCGCCGCCGATCAGCGTCGGATCGAGCACGCAGCGCAGGCGCACGGTGCGCCGCAGGCGGCGCTCGAGAGCGTTCGCGAGCGCGCGCTGCTGCGCATCGGTGAGCGGTGCCGCCGAGGCGACTTCGACGTCCATGGTTCCCTCGGCTTCGGCCTTGAGCTCATCGAAGCGCGCGGCGACCTCTGGCAGGCACTCGAGCCGCCGGTTGTCCGCGAGCGCGCGGATGAAGTTGCACCCCGTCTCATCGAGATGCGGCCCGGCGATCGAGCAGATCAGCTCGGCGAGCTGACCGGGCGTGACGTGCGGGCTGTCGAGCAGCGCCGCGACGCGTGCGTCGGCGACCACTGCCGCCGCCCGGTGCAGCCCCTCGGACCATTCGCCCAAGCGGCCGCTGGCCGCCTCGAATGCAGCCTTGGCGTAGGGCCTGGCGATGGTGCTCTTGTCCGGCATCGTGTGCTCCGCCTACAACTGCGCGGCAAACTCGTTGAGCAGCGCCTCGTGCGCGCCGGCGTCGATTTCTCGCTCAAGCAGCTTCGCGGCGGCCGCAACGGCGAGCGCCCCGACCTGCTGACGCAACTGCTCCTTGGCGCGCGCCGCGTCGAGCTCGATCTGCTGCTGCGCGGCGGCCACCAGACGCTGACCTTCCTGCGTGGCGGCGCCGCGGGCCTGCTCGAGAATCTCATTCGCGCTGCGCTGCGCCTGATCGACGATGACCCCGGCGCGCTCACGCGCCTCGCGCAGGATTGCCTCGGCACCGGCGCGGGCCTGCTTGAGCTCCTCTTCGCCCTTGTTGGCCGCGGCCAGACCCTGCGCGATCCGGCGCTCACGTTCCTGCATCGGACCGAGGATCATCGGCCAGACGAATTTCATCGTGAACCAGATGAGGACGGCGAACACCGCCATCTGGATGACGAGCGTCAGATTGATGTGCACGATCGCCTCCTTCCGAGGAGCGCTCTGTCAGCGGCTCGCAAACGGCTCAATGCGCTACGGCGGTCAGCGCCGAGACGAACGGGTTCGCGAAGGTGAAGAACAGCGCGAAGCCGATGCCGATCATGGCCACCGCATCGAGCAGACCGGCCACCAGGAACATCTTGACCTGCAGGGCAGGCATCAGTTCGGGCTGACGGGCCGAGCCCTCGATGAAGCGGCCGCCGAGAATGCCGAAGCCGATGGCGGTGCCGAGCGCGCCCATGCCGAAGATGATGCCCACGGCGAGCACGGTCATGGCTTGGATCAGTGCAACGTTTTCCATTCAAATCTCCTCAAGGATGAATGCGTCTGGGAACAGGAGCCGGTCAATGATGTTCGTGCGCCATCGCCAGGTAGACGATGGTCAGCACCATGAAGATGAACGCCTGAATCGTGATGATCAGCAGGTGAAACACGCCCCAGGCGAAAGTCAGCACCGCCTGCAGGAGCATCAGCGCCCAGCCGGAGAAGCTGGCGAGCGCAGCCCAGCTGTGCACCAGCGTCAGGAGCGCGAGCAGCACGAAGATCATCTCGCCGGCGAAGATGTTGCCGAACAGTCGCAGCGCGAGCGACACCGGACGGGCGATCAGCGTGACCGACTCGAGCAGGAAGTTCACTGGCACGAACAGCGCCTGCACCAGCTTGTTCTTGCTGCTGAACGGATGCAGGGTGAGCTCGGCGAGAAACCCGAGCGGCCCCTTCACCTTGATGCTGTAGAAGATCATCAAGACGAACACCGTGAGCGACAGGCCGAACACGCCGTTGAGGTCCGTGCTCGGCACGACCTTCAGGTGCGCGAGCCCGACGGACTTGGCGATGTCAGGCAACAGATCGACCGGCACCAGGTCCATGAAGTTGAACAGGTACACCCAGCAGAAGATCGTCAGGGCGAGCGGTGCGATCAGCTGGTTGGTGCCGTGATAGACGTCCTTGACCTGCGAGTCGACCCACTCGACGATCATCTCGACGAAGCTCTGAAAGCCGCGCGGAACGCGGTCGGTGCCGGCCGCGGCGCGGCGCGCCACCAGGTAGAAGCTGCCAGCGAACAGCACCGCGAGGAGAACCGAGAAGAACACCGTGTCGTAGTCGATCACAGTGAAGTTCACGAGCGTGGTCTGCGGTTTGTTGGTCAGAAAGGTGAGGTGCTCGAGAATGTACCCACCGATCTGTGACGGCGCTGCTGCCATGAACGTCAATCTCTCACTGTGTGCGTGGCGTCGACCGTTTCAGGCGACGCCGGGTCGGCAAACTTCTCACCGCGCGCACGGCCACCCGGCCACAGGGCGGCGGCAAGCGCGATCCAGTACACGAAAAAAGTCGCAGCGAAGGCCGCGAACATCGCCAGCGGCGCGACCTTCGTCAATGTGAAGGCCGCCACGAACAGCCCGATCACGACCACGAGCTTCAGCGCCTCCCCCCCGTAAAAAGCGCGCAGCGCCCGTTCGGCGTCCACGGCCCGCCGGCCGAATCCGACGAGCGCCAGAATCAGGCTCGCGGCCGTCCCGATGCCGCCGCCGAGCAGGGCCGAGAAAGCCGCGAGCCGCCCGGAGATCGCCCAGGCGAGCAATCCGGCTATCACCGTTGCTGCGAGCTGGCCCAGCACGACGCCGAAAGCCAGCCGCCGCGCTTGGGGCAGGTCGATCACGGTCACCGAAATCTCACTCGCGGGCGTAATGCTGCGCGTCGGACCGCCGTTCGGCCGGCCGGTGCACTCACCCGCCGGGCCGAAAAAGCCGCGCGATTATATTGACCGCTTCCGGGGGAGTCTACTCCATCGGACGCCGATCTAAGCCTGTGAAAATTGTGTGAAATTTCCCCGGAAAACGCCCTCAGTATTGCTGCGGACGCGCATCCGTGAAAATCCTAATGGATATGGGCGAGGATCCCGTCCAGTTCGTCGAGACTATTGTAGGTGACAGTGAGCGTGCCCTTGCCGGCTGCCCCCTGGTGGATCGCCACGCGGGCGCCGAGCTTCTCGGCGAGCTGTTGTTCCAGGTGGCGCACGTCGGGGTCGGCAGCGGCTCTGGCCGCCGGAGCGCTCGGGGGGCGCAGCATGCGCCGCACGAGCGCTTCGGTGGCGCGCACCGAGAGCCCCTTGGCGAGCACCTCGGCGGCCGCCTGGCGCTGCTCGGCGCGCTGCGCCAGTCCGAGCAGCGCGCGCGCATGCCCCATCTCTATCTGGCGCCGCTCGATCAGCTCGCAGACCTCGGCGGGCAGCTCCAGCAGTCGCAGCAGGTTGCTGACCCCCGCGCGCGAGCGCCCGACCGCCTCGGCGGCCTGTGCATGCGTGAGATCGAATTCGCTGATCAGACGCTGCAGGGCACGGGCCTCCTCCAGAGGATTGAGGTTCTCGCGCTGGATGTTCTCGATCAGCGCGACGGCGATGGCCGCCTCGTCCGGAATGTGCCGCACGATGGCCGGGATGTCCGCGAGCCCCGCGAGCTGCGCGGCGCGCCAGCGCCGCTCCCCGGCAATGATCTCATAGCGGGCCGACGCCCCCGGGGGGCGCGCGAGCGGCCGCACCACGATGGGTTGCACCACCCCCTGCGCCTTGATCGAGCCGGCCAGATCCTCGAGCGACTCCGGATGCATGTCCGTGCGCGGCTGGTACTTGCCCCGCTGCAGCACATCGAGCGGCAGGCGCGTCAGCTCGTCCCCGCCCGCGGCGCGCGCAGCGGCGGGCGTCTCGGCCGGGCCCGTACGGGCCCCCGGACCGAGCAGATCGGCCAGGCCCCGGCCCAGGGTGGGCTTTTTCTGGCTCATGGGGCCGCCTCGCCGCCGGCCGCCTCGGACTCGGCCTCGCCCGGCTGCGGCGGCTCGGCCGCTCCCTCGGCGCGGCGGATCATCTCCCCGGCGAGCGCCAGGTAAGCGAGCGCGCCGCGGGAGTCCTTGTCGTGAAACAGCACCGGACGGCCGAAGGATGGGGCCTCGGCGAGCCGGATGTTGCGCGGAACGACGGTGCGGAACACCTTGTCGCCGAAGTGCATGATCAGCTGGGCGCTCACTTCGTTGGACAGATTGTTGCGCGGGTCGAACATGGTCCGCAGGATGCCCTCGATCTGCAGCGCGGGATTGACCGCCGCGCGGATCTGCTCGATCGTGCCGAGCAGCGCCGAGAGTCCCTCGAGGGCGTAGTACTCGCACTGCATGGGTATGAGCACGCTGTCGGCGGCCACCAGCGCGTTAACGGTGAGCATGTTGAGCGCCGGCGGGCAATCGATGAGGATGACGTCGTATTCCTCGCGCACCGGGGCGAGCGCCTGCCTCAGGCGCGTCTCGCGCCCGACCGTCAGTCCGAGCAGGCGCACTTCGGCGGCGGTGAGATCCTGATTGGCCGGCAGCAACACGTAGCCGCCCTGCTCGACGGTGCGCAGTGCCGCGGCGAGAGCGCTCTCTTCGAGCAGCACCTCGCAGGCGCCGCGCTCGAGCTGCGACTTGTCGACCCCGCTGCCCATGGTCGCATTGCCCTGCGGATCCATGTCGAGCAGCAGCACTCGCCGCCGGGTGGCCGCGAGGGAGGCGGCCAGATTGACCGCCGTCGTGGTTTTACCGACGCCGCCTTTCTGGTTGGCAATCGCGATGACGCGCTTCATGAGGGCGACAGTGTACTTCACCGCCGCCCCGCGCCGGAGCCGGCGCCGCCGCGCCGCGCGGGTCAGCCGGCCCGGCCGGCCTGAAGGCGCTCGCGCGCCATCTGATCGGCCACGACGCTGGTCGGGAGCGACTCGCGCCGCGCCCGCTCGAAGATCGCGCTCAGCCGCTCGGGGATCTTCTCGATCGCCGCGCGCACGGCAGCCTCCGAGGAGCCGCCGTGATACTCGTGGGCGACATTGATGATGCCCCCGGCATTGATCACGTAATCCGGGGCGTAGAGGATGCCGGCCTTCATCAGAGCCTGGCCGTCCGCTTCGCGCGCCAGCTGGTTGTTCGCCGCGCCGGCGATGACCCGCACGCGCAGCCGCGGAATCGACCGCTCGTTGAGCACCGCGCCGAGCGCGCACGGCGCGAGCACCTCGGCCTGCTGCTCGAGGATGGCCTCGGCCGGCACCACCGTGGCGCCCAGCTCATCGCCCACCTGCTGGGCGAGCTCGGTGCGGGCGTCGGCCACCGTGAGGCGGGCCCCGTCGGCGGCGAGCAACCGGCACAAAGGATGTCCGACGCCGCCGAGGCCCTGCACGGCAACCCCGACCCCCTCGAGCGAACGCCCCAGCTGAAAACGCACCGCCGCGCGGATCCCCAGGAACACCCCGAGGGCCGTCTTCGGGCCCGGATCCCCGCCCACCTCACCGCTCTTGCGCGCCAGGCCGCTCACGAAGCGTGTCTGCGTGGCCACCTGCTCCATGTCCGCCGTCGTGGTGCCGACGTCCTCGGCGGTGATGTAGCGCCCGCCGAGCGATTCGACCAGCCTCCCGAAGGCCTGGAACAGCGCCGGGCTCTTGTGCGCTCGCGCATCGCCAATGATCACGGCCTTGCCCCCGCCGAAATCGAGCTCGGCCATGGCGTTCTTGTAGCTCATGCCGCGCGAGAGCCGCAGCGCATCGGTGAGCGCCTCGTCGCTGGACGGATAGGCCCACATCCTGCAGCCACCGGCGGCAGGCCCGAGCGCAGTGGAATGAATGGCGAGGATCGCGCGCAGGCCCGTGGCGCGGTCGTGACCGAACACCACCTGCTCGTGGCCGTCGAAATCCGGCAAAGTGAAAAGATCCATGATGCTCGCTCCAAGAGGTCTGAAGGCCTGTGCCCGGGGCGGGGTCACCTTACGCCCGCGACCTGCACGGCGCGTCACAAAGCTTGCTCTATTCGGCGGCCGGATGAATGATTCATTCCATCGGAAGTTCATTCAGCGAGATATTCCATGCAGAGCGAGCTCGACCGGAGTGATGTACGGATCCTGGATCTGGTCCAGGAGCATGGCGACCTGTCGGCCGCCGAGATCGCCGAGCGCCTCGGCATGACCGCCTCGACCTGCTGGCGGCGCATGAGCCGCCTGGAGGAAACCGGCGTGATCCGCAAGCGCGTAGCGCTGCTCGATCGGGAGAAAGTGGGCCTGAACGTGCTGGTGTTCTCCCAGGTCAAGCTCGCCGGCCACGGGCGCGACGCGCTGCTGAAGTTCGAGCAGGCGGTGCGCCAGCACCCGGAAATCCTCGAGTGCTACACGCTGATGGGCGAGACGGACTTCCTGCTGCGCATCGCCTGTCGCGACATCAAGTCATACGAGGCGTTCTTCCTCGACCATCTGTCGCGCTTCCCGGGCGTTCAGTCGGTGCACTCCCTCATCGCGCTCTCGGTCATCAAGGAGACCACGACGCTGCCGCTCACCGGTGCCCCGAAGAGTGCGGCGCGCTGAGCACGATCAGGCAACGGTCCTCGGCGAGCCCGGGCACGGTGAGCGGGATGGTCTCGGCCTGCCAGAGCGGTGGCAGCGCATCGAGCTCCGCCTTCGGCCACTTGCCCTTCAGGGCGAGGATGCGGGTGTGCGGGCCGCACAGCGGCGCCACGGCGCCGATGAGCGCCGGCAGCGCCGCGAACGCGCGCGCCAGCACGGTGTCGAACGGGACATCGGGCCGCAGCGACTCGACCCGCGCCTGGACGGCCTCGACGTTCACCAGCCCGAGTTCATGGGCCGCATGCGACACGAAGCGGATCTTCTTGCCGTTGGAATCGATCAGCGTGAAGCACCGCTCGGGGTTGGCCAGTGCGAGCGGCAGACCGGGAAATCCGGCGCCCGTGCCGACATCGGCGATGCGCGTGCCGTGCAGAAAGCGGTGCACGGCCAGGCTGTCGAGCAGGTGATGGGTTACCATGTCGGCCCGATCCGTGATCGCCGTCAGATTGAAGCGGCGATTCCAGCGGGCCAACTCCTCCAGCAACTGCAGCAGCCGCAGCGCATCGTGCTCCGTCAACGCCACCCCGAGCGCGGCGGCGGCGTGGATCAGCGTGTTGGGGGTGCCCTGGGCGTCGGGCGCCCCGTGCGGCGGCTGGGAGGAACTCATGGGTCGGGCGGCCTCGGACCGGCCCGATTGTGGCAGAGGCCGGGGCCGTGCGGTGAAAAAATTGCGCTGGCGCGCGCGGGCGAGGCATTGAGGTGAGACTGCTGCTGGTGGAAGACGATGCGATGATCGGCGAGGCAATCCGCGCCGGCCTGCGGCGCGACGGGTTCACCGTGGACTGGGTGCACGACGGGCAAACCGCCGAGCAAGTGCTCAAGACCGAATCCTTCGACCTGCTGCTGCTCGACCTAGGGCTGCCCCGCAAAGCCGGCCTGCCGGTGCTGAGCGACCTGCGCGCCCGGGGCGATGCGCTGCCGGTGATCATTCTCACCGCGCGCGATGCGGTCTCCGACCGCGTGCAGGGCCTGGATGCCGGCGCCGACGACTATCTGGTCAAACCGTTCGACCTCGATGAGCTCTCCGCGCGCATCCGAGCGCTGCTGCGGCGCAAGTCGGGCCAGACCGCCCCGGCAATCGAGCACCTGGGCGTCATTCTCACTCCCGCCGAGCACACGGTGCAGCGTGACGGGCAGGACATCGCGCTCTCCCCGAAGGAGTTCGCGCTGCTGCAGCTGCTGATGGAGCGCCCCGGGACCATCCTCTCGCGCGAGCGCATCGAGGAGCGGCTGTACGGCTGGGGCGAGGAGGTCGAAAGCAACGCCGTCGAGGTGCACGTGCACAGCCTGCGCCGCAAGCTCGGGGCGGATTTCATACTGACCGTGCGCGGCGTCGGCTACCGGGTGAGGCCGTCATGACCTCCAATTCATTGCGCGCGCGGCTGCTGGCGTGGCTGCTCGGCGGCATCGCCGTGGTGTGGCTGATCGGCGGTCTGGTCGTCTACCGCAACACGCTGAAGCAGGCGGATGCATTCTTCGACTACCACCTGGAGCAGATGGCGCTGCTGCTGCGCGACCAGCCGGTGGAGTATCTGTGGCCGCTGGAGATTCCCTCGCGTGCGGCCGCGTACGGCTTCGTGGTGCAGGTGTGGACCATCGACGGGCAGCGGATCTGGGCGCCGCCGCACACCGTGCTGCCGAATGCCACGACCCTGGGCTTCTCCACGGTCAAGACCTCTCAGGGCCGCTGGCGCGTCTACGGCATCGCCTCGCCCACGCGGGTCATCCAGGTAGCGCAGCTGATGAGCGTGCGCCGCCAGCAGGCGATCCAGCTGGTGATGAAGACGCTCGAGCCGTTCGCGCTGGCGGTGCCGATTCTCGCCATCCTGGTCTGGTTCGCGGTCGGGCATGCGCTCGAGCCGCTGCAGCGCCTGGCGAATTCGGTCAAGGCACGCCGGGTCACGGCGCTCGCGCCGCTGCCGAACGCGCAACTGCCCGATGAGGTGCAGCCGCTGGTCGCGGCGCTCAACGATCTGCTCACGCGCCTCTCCGGAGCGCTCGAGCGCGAGCGGGCATTCATGGCCGATGCCGCGCACGAACTGCGCACGCCGCTCACCGCGCTGCATCTGCAGCTCGGCGCGCTGGCGCGGGCCGGCACCGATCGGGAACGCGAGGAAGCCATGGAGCGGCTCTCGGCCGGCGTACAGCGTTCGATCCGGCTGGTCGAGCAGCTGCTCTCGCTCGCCCGACAGGAGCCGCGCGCCGAGCCCGCACACGGGCGCATCGGACTCGATGAGCTGGCGCGCAGCGTGGTGGCCGAACTGGTACCGCTCGCCGACGCCCGCCGCATTGATCTCGGCGTCGCGGATGCGCAGCCGGCGGTCGTCCTCGGCGAGCGCGACGCGGTCGCGACGCTGATCCGTAACTTGGTCGACAACGCCGTGCGCTATACACCGTCCGGTGGTCGAGTCGACGTGTCGGTCACGCGTGCGCAGGGCGACGAGCACCGGGTGCTGCTGACGGTGGCCGACAATGGCCCCGGGATCGCTCCGGAGGAGCGCACGCGGGTCTTCGACCGCTTCTACCGCCAACCCGGCGCGCAGGCGCCGGGCAGCGGGCTCGGGCTCGCCATCGTCAAGGCCATTGCCGACGCCCATGGCGCGGCCGTCGAGCTGGGCGAAGGCGCCGGCGGCCGCGGCCTTGCCGTGACCGTGGCGTTTGGCGCGGCGCCGCCGGCCTGAGCCGCCGGCCGCACGCGGCTCACTTTGCCCGGTGTGACTTCAGCGCCAGCAGGAACTGCGCGGCGGCGGTGTGCAGCATGTGGCGCGCCGCCGGCGCACGCATGTGCCGGCCCGCCGCGGCGGTGCTCAGCAGCGTGACCGGCTGGTCGTGGAAGCGCAGCAGATAAGCCAGTTGCTGCGCGTCGGCGGCGCGCACCGCATCGCCGGCGAGCCCCTGCACGATGAGCAGGGGCGCGCGGATCCGGCCAACCTCCCCGAGCGGGGAGATCTGCCGCAGGAACCCCGACACCGAGGGGTCCTGCGGGTCGCCGATTTCCGCTGCGCGGAACGCCCGGTCGGGCGCTGGGGCGCGCGTGACGTAATCGTTGAGGCTGGCGATGCCATCGATGTCGATGGCCCCGAGCACGTGCCCGTCGAAGGTGGCCAGACAGTTGGCTACGAGCCAGCCGCCCCAGCCGCGTCCCATGAGCGCGATGCGATGCGCGTCGAAGCCCGGCTGCATCCCGATCCAGACCATCAGTGAACCGATGTCGCGCACCGCATCGTTGCGGTGCGTGCCATCGACCAGCGTGCGGAAGCTGCGCCCGTAGCCGCCCGAGCCGCGCACGTTCGGCGCGATCACCGCATAGCCGAGGTCGTTGGTTACGAACTGCAGGAACGGGTGCCAGCGGGGCCTGAACTGCCCCGCGGCGTGCGCGTGCAGCACGATCAGCACCGGTGCCGGAGCGGGGCCCGGCGGCAGATAGACGTAGGCGGAGAGCATCCGCCAGTGTCCGTCGAGGCGGTCCCAGGTCGGGTAGTGCACCAGCCGTGCGCGCGCCGGGCCGTCCGATCCCAATGGGCCGGGCGCGCCGGCGTGCCAGCGGTGCAGGAGCGCGGTACCGGCGTTGTACACGTAGATTTCGGGCGGCTGGCGGCTCGATTGATAGGTGAAGGCCAGGCGATGGCCGGAATCGAACTGCAGATCGCCGATCACGCCGTCGCGCAGCCAGGGAACCGCGACATCGAGTTTCAGCTGTCGGTCCCGCACGTGCAGGCGGCTCTGGCCGTCCTCATCGACCGTGTAGGCAAGATAGCGTCCGTCGGGACTGGCGGCGAAGCCCTCGACGTCCCACGGCACGTCCGCCGAGACGACATGGGCGCGCCCCGAAAGGACATCGAGGCGCAGCAACCGCTCGTAGTCGCTGTCGTGATTCGAGACGACGAAGACCGCAGCCCCGCCGGGTGCGAAGCGGGCCGAGCGGATGCGCGACGGCGGGAGCGGCAGGCGCGCGAGCGCGCCGTCGTCCGCGCGCAGCGTGTAGAGGGACTCATCGTCCGGTCCGTCATCATGCGCGAGCAGCAGCCGCTGGCCGTTCGGCGACCAGTCGAACAGCCGCCACCGGCCGGTGAGCGCGCCGGCCGCGAGCTGCGGGACTCCGCCGTGCGCGATGCTCTCGAGATAGACCGCCTCGCGCGTCCCGCCCGGCCCTGCACCGAGAAACGCCACGCGACGGCCGCGGGCGGACCAGACCGGAAGCCCCTCGATCCGCTCGCCGGAGGCGAAGGGCCGGGCTGGGCCTGCGCCGTCGCGCAGCAGCCACCGCGTGAATCCCGCGGCGTGCTGCGGATAGAGCAGGCCGTTGCCGACGCGCGGCACGAGTGCACGACGGATCCCCTCGGCGAGCGGCGCCCATACGGTCGGTCGGGCCGTCCGGGAGGCCATGCGCTCGAGCAGGATGCGCCGCCCGGTGCGCGCCTCGAGCAGCATTGCCCCGCCGGGCAGCCAGCCGAGGAACCGCGCGCCGCGCCATTGCTCGGCGCTTGAGAGGCGGCGCGCCAGCGCCGGTGCGAGCGGCCGCATGCCGCCCACCGCGGGCGCGGCGGCGCTCGGGCGCGGCGTCAGATAAAGCACGATCAATGCCGTGGCGGCGAGCGCCCGGCCGGCCATCGTCGGGGAAGTCATATCGCTATGCTAGCGCAACGGGCTACCATCACCGCATGAGAGATGAAGCCTCGGCGCTGCCGGCTGCCAGACTGTCGCGCCACCCCGACGGCATCACCGCCGTCGACACCGAGTACCTGCATCCCGGGCACGCAGCCGCCCACCTGATTCAGCACGGCGGCCGGGCCGCGTTCGTCGATGTGGGCACGAACGACTCGGTGCCCTATCTGCTGGCGGCGCTGCGCGAGCTGGACGTGCCGCCCGAGGCGGTCGATTACGTCCTGCTCACTCACGTGCACCTCGATCACGCCGGCGGCGCGGGGCGGCTGATGCGCCTGCTGCCGAACGCGCTGTGCGTACTGCACCCCCGGGGGGCGCCGCACATGATCGATCCGGGCCGGCTGATCGCCGGGTCGCAGGCCGTGTACGGGCCGGAGCGCTTCGCGCGCCTGTACGGCACGATCGAGCCGGTGGCGGCCGAGCGTGTGCGCATCACCCGCGACGGCGAGCGCCTCAGCCTCGCCGGGCGAGAGTTCGAGATCCTGCACACCCCGGGACACGCGCTGCACCATCAGGTCTTCGTAGACCATGCGCACCGCTGTGTGTTCACCGGCGACACCTTCGGCATCTCCTACCGGGAACTCGACAGCCCGGCCGGCGCGTTCATCACCCCGACCACGACCCCGACCCAGTTCGACCCCGGGCAGATGTGCGCCTCGATCGACCGGCTCCTCGCGCTTGCGCCCGAAGCGATGTACCTGATGCACTACAGCCGCGTGACCGACGTGCCGCGCCTCGGGGAATCGCTCAAGCAGCAGGTGCGCCAGCTCGAGCGCATCGCCCGCCAGAGCGCCTCGGCCGCCGACCGCCACGGGGCGATCCGCGAGGCGCTGTGGCAGCTGTGGCGTGAGCTGGCGCACCGCCACGGCTGTCCGGTCGGGGAGGCGCGGCTCGCCGCGCTGCTCGCCGGGGACCTCGAACTGAACACCCAGGGCCTGGTCCATTGGCTGGACACCCGCGCCGGATGAGCGGATAAGGACGGGCGCGGCTGCGGCAGGGCGGCCTTAAGGGTGACTTAAGATTGCCCGCGTATTCTTCCAACCTAGACTCGTTCGTGTGCACATCAACTATTGGATTCGCAGAGGCTGATATGACCATGAGGAAAGTGATTCGAAACCCGCTGGTCGCGGCGGCGCTCGGCGCACTGATCGGCGCCGCGCCGCTCGCCGCGCTCTACAGCGTACGGGCCGCCAATGCCGCCAATACCCCGCCGGCCGGCGTGACCTCGAGCGAGCCGCGGGGCGGGGTGGCCGTGGTGCTGCCGGACTTCTCCACCCTGGTCAAGAAGTACGGCCCCGCGGTGGTGAGCATCCGCGTCATCGAGAAATCCTCCAACTCGGGGATGCAAGGCACGCCGTTCGGGCCGAGCAGCCCGTTCGCGCCGTTCTTCCACAACTTCCCGTTCCAGGCCCCGCAGCAGGGGCCGATCGAGGGCGAGGGCTCGGGGTTCATCATCCGCCCCGACGGGCTCATCCTGACCAATGCCCACGTGGTGGCTGGCGCGAGCAAGATCACCGTGCAGCTGCGTGACCGGCGCCAGTTTCCGGGCAAGGTCATCGGCATCGACAAAGTCTCGGACGTGGCGGTGATCAAGATTGCGGCGAACAACCTCCCGACGGTGCGGATCGGTGATTCGAGCAAGCTCGAGGTCGGGCAGTGGGTGCTCGCGATCGGCGCGCCGTTCGGCTTCGACAACACCGCCACCGCGGGCATCGTGAGCGCCAAGGGCCGCATGCTGCCGCACTCGAACTACGTGCCGTTCATCCAGACCGACGTGCCGATCAATCCGGGCAACTCCGGCGGACCGCTGTTCAACATGCAGGGCCAGGTGGTCGGCATCAACTCGCAGATCTACAGCCGCTCGGGCGGCTACATGGGTCTGTCGTTCTCGATCCCGATCAACGTGGCGATGCACGTGGCCGATCAGCTGATCGCCACCGGACACGTGCGCCGCGGGGAGCTCGGCGTCTATATCCAGCCGGTCGATCAGGGCCTCGCCGACTCGTTCGGACTGCCCGCGCCGGAGGGTGCCCTGGTGGCGAGCGTCAACCCGGGCAGTCCGGCGCAGGCCGCCGGCATCCAGGCGGGCGATGTGATCATCGCGCTCAACGGGCACAAGATCGAAAACTCGAACGATCTGCCGGTGCGGGTCGCGAGCCTGCTGCCCGGAACCAAGGTGGACCTGACGATCTGGCGCAACCATGCCGAGCGGCATGTCACCGTCACCCTCGGAGCGATGGGCACCGGCACCCTGGCGGCGGCCGGCGGCGCGCAGCGCCCCGGCGGACGGCTCGGTCTGGTGGTGCGCGCGCTGACACCCGACGAGCGGCAGCAGGACAACACCAAGGGTGGGCTGCTGGTGCAGGGCGTCAGCGGCCCGGCCGAGGATGCCGGTATCCAGCCGGGCGACATCGTGCTCTCGGCCAACGGTGAGCCGCTCACCTCGCCGAGCCAGCTGCAGGCCGCAGTGGCCAAGTCCAAGGGCCATGTGGCGCTGCTGATCCAGCGGGGCGACACGCGGATCTTCGTGCCGGTCGAAGTGCAGTAGCCTGCTGCCGGGGCGGCCTGCGG
>JAKAYU010000180.1 GCA_021809525.1 Pseudomonadota bacterium | reverse complement strand
GCCATGGCGATGATGAGCCACTCCGTGCCCATGCTGCCGCCGCCGCCGGCGCAGACCGATGCGGCCAAGGGCGCCAGTGCGTCCAAGGGCACCGACGGGGCGCAGCCGGCCAAGGCGACGGGCATTGAATCCTCGGGCGCGGCAAGCAGCGCAGAGCGCAAGCGGCTGCAGACGGAGATGCTCGCGCAGTCGGCGGCCGCGGACGGCCGCGCCCCTGAGGGTCCCGCCCGCCAGGGGCCGAGTCCGGCGGCAGGGGGTGCCGGCACGCTCAACAGCGCCGCCGCGCTGACTGCCGGGCAGTTCGCCGCCGGGGCCCATGCGGCCACTCAGACGCCACTGGCCGCCATGAGCGCAGCGCTCAGCGCGCCCGTCGGCTCGAGCGGCTGGACGGGCCAGCTCGGCGCGCAGCTGACTTGGATGGCGCGCCAGGGGGTGCAATCGGCCTCACTGCAGGTTTCCCCGCAGCATCTCGGGCCGGTGCAGGTAAGCATTTCGGTGCACCGCGGACAGGCGAGTGTGTGGTTCGGCGCAGCGCAGGCCGAGACTCGCCAGGCCCTTACCCAGGCGTTGCCGCAGTTGCGGGCGATGTTTGCCAATCAGGGGCTCACCTTGACCGACTCGGGCGTCTCGCGGGACGCGCCGCGTGACCCGCGCCGGCCGGCTCGGGCGGTCGCGGCGATGGGTGAGACGGACGCGCCGCAAGGCGGTGCGGGCGGTCCCGCGTTGCTGACGGGCACCGGCCTGCTCGACACCTACGCCTGAGCGCTGCCCGGCGTTGCGCGACAGGAGTCAGGATTTGCGTTTCGGGGCGTGGCGGCCGGCGATCTGACGGCGGTGGCGGCGGAAGGCGATCTTGGCGATCACAGCCGAGAGCGCATCATCGAGCGGCGCGAAGCGCACCTTGACTTCGCGGTTCGGCGTCACGGCCGTCACCTCACCGGCCAGGCGCAGCGGCTGCGCCACGCAATCGTGCAGATAGATCTCCAGCAGCCCCTGCGTGCCGGGCGGCGGCGGCGCTTCCGCCGCGCGCCAAATCGCCCCCCGGGCATTGAAGCGCAACGGCACCGGTGCCGGCCGCGGCCGGTTCAGCGCGAGCAATTGTCCCACCAGGCCGAGCAACAGGGTCATCTTGCGGTCCAGGCGCTGGATATCCGCCGCGAGCGGTGCGTTCTCATCCGGCTTGTCGACGAGCCCATGATCCTCGAGCGCGTCCCAGGCCTGCAGCACCTGCAGATTGCGCTCGGCGAGCGCCGCCGCCGCCGCCGGCTCGAGCGGCTGACTTTGCCAGCGCAACGGCAGCACGTCCTGGAACGCCAGTTCCTCGTAAAGAACGATGGTATCGGCGGTGTCGAACATCATGCTGTTAGCGACCCGCACCGGTCAGCGCTTGAGCGCGCGGCTCAGCCGGCATTCGGCAGCGTGGTGACCCGGGGCGGATTGCGCGCCTCTTCATAAAAGAAACGGCGCACCCGCATGGCCTGCTCGAGCCGGCCCTTGCGCACGTAAGTCTGGTAGAGCAAGTCCTTCATCACCTCGAGCAGCACGCCCGCCTCGTGGCTCTGCAGCAGCGGGATACCGGGCCGCGGGTCGGAGGCGATGCCGAACAGGACGCTCCTGATCTTGGCGAACGCCTCCGGGGCGAGTGCGGCGAGTTCGCGCACCTCGTTCAGCGCATCGAACAGTTTGAGCTTGCCAGCCTCGCCGAGATCGCTGAACAGCGCCTGCGCCGTGCGCCGGCACATCGAGGCGAATGCATTGTAGGCGCCGCCGGAGAAGCACGTGAGCGCCTCCTTGAAGAGCATCTCGACCTCTTCGGGCAGATACGTTCCGTCGAAGCGCTCGCGCGCCCGCTCCACCTCCGTGAACTGTGGCGCGAGTTCCACGCGCGTCGGGGCATAGGCGCGGGCCGTGAAGCGCAGGAAGATCGGCGCTAAGCACGCGTCGCAGCGGAACACGATGCCGATCTGCGCCGGCCGGTAGGACTGCAGCTCCTGGAAACGCGGCACGGCCGTGGCGCTGATGTGCGCGAGCGCTTGACAATGCGGACAGACCAGCACCAGGCGCTTGCCCTGCTCGAGAATCAGGCGGCTTTCCGGATCGATGTGGGGCATGGCGGCGTTGCGCTGCTCTTGGTCTGATAGCCACTGCCGGCGCTGGATTATAACCCAGAGCGGCGCGAATTGCCGCTGCCCGCCCATTGGGGGGTAGCGCCGGCTGCTGTACAGCGGATCAGCGCGGCACGCCACCGCCGATGAGCCGCGCCAGATCGAGCAGCACGCGCGGCAGGGCGATGTCGCTGCGGGCGAGCAGATAGCGTGTTTCCCAGTGCGGTTCGAAGCGCTCGAAGTAGGGGCGCATCTGCTCGAGATGCTCGAAATGCTCCCCGTGCGTGAAGAGCAGGTGCCCGGTCCGGCGCCAGGCGGGAGCCAGCGGGCCGCGTTCGAGCCCCTCCAGGGGCACCAGGCCGAGATTGGCCCAGCGGTAGCCCTGGCCACGCGCCCACAGCAGCGTCTCGAGCAGCAGGTAGCTCATCGTGCCAATGGGCACGTCGGGGTGCATGCGGATCAGGTCGAAGGCGAGTTCCGCGCGCTCGCCGGCGTGCCACAGGTCGGCGAACGCGACTGCATCGTCTGCGTGGCGGATCACTGCTAGGGGGAAGTGGCGCAGGTAGCGTGGGGAGAAATGACCGACCGAGAAGCGGCGCTCGCCGGTGGCATGGCGCGTGAGCCACGCGTCTGACACGGTGCGCAGCTCCGCGAACAGCGGTCCCGGTGGCGGCGGCGGGTATACCTCGAAGGACAGGCCGGCGCGGTGCGCGTGCTGCACGAGATGGCGTAGTCCGGCGCGCTGCGCGCCGTGCAGCGAGAACTGCGCGAGCGGGACGCGGGCCTCCGCGCCGAACGGCAGCGGCGCGAGGCCGAGATCCTCGTAAGCGCTCAACCACTCGGGGCCGGTCTGATAAAACACCGGCTGACCGCCGTGCCGATCGGCAATCTGACAGAAACGCCACGGCAGCTCCTCGGCTTCGGCGCGCGCGCCGACCGGATCGCCGAGCGCCACCCAGCTGCGCCCGGCGACCTGGTAAGTGAGGAATGCCTCACCGGAATCGGCGAACAACAGACGCTTGTCGCCACTCAGTACGGCGTTGGCGAGGCTCGCCTCGCCGCGGGCGATCAGCCGACGGGCGCGCGACAGATCCACGCCCCTCGCAGCGGCCGGCTCCGGCGGGGTCGCCCGCAGCAGGTTGACCGCGAGGTAACCGGCGACGAGCAGCGCCGGCAGCAACGCTGCGTGCAGCATCGGGTCGCTGCCCCCGGGGGCGCCAGGCACCCACCAGCGGGATGCGCCGTGATCGGTGAGCAGGCCCGTCCAGACGGCGAGCAGAATCACCCCGCCGATGGCCGTGATCCACACCGGGGTGAAGCGCTCGGCGAGGATGGCGGTAGGCCGGTAGAACGCATCGCGCCCCAGCCACAACACCAGCAGCACCAGAGCCAGCAGGGGGGCCTCCTCCACGAACAGTCCCTGCGCAAGCGAGATCAGCACAGCGAAGGACAGCAGCCGGAACACGAGTTGGTAGGCCGAGCGAACCCGGCGGAACAGCGCGCGCGAGAGCAGCAGCAGGCCGACGCCGAGCACGCTTGCGAGGAGCCCGGCGACGATCGGCACCGCCGGCGGCAGTGCGCTGCGCAGCCACGGCAGGGATACCCCGAGCGGCGGCCACATCGCTGCGACCACGAGCAGCGCGCCGGCAAGGAACACCAGCGACCCTGCGATCTGTGGGGCAACCGGAGTCACCTGGGTCGCGGCCTGGTCGCGGGCGCGTGCCAGGTCGTGCCGCCGTGCGGTGAGCTCCTGGTAGGCGAACAGCGCTGCACCGACCAGCAGGGGCGAGAGGTAATAGACGGCGCGGAATGCGAGCAGTGCGCCGAGCACCGAATCGACCGGGGCATTGTGCAGTGCAAGCAGCATCACTGTTTCGAACACGCCGATCCCGCCCGGCACGTGGCTGATGATGCCGGCGGCAAGTGCAATCACGTAACTGCCCATGAACGGCACAAGCGCAATGTGCGCGGCGGGCGGCAGCAGCCACCACAACACCGAGCCCTCGACACAAAGATCGAGCACGCTGAGCAGCGTCTGGGCACCGCCGAGCGCGAAACCCGGCGCGCGCAGCGCCCAGCCGCGGATTTCGATCGCGCGGCGCGAGAGGCCCGCCCACAGCACGTAGGCACACACCGCGCCGAGCAGCACCGCGCCGGCGAGTCGGGTCCACTCGGCGCGCAAATGCAGCGCTGCGGCGGCCGAGGCCGGCGCAAACGCGAGCGAGAGGCCCGCGATGCAGGTCAGGCCGAGCGCGATCGACAGGCTGTAGAAGACCGTGATGGTGGCCACTTCCACCGCAGTGATTCCCGCGACGGTGTACAGGCGTAGCCGGATCGCCCCGCCGGTGACGGCCGCAAAGCCGAGGTTGTGGCCGAACACTGCGGCGATGAACGAGGTGAACAGCACGCGCCCGTAATGCAGACGCTTGCGCACGTAGCGCAGCGCCAGCACGTCGTAGCCACTGATCAGGCAGTAGCTGGCGGCAGTGAGCGCAAGCGCCGCCAGCACGTGAGCGCGGGGGATGCTGCGCAGGTGCGCCATGATGTCGGGGAGGCGCAGCCGCGCGAACTCATCGTGCAGCACGTAGCCGGCCGCGCCGAGCACGATGAGCGCGGCGAGCGGGCCGAGCCAGCGCAGCAGTCCAAGGACGCCGATGGCGCGCGCGCCTGAGCCTGCGGCCGCCGGCTTCGGCACTAACGCCTCCCGGCTTGGAGCGTCGCAACCGGCCGGCGCCGTGCGGCGGTTTGCTGATCGGGCTTAGGCACGGATCGGCATCGAACTCTCAGCGCGTGAGCGGCTTGTAGCGGATCCGATGCGGCTGGACGGCGGCCTCGCCCTTGCGCCGCTTGAAGTCCTCGACGTACTCCTGATAGTTGCCCTCGAACCACACGACCTGCGAGTCGCCCTCGAAGGCCAGGATGTGCGTGGCGATGCGATCGAGAAACCAGCGGTCATGGGAGATGACCACCGCACACCCCGGGAAGTTCACGAGCGCCTCCTCCAGAGCGCGCAACGTCTCGACATCGAGATCGTTGGTCGGCTCGTCGAGCAGCAACACGTTGCCGCCGGCGCTGAGGACCTTGGCCAGATGCACGCGGTTGCGTTCACCTCCGGAGAGCTCGCCGATCGTCTGCTGCTGCTGCGCGCCCTTGAAGTTGAACCGTCCGACGTAGCTGCGCGAGGGCGTTTCGTAATTGCCCACCTTGATCATGTCGAGCCCGCCGGAGATCTCCTCCCAGAC
The DNA here is from genome assembly GCA_021809525.1 of Pseudomonadota bacterium. GTDB lineage: Bacteria > Pseudomonadota > Gammaproteobacteria > Steroidobacterales > Steroidobacteraceae > 13-2-20CM-66-19. The sequence goes on along the minus strand of JAKAYU010000180.1, from coordinate 1,748 downwards.
CGTCTTGCGCGCATCGAGCGACTGGCGCGATTGATCGACGTACGCGAGCTTCACGGTCGGCCCGATGCGGATCTGTCCGGCGTCGGGCTGCTCTGCGCCCGTCAGCATGCGGAACAGCGTCGTCTTGCCTGCGCCGTTTGGCCCGATGATCCCGACGATGCCGCCGCGGGGCAGACTGAACGACAGATTGTCGATCAGCAGCCGCTCGCCGAAGCCCTTGCGCAGCCCCTCGGCTTCGATCACCTGATCGCCGAGACGCTCGCCCGGGGGAATGTAGATCTCGTTGGTTTCGTTGCGCTGCTGGAATTCCCGCGAGGCGAGCTCCTCGTAGCGCTGCAGGCGCGCCTTGCTTTTGGCCTGCCGGGCCTTGGGGTTCTGGCGGACCCATTCGAGTTCGTGCTCGAGCGTCTTGCGCAACGCCTCGCGCTCGCGCTCCTCGACGCGCAGCCGCTGCTCCTTCTGCTCCAGCCAGGAGGAGTAGTTGCCGTGCCAGGGGATGCCGTGACCGCGATCGAGCTCGAGGATCCACTCGGCCACGTTGTCGAGGAAGTAGCGGTCATGCGTGACGGCGATGACGGTGCTCGGGTACTGCTCGAGATAGCGCTCGAGCCAGGCAATCGACTCGGCGTCGAGGTGATTGGTCGGCTCATCGAGCAGCAGCATGTCCGGGGCCGACAGCAGCAGACGGCACAGCGCCACGCGGCGCTTCTCGCCTCCGGAGAGGGTGGCGATCTTGGCGTCCCAAGGCGGCAGGCGGAGCGCGTCCGCCGCGATATCGAGCTTGCGCTCGAGCTCCCAGCCGCCCGCTGCGTCGATCGCATCCTGCAGTCTGGCCTGCTCGGCGAGCAGCCCATTCATCTCCTCCTCGCCCATCGGCTCGGCGAAGCGGTCGCTCAGGCGGTTGAATGCATCGACCAGGCCCAGCGTATCGCCCACGCCTTCCATGACGGTGGCGCGCACGTCGCTGTGCGGATCGAGCTGCGGCTCCTGCGGCAGATAGCCGATGCGGATGCCGGCCTGGGGCCGGGCCTCACCGTCGATTTCGGTATCGATCCCCGCCATGATCTTCAGCAAGGTCGATTTGCCGGCGCCGTTCAGGCCGAGCACGCCGATCTTGGCGCCGGGGAAGAAGGACAGACTGATGTCGCGGAGGATGAGGCGCTTCGGCGGCACCACCTTCGACACACGATTCATCGTATAAATGTATTGGGCCATGCAATCTCTGCAGCGGGTGGGTGAGGCGATCCGGGCGCTTGGCGCGCCCGGGACGGCATTATCGCCCGAGCGCGCCGGACTTGGGCAGGGAGTGCGCCGGGCAGCGGCCGGGCCGCCCTTGGGCGCAGGCCTGCTGCGGACCCATCGCTCCGGTACAATTCGCATTCCTGCCGCGCCCGGTAGGGCCGCGCGAGCGCCGCTCGCGCCCATCAGTAGAGGCATCGCATGTTCGCAAAATCCCAGGATATTCACAGTTTTGACCCCGAGCTGGCCCGGGCTATCGATGGTGAGCGGCGCCGGCAGGAGGAGCACATCGAGCTCATCGCCTCGGAGAACTACGCCAGTCCGCGCGTGCTCGAGGCTCAAGGCTCGGTGCTCACCAACAAGTACGCGGAAGGCTATCCGGGCAAGCGCTACTACGGGGGGTGCGAGTACGTGGACATCGCCGAGCGGCTGGCGATCGAGCGCGCCAAGAAGCTCTTCGGGGCCGCCTACGCCAATGTGCAGCCGCATTCGGGCTCGCAGGCCAACGC
>JAKAYU010000179.1 GCA_021809525.1 Pseudomonadota bacterium | reverse complement strand
CGCATTATTGACTATTTTCTGTCTATTTTTTGGCCGTGGTGGCGCCGATCATGGTGCTGTGGCGGCGCAAAACAGCGCTGCCGGCTGACAGGAGACGCATCATGGTGGATTTCATCGGCACCCGCCGGGTTCAGGAACTCGTACGGGATCTGGGCACCGCCCCGTTCATCGCAGGCCTCGCGCGCGAGATCGAAGCGGACTACCGTCGCTGGAGCGAATTCGAGAAATCCCCGCGCCACGCGACGCATTCGCCGCTCGGCGTCATCGAGCTGATGCCGGCCTCGGATGGCCGCCAGTATGCGTTCAAGTACGTCAATGGCCATCCGAAGAACACGGCCAAGGGCCTGCTCACCGTGATGGCCTTTGGAGTGCTGGCGGAGGTGGAGACCGGCTATCCGCTGGCGCTGGCGGAGATGACGCTGACCACCGCACTGCGCACGGCGGCGACCTCGGTGGTGGCGGCCCGCGCGCTGGCGCGGCCGGACAGCCGCGTCATGGCGCTGATCGGCAACGGCTCGCAGTCGGAGTTTCAGGCGATCGCCTTCCATGATGCCCTCGGGGTGCGGGAGCTGCGCGTGTATGACGTCGACCCGCACGCCACGGACAAGCTGGTCGCGAATCTCTCGCGCGCGCAGCTGTCGGGGCTGCGCGTGGTGCGCTGCCGCTCGGCCGCCGAGGCGGCCGCCGGTGCGGACATCATCACCACCATCACCGCGGACAAGCGCAACGCGGTCATCCTGAGGCCCGAGATGATCGCCCCGGGCATGCACCTGAACGCCGTCGGCGGGGACTGCCCGGGCAAGACCGAGCTGCACCCGGACATCCTGCGCCGTCCGGACGCACGCGTGGTGGTGGAGTTCGAGCCGCAGTCGCGCGTCGAAGGGGAGATCCAGCAGTTGCCGGCCGACTTCCCCGTGGTGGAGCTCACCCGCCTGCTCACCGAAGGCGCCGGCGGCCGCACCCGCGAGAGCGACGTGACGATTTTCGACTCGGTGGGATTTGCGCTCGAGGATTTCACGGCGCTGCGTTACGTGTACCGGCTGCATCGCGAGCGGCGCGGCGAGCGCACGAGCATCGATCTGATTCCGGACCTTGAGGATCCGAAGGATCTCTACGCCCTCATTGCCCGCCCGCGCGTGGTGCGCGCGCCGGTGCCGGAACTGCTCGAGGCGTGAAGCGCATGAGCGCACCGGGACGCACCGTCAGACTGATCGGCGCGCCGACCGACGTCGGCGCCGCCGAATGCGGGGCCTCCATGGGACCGCAGGCGCTGCGCGTTGCCGGTCTCGGCCGGGCGCTGGAGGCGCGCGGGCTCACCGTGATCGACGAGGGAAATCTCTCCGGTCCCGCCAATCCCTGCGAGGCGCCACTCGGGGGCTACCGCAATCTCGCCGCGGTGCTCGAGTGGAACCGGCGGATCTACGCGGCCGTGGAGGAGTCCCTCGGCGCCGGCCACGTGCCGATCCTGCTCGGCGGCGACCACTCCCTCGCCATCGGCTCATTGAGCGCCGTGGCGCGCCATTGCCGCGAGAGCGGCCGAAAGCTGCGCGTGCTGTGGCTCGATGCGCACGCGGATTTCAACACCGGGGAGCTCTCCCCGAGCGGCAACCTGCACGGCATGCCGCTCGCATGCCTCTGCGGCCTCGGGCCGCGCTCGCTCACCACGCTCGGCGGGCACACCCCCGCGCTGCATCCGCATTGGATCCGTCAGATCGGGGTGCGCAGCGTCGATGAGGGCGAGCGGCGCCTCGTGCATGAGCTCGCCGTCGAGGTGTTCGACATGCGCTACATCGACGAGATGGGCATGCGTGCGACGATGGAGCAGGCGCTCGCGGGGATCGACGCCGACACACACCTGCACGTGAGCTTCGATGTGGACTTCCTCGACCCGGACATCGCCCCCGGAGTGGGCACGACGGTGCCGGGCGGCCCGACCTACCGGGAAGCGCAGCTGTGCATGGAGATGATCGCCGATACCCGTCAGGTCGGCTCGCTCGATGTGGTCGAGCTCAATCCGGCGCTCGATGTGCGCAACCGCACGGCCCGGCTCGCGGTGGATCTGCTCGAGTCGCTGTTCGGCAAGAGCACGCTCGTGCGCCGCCAGTCGCCAGGTCGAGCGCTCGATGTGGTCGGCCCGCTCAGCGCCTCGCGCTGAGCGGCCGGCGCATCACTCGCTGCCCGCGCGGCAGTGCCGCCGGATGAACTCCTCGTGCGCGGGCATGGTCGCGGCGCACCCGGCCACCACCTCACGGATCTCATCGAGCGCGCGCTCGGGATGCGGGCCGATGCTGTCGGCGAACGGATCATAGCCGGCAGTCTCGGCGCCCTGGCCGATCAGCATGTGAAACCAGCTTTGCACCGAGAACAGCTCGTTCTCATCGCGCATCAGCCGTCCGTGGTTGCCGAACAGCTCCAGGCGCTCGCGCAGGCTGTCGGGCAGCTCGGTGCTGCGGCAATGTTGCCAGAACGCCCCGGTCCGCCCCGTGAAATGATAGTGCGCCACGAGAAAATCGCGGGCGCGCTCGTAGTCGAAGGCGAGCTGGCGGTTGTACTCATCGATGTCGCGCTGGCGGAAATGCCGGTCGGGAAAGAGCTTCAGCAGCACGAAGATGCCGCGCTGGATCAGATGGATGCCAGTGGACTCCAGCGGTTCCAGAAAGCCCGCGGACAGGCCGATGGCGAGGCAGTTTTTCACCCAGCACCGCCGGCGCCGGCCGGTGGTGAAGTGCAGCCGCAGCGGCTCGCGTGTCGGGCGGCCCTCGAGGTTCGCCAGGAGAATGTCCTGCGCCCGCTCGTCCTTGAGGAACTGACTGCTGTAGACGTAGCCGTTGCCCACCCGGTGCTGCAGCGGGATGCGCCACTGCCAGCCGACCTCCCGTGCGGTGGCCAGCGTGTGTGAGGAGAGCGGCCCGGAGCGCTCGCACGGCACGGCGACCGCCCGGTCGCACGGCAGCCAACGCGTCCAATCCTCGTAGCCGCTGTGCAGCGCCCCTTCGATCAGTACGCCGCGGAATCCCGTGCAGTCGATGTACAGGTCCGCGGCGAGCCGCTCGCCGCTCTCGAGCGTCAGGGACTCGATGAAGCCATCCTCGGGCCGCAGGGTGATGTTGCGCACCTTGCCCTCGGTGCGCAGCGCACCGCGTGCCTCGGCGTAGGTGCGCAGGTAGGCGGCAAAGAGCTTCGCATCGAGGTGCAGGGCGTAGACGATGGTCGCGAGCGGGGAGTTCTTGCCCGGGAGCGGGCGCATGAACTTGGCCTGTTGCGCCGCGACCGCCTGCAGCGAATAGGCCTCAAGCGGCGCGGCGGTCCCGGCGAGCGCGCACTTGTGCCAGTAGGTGTAGAAGGGTACCCCGCGCAGCGCCGCGCCCGTCGGACCGAAGGGGTGGATGTAACTGTGCCCCGGCTGCTTCCAGTCCCTGAACTCGATCCCGAGTTTGAACGTGGCCTGCGTCCTGCGTACGAGGTCGTCCTCGTCGATGCCGTGCGTGCGCAGATAGTCGATGATCGGCGGTATGGTCGCTTCGCCCACACCCACCGTGCCGATCTCGTCCGACTCGATGAGACGGATCCCGCCCCGCAGGTGCGGAAACGACTGCGACAGTGTCGCGGCGGTCATCCAGCCGGCGGTTCCTCCGCCGACGATGACCACGCTGCGGATGGGATCGTTCGACACCCACGTAGTCTAGTACTTGCAGTGACGCGCGATAAGGCTCTCGGCGAGCTCCTGTCTGCCGGAGCGCACGGCCGGCCGGAAGTCCGCTGCCGTCGCAAGATCGGCGAGCGCCGCGAGGTCGAGCGAGCCGCTCTCGATGCGCCGGCCGAGCTCCCCGTCCCAACCCTGGTAGCGCGTCCTCTTCAGCTCGGCGAGTTTGCGCTCGCTCACCACGTCTGCCGCGGCGAGCAGCGCCCGCGCCAGGGTGTCGATACCGCCGATGTGCGCCAGGTACAGGTCGGCCGGATCGACCGACTGGCGGCGCAGCTTGGCGTCGAAGTTGAATCCGCCGGTGCTGAAACCGCCGCCCTCGATGAGCGCCACGAACGCCGGCACGAGTTCCTGGGCGTTGTTCGGGAACTGGTCGGTGTCCCAGCCGTTGCGCGGATCGCCGCGGTTGATGTCGATCGAGCCGAAGATCCCGTAGGTGAACGCGGCCGCCACCTCGTGCTCGAAGTCCAGTCCCGCCAGCGTGGCGTGATTGACCTCGATGTTGACCTTTACTTCCCTGGCGAGGTCGTAGCGCTGCAGGAACGCGTATACGGCGGCGACGTCGCGGTCGTACTGGTGCTTGGTGGGCTCGAAGGGCTTCGGCTCGATCAGGATGCTGCCCTTGAAGCCGATGCGGTGCTTGTGCTCGACGACCATCGAGAGGAAGCGTCCGTAGTGATCGAGCTCGCGCTTGAGGTCCGTGTTGAGCAGCGAGTCATAGCCTTCGCGGCCGCCCCACAGTACGTAGTTCTGCCCGCCGAGCCGGTGCGTCGTCTCGAGACAGCCGCGCACCTGCGCGGCGGCCCAGGCGAACACCTCGGGGTCGGGGTTCGTGGCCCCGCCGCCCGCGTAGCGCGGATGGCTGAACAGGTTGGCCGTTCCCCACAGGAGTTTCACTTTCGTGGCGCCCATCTTCTCCTGAATGCGCGCCTCGATGGTCTTCAGGTTGCGGTCGTGTTCCTGCAGCGTCGCGGCCGTGGCCATCGCATCGACGTCATGGAAGGTGAAGTAGGGCATGCCGAGCCGCGTCAGAAAATCGAAGGCCGCCTCGAGCTTCGCATCCGCCATCGCCTGGGTGATGGTGGCGCCGAGCCAGGGCCGCGGCAGCGTGCCGGCGCCGAAGATGTCCTGGCCCGGCCAGTTGAAGGAGTGCCAGTAGCACACCGCGCAGCGCAGCCAGTCCTCCATGCGCTTGCCCAACACCTCGCGGTCCTTGTCGTAGACGCGGAACGCGTACTCGTTATCGGTTTGCGGACCCTCGAAGCGGACCGGCGCAACATCGGAAAAAAGACTCATCGGAGAACTCCGTGGAAACGTTCGGAACTTGCCGGCGTGCTCACATGCACCGCTGAGGCCGCGGGGCGAGGGATGACGCGCACGCGAAGCCGGCTCGGTCCGCGGACAGTGCGCGCACTGGCGCAGCCGCGGCGCGGGTGACAAAGCACAGAATCAGGGGATCCTTCATCAGATCAGTCAGATCAATGATTTCGGTCAGCATGGTAGCGGTATCATCCGCCTCTCGTCAATCCCGGCGCGCGCCGGGCCGGTGCGCCGCTTAAGTTTGCGGATCCGCGGCGGCTCATGCGCGCCGCGCAGTCGCGGGGGATGCTGTACGGATGTACCCGCTGCAGGCCGACTGCGCGGCGGCGCGAGCGGACGGTCCGCGGCGAAGGGATCGGCGCGCCTGTCGAGCACCTCGAGCGCATCGCCCCAGCGCGCGCAGTCCGGCCAGTCGATAGCCGGGGCGTAGACGTCAATGTGCGCAGCTGCGGCCCGGGAGACCGGCGGGCAAGACTGATACGGTCCGCCGCTCGGCAACGGCGCAGCGCTTCGCTCTCATGCGCGTCATGCCAAGCCGTGAATGCCTGATCCGCCAGGCGCCCGCGCACGGCCGGCGCGGAGCATCCCGCGGCCGCAGCACGTGGGCAACGTGCCACTGAACGGTTCGCGCTGCCGGCGCAGCGCGTGCAGGAAACGGGGCGACCCCGCGGATACGCGGTGGGCGAGCGCCGCTCGGTCGCGCCCCTCGAGGCCGAGGTCCTCCCTCTCATTCTCATTCCCAAGCGCCTCCCGCATGGTCTGATGCTGCGCATCGGTGCGCCGCAGATGGCGCAGCAGTGCCGCATGGCGCGGCCGCACAGCGAGAGGGGCGGCGGCGGACAGCACAAGACCGAGCCGGTGCGCGGGTCGCGGCGCGCTATCGGGCGGCTCACCGGCGCGCCGCGCCGCGCGTGCAACGGGGCACTCGCGCCGCGCTCAGCTCGGCAGCGCTGAGACGATCGCGTTGAATTCGATCACGTAGCCGTGAACTCACCGCGCTGACGCACGCCCGCGAGACGGCCTGAAGCGCGCAGCGGTCGGGCGAGCCGCTCAAATCGGTGCTGCGATGCGCAGCGGGAGTTCGCGAGCTTCTGCGCCCACCCGGTCGGCTCCCGGCAGCTTCGGTGCCGAAGCGGCACGAGTTGACGCGAGGGCCGCATCTGCCTCCCCGCGGCGCGATGTGCCGTGACGGACGTTTCCTCGCGTCGCACGGATGCTGCGAGGTTCGGCGCGATCCCGCCGCACGCGTAGATAGCGTTACCACCGTTTGGTCAGCACGCGGCCAGGGGAACTGCCTGGCTGCCCGGGGTCCATCGCCGAGCGGCATGACTGTGGCCATCTGCCCCCTGGGAGATTTCAGATGACAGCGCTGTCTTTTCCGAGCCATAATACGCTCGGTCGCGAGTGAGCCGTGCCGGGCGGTACTGCGCGGGCGGAGCGTGCTCCACACACGTGTGGTGTGTTGCCAACGTCTGCACGCACCGGCGGGGCCGGCGGATGCGCTCGGCCACAGCCTGAGCCGGACCCAGCCAAAACGGCATATGTTCGCGTAACCAGGTCCCGGTCGAGCCCGTACGCGTGGTACGCGCCGGGCGTTGCGCAGGAAGAGGCGATGCGGGCTCGGACCGGTGGAACAGATCTGCAAAACAGCGGGCAGATCGCTAAATGGATGGGTTTACGCGCGACTGTTGACACCGAGCCGATGGCAGGAACATACTCGGGCGGTCGTCAGATAGCGGTACCATATCTGGAGGGGGCTCAGAACCAAAAACCGTGCGGGGATTCTCCGGCTGCCGCCCGCGGTTGATGTGCGGCAGTTGCAATCGACGTTGCTTGTCCACAACATCTGGTTCGCGATAGAGGGGGCTTCTAATGAGTCGCAAGACACTGCGTAACGCATCGAAGAACGCGTTCAAGAAGAACGCCGGCTTTGGTGTGCTGGGCCGAACGGCCTACGCGAAAATCGGTCTCTCGGGTCTCGCGCTGGGATCGTTATCCCTGGCCGCCAACGGCGTGGCGCATGCGCAGAGCGCGCCGGCGACGAAACGCACGAATCAGCCGCCGATACCGGGCAAGGCCGTGAAGGCCAGGCGGCGCGGCTTCAAGGCGACGCCGTTGGCTTCGACCGGGCTGTTCTCA
>JAKAYU010000178.1 GCA_021809525.1 Pseudomonadota bacterium | reverse complement strand
TCCGATCTTCGCTCCTCGCCGCGGTGCGCCGCAGGGGCGGGACCTGCCGGTGCTCTGCTGCGCCGGCGCACCGAGCGCCAGCCCGGGGTGCTGCAGCTCGCCGCGCTGCTCGATCTGCATACGCCGCTGCAGCAACGGGTGAGCAGCGCGTTGCGGCGGCGCCCGGAGTTGAAGGCCAGCGCTGCCGCGGTGAGCGCCGCGCAGCATCAGCGCAGGGGGCCCACGATCCGATGCAGTTGGCGCAACGCGGGGTCGATTTGGCCGAACGCACTCTGCAGCCGACTATGCAGTGGAAGAACTTCGGGATCTATGCGGTGACCGCGGTGACTCAGGCGCCGCAGGATTTCGCCCGCGCGCAGCCGCTACGCGGCGGCACTCTCGAGCTATGGCAAAGCGCAGTACGCGCGCGCTGGGGCGAGCGGGAAACTCGGCCGCTGACGAAGCGGGAGGGGACCCGCCCCCCTTGCGTCGCACGCAAGGGGGGCGAGCGGCGGCTCAGCGCTGGTACGGGTAGTAGCGGAACGAGGCCAGAGCGACAAACATGTTCGCACTCGGCGCCCCGCCGATGCCGCGGAACGCATCGCGCTGCAGGTACTCGCCCTGCAGACCGAATTGCATGTTGCCGATCTTGCCCTGGTAGAACTTCCACCAGAACCCGCCGCTCAGCTCGCTCACCGAGCGGGTGTTGCCGACACAGGTGCCGCTGAGCGCCTCACAACCGCTGTTGTTGAACTGCGGAGCGCCGTAGCCGTAGGTCGCTGTGCCGACCGTGTAGTACTTGGCGCTCTCCTGCTCGCGGCCTGCGTACCCGTAGAGAGTCCAGAAGGGATTCGGCGTGTAGGTCAGGCCGAGCAGCACCTCGTACTCGGAAATCGGTGCGAGCGCTCCGGCCGGGGTCATGGTGACATCAGGCAGCTGCGCCGAACCGTAGCGGCCGATGCCCTTGCCGATCAATCCACTCGCCTGGAAGGACAAGCGCCGGGCGATCAGCGGGAGGATCACGCCGGCGCCGATGCCGCCGCCGGTGGCGGTGTTGCTCTGCCGATCGATGCTCGAGCGGAACCAGCGGCTCAGGCCATAGATTTCGTAGTGGCCCCAGCCCGGGTCGAATGCCGCCTTGACGATGAGGTCAGGGGCGATGTCCGTGGTGTAGGTGGTCGTGGGGTTCATCAGCCCGCCGGCATCACCGGGGTTCTGATACACCACGCCCGAGGGCGGGAACGAGCCGGCCGGGGCGCCGACGGCGTTAATGCCGTTGCCGGTCACGGTCTGCGGGCTCTCGAGCGACATGCCGAGGGAGAACTTCTTGTTGAAGTGCTCGACGATGCGGATCTGCGGGGTACGCGCCCAGTTGAACCCGACGATGTAGGAGGCGTCGATGCCCATCGGCACGTCCTCATGGCGCGGGTACAAGCCATCCTTGTAGAGCGTTGCGAGGCTCCAGTTCTGACCGGCAAGCACGTCCAGGCCGTAGTCGGTCGTGAAGCGGGCGTAGAACACGCGCATGCGCAACGTGTAGCTGTTGCTCTCGCGGGAGTTCGAGGTGACCCCCGCGCTGAGGAAATCCGTCTCCATGTACGCCTCGGCGCGGATCCCGTCGAACTTCGCCCCCTGGGCGAGCAGGGAGAAGCGGCTCTGGCGGGCGCTTTCGCGGAACTCGGAGATCGAGCTGTTCGGGTTGTTGGCGAAGGGAATGCCGGTATTGAAGTCCGAGCCGATGTCCGCCGACTGGTTGCGGTTGCGGTAGACGGTGGCGAGCTCGGCGAAGCCACCGAAGGTCAGCGTCAGCGGCCCGGTCTGGATGGACGGTGCGCTCGGGGCGTGAGCGAACGCCGGTGCGCTGGCGGCGGCGGCGAGCACGCCTAGGCCGACGAGGAGGCGCCTCGAGGCGTATCGGCGGAGAGGTGTCGTGACGTTCATTGCGGTGCTCATACTCTCGGGTTCACTGGTGAAGGGATGGGGCAATGGATTAACCGCGCGCTCACCGGGCAGCCGGCGGCCGGGTGCGCCCACAGCGTCGACCCCATAACGCGACCGGTGTCGGACACGGGTGGGGCGGTCGAAGCCGTGGGATCGTGCGATGGCGACTCGGCTGTGTGGTGGCCCTCGCGGGCCGGGCACGGGGCGTGCTGCGCAGGCTCGACAGGCCGCTCGCGGCGGTGCGCGCGACCCCGGGGATCGGTTGTTCGCGGGCGGCGCGCACTACGGATGCGCCAGCAAGTCACTGGGGAACTCCTCTGAATCATTGTTCTAAACAGGGCGCCTCATGCCACCCGAACCGCGATGGCCGTATGACGATCGTGTGACCAACGGTCATCCGGCGCTCGGTTCGGATCGAGACCCTAGCGCCGAGCCGCGCTTGTCTCGGTGACGATTAAACGGCGGAAATGTGAAAGTAATGTGACAGTCGAGTCATGCGAGTGTCACAGACCGATAAGCCCTTGAGTGATAACGAGCAACTGATGCGCGCCACTGTGTCATGTGAGCGGATGCGGGCTCATGGGTGAGAGACGAGCCGTCCCCCGTTCAGAACCTTCCGTCATCATTTCGACATGGTATGCGGGGATGATTGCACCGGTTCTCAGGGGCTCAGGTCCGCGCGAGTACGGTGCGGCCCAGACGCATCGAGGGGGGCAGGTGGCGCTGCGGCATGCGGTGGTGCGCCGGGCGCACACCCACCGTGCAGGCGCAGCGTGCCCGGCTGAGCGCACGGCCCGGGGCCGGATCGCATGCACGGCGCAGCTCAGGGCGCGGGCGATTGCGGATTGCGACTTGCTGCCGGCAACCTCCGCAGGCGACAATTCCGGGGTGCCTGGCGCTGACGGGCCCGTATGGCTGCGCGCGAGGCGAAGGCGGTGGGCCCCCACGATTTTGACGAAGGTTTCGACGCACCGAACATGCACCGAACTGCACCGCGGGCTCACGCAGGGCCGCACCGATGAACCGGCCGGCCGAGTGGACCGATTCTGCCGGGGCCGCGGGGGCGGGCCCGGCGACCAAGATCGAGGTCCGGCACCTGAACTTCTTCTACGGCCGGCAGCAGGCGCTGAAGGACATCAGTCTGGCGCTTGCGGACCGCTCCATCACCGCCTTCATCGGGCCGTCCGGCTGCGGCAAATCGACGCTGCTCAGGGTGTTCAACCGGATGTACACGCTCTATCCGGGGCACCGCGCGAGCGGCGAGGTGCTGCTCGACGGCGAGGACATCCTCTCCCCGGCGGTGGACGTCGCCCGGCTGCGCCTGCGCGTCGGGATGGTGTTCCAGAAGCCCACGCCCTTTCCGATGTCGATATTCGAGAACGTGGCGTTCGGGCTGCGCCTCGCGCGGCGGATCGGCCGCACCGAGCTCACCGAGCGCGTACACTCGGCGCTCGGGGATGCGGCGCTCTGGGAGGAGGTCAAGGACAAGTTGCACGAGGATGCGCGCAGTCTCTCCGGCGGGCAGCAGCAGCGCCTGTGCATCGCGCGCAGCATCGCACTCGAGCCGGAAGTGATTCTGCTCGATGAGCCGACCGCCGCGCTCGACCCGATCTCGACGCTGAAGGTGGAGGAGACGCTGCAGAGCCTGCGCGAGCGGTTCTGCATCGTGATCGTCACCCACAACCTGCAGCAGGCCGCGCGCGTCTCGAGCACCACGGCCTTCATGTACAACGGCGAGCTGATCGAGATGGGGCCCACCGGGCAGCTGTTCACCGCGCCGCGGGACCGCCGCACGGACGATTACGTCACCGGACGATTTGGCTGAGGAGAGCGGACTGGTGCAGGAGACGAACCGTTCTGAGGGCGCCGGGGTGCCGGCGGGGATCGCGCTCGGCACCAAGCCGAGCGGCCGCGAGCCCATCGCGATGGCGCTCAGCGGGGAGCTCGCGGGCCGGCCCGCCGGGGAACCCGAGGTGGCCGACCCGGTCTTCTCGTGCAGGTCGGTGAGCGTGTTCTACGGCGAGAAGCAGGCCCTCACCGAGGTCACGGTCGACATCGCGCGCGGCCAGGTGCTCGCCTGCATCGGACCGTCGGGCTGCGGCAAATCGACGTTCCTGCGCTGCCTGAACCGCATGAACGACACCATTCCGGGGGCGCGGGTGAGCGGCACGATCCTGCTCGACGGCCAGGACATCTACAGCAAGCGCCAGGACGTGGCGCGCCTGCGGGCGCGCATCGGCATGGTGTTCCAGAAGCCCAACCCCTTTCCCAAGTCCATCTACGACAACGTCGCCTACGGCCCGCGTATCCACAAGCTGACCCGCACGCGCGCCGATCTCGATGAGCTCGTCTGCACCAGCCTGCAGCGCGCGGGGCTGTGGAACGAGGTCAAGGACCGCCTGCACAGCCTCGGCACGGGGCTCTCGGGCGGGCAGCAGCAGCGGCTGTGCATCGCGCGGGCGCTCGCGGTGCAGCCGGAGGTGATCCTGATGGACGAGCCGTGCTCGGCGCTCGATCCGATCGCCACGGCGCGCATCGAGGACCTGATCGAGGAGCTGCACGGCACCTACGCGATCGTGATCGTGACGCACTCGATGCAACAGGCTGCACGCGTCTCGCAGCGCACCGCGTATTTCCACATGGGACGGCTGGTGGAAGTTGGCGAGACCGACCGGGTGTTCACCAACCCGCGCCACCGCCTGACCGAGGATTACATCACGGGCCGTTTCGGCTGAGCCGCGCTCGTGCGTCCCGGGCCGTTCATTCGCCGCGGCGGCCTCGCTATTGCGCGGCGCGCAGCAGCTCGTTGATCGAGGTCTTGGCGCGGGTCTGCTCGTCGACTCGCTTGACGATCACCGCGCAGGCGAGGCTGTAGCGGCCGTCCGCCGACGGCAGCGATCCGGGCACGACCACCGAGCCGGCCGGCACGCGTCCGTAGAGGATCTGTCCGCTCGCGCGCTCGTAGATGCGCGTGCTCTGCCCGATGAATACCCCCATGGAGATCACCGAGCCGCGCTCGACGATCACCCCTTCGACGATTTCCGATCGCGCGCCGATGAAGCACTCGTCCTCGATGATGGTGGGACTTGCCTGCAGCGGCTCGAGCACCCCGCCGATGCCGACCCCGCCGGAGAGGTGCACATTGCGCCCGATCTGGGCGCACGAGCCGACCGTCGCCCAGGTGTCGACCATGGTGCCGCTGCCGAGGTAGGCACCAATGTTGACGTAACTCGGCATCAGTACGGTGTTCGGCGCGATGTACGCGCCTTTGCGCACCACGGCATGCGGCACGATGCGCGCCCCGCCGGCGCGCAGCTGCTCATCGCTCGCCTCGGCATATTTCAGCGGCACCTTGTCGTAGAAGCGGGTGAATCCGGCTTCGATGGGCGTGTTCTCGCGCGTGCGGAAGTACAGCAGCACCGCCTTCTTCAACCACTCGTTGACCACCCAGTGCTCGCCCCGAGGCTCCGCGACGCGCGCCCGTCCGCTGTCGAGCAGCTCGATGCACTCCTCGATCTGCGCACTGAGCCCGGCGGGCATGCGGCCCGGGCCGAGGCTGGTGCGCACCTCGAACGCCGCTTCGATGGCGGCCTGCAGCGCAGCGTGGCTCATCGGTCCCGGGTCTCCAGGTAGGCGCGGATGCGCTCGGCGGCCTCGATGCACTCGGCGAGCCCCGGCACGAGCGAGATGCGCACGCGGCCGGCGCCGGGGTTGCCCTTCGGGCCGCTGCGCGCGAGGTAGCTGCCCGGCAGCACCGTGACGGCCTGCCTCGCGTGCAGCTCGCGGGTGAAGCGCTCATCGTCCCCGTCGGCCCCCACTTCGCTCCACAGATAGAACGCCCCATCGGGCTTCTCGACCGGCAGCACGGGCGCGAGGATCGGCAGCACCCGCGCGAATTTCTCCTGATACAACCGCCGGTTCTCGAGCACGTGCCGATCGTCGTTCCAGGCCGCGATGCTCGCCAGCTGAGTCGGCACCGGCATCGCGCAGCCGTGGTAGGTCCGGTACAGCAGCAGCCGGGCGATGATCTGCGGGTCGCCGCACACGAACCCCGAGCGCAGCCCCGGCACGCTCGAGCGCTTCGAGAGGCTGTGAAAGACGATGCAGCGCTCGAAGCGCTTGCGGCCGGCCGCTTGCGCGGCCTCGAGCAGCCCCGGCGGCGGGCGTGCCTCATCGAGATAGATCTCCGTGTAGCACTCATCGGCGGCCACGATGAAATCGTGCCGCTCGGCGAGCTCGAGCGCCTGCAGCAGGTACTCGCGCGAGAACACCTTGCCGGTCGGGTTGCCGGGGCTGCAGAGAAAGAGCACCTGACAGCGCCGCCAGGCGCTCTCGGGCACGGCCGCGAGGTCGGGCGTGAAGTGGTTCGCCGCCGTCGTGTCGAGCAGGTACGGCTGTGCGCCGGCGAGCAAAGCTGCGCCCTCGTAGATCTGATAGAAGGGATTGGGCATCGCCACCAGCGGCTCGTGGCGCTCATCGACCGCCGCCTGCACGAACGCGAACAGCGCCTCGCGCGTGCCGTTCACCGGCAGCAGCATGGTGGCCGGATCGACGCTGCCCGCGCCAAGGCGAAAGCGCCGCTCGAGCCACGCTGCGCAGGCGGCGCGCAGCTCGGGCAGGCCGGCGGTGGTCGGGTAGGTGCCAAGCAGATGCGAGTTCGTGCGCAGCGCCTCGAGCACCATCGGCGGCGGTTCGTGGCGCGGCTCGCCGATCGACATGCCGATCGGCTGCAAGTGCCGCGGCGGGGCGGCACCGGCGGTGAGCCGTGCGAGCCGTTCGAAGGGATATGCGTGCAGCCGCTCAAGACGCGGGTTCATGGGTCGCTCCAGTGTCAGATCAGGCGGCCGCGCGCTGCTTGAGCGCCTGGCCGAGAATATCGCGCAGACGCGCGGCGCGCTCCTCATCGAGCGCGCGCCCGTCGAGGTCGGTGATGTAGAAGACGTCCTCGGCGCGCTCCCCGACGGTCATGATGCGTGCGGCCTGCAGCATGAGGTGCTCGGCGGTGAGCACCTGGCCGACGTCACAGAGCAGACCCGGCCGGTCGCCTGCGATCAGCTCGAGCACCGAGCGGCCGTTCGGCTCATCGGTGCTGATGAGGATCTGGGTGGGGGTGTGGAACATGCGCGCCTGGCGCGGGGCGCGCCGGTGCACCGCGACGCTCGCCTGCGGCTGGCGCAGGGAATGCCACAGCGCCTCCTCGATCTCCTCGCGCCGCTCGCCGTCGGCGATCGGCGCGCCATCGTCCTCGAGCACGTGGTACAGATCGAGACTGAACCCGTCGCCCGTCGGGGTGATGCGCGCATCGACGATGTCGAGCCCGAGCTGATCGAGCACCGCGGTGGTGCGCGCAAACCCATGCTCGCGCGCGCGGGTGTA
>JAKAYU010000177.1 GCA_021809525.1 Pseudomonadota bacterium | reverse complement strand
GCTGTGGCCACGGGCCGTCCTGCGGCCCACCATTGAGGATACCCGTCCGCGAGGCGGCGCGCGTCGTAGCCTTTGGCCCGAAGCGCGGCGACGGCCTGCGCGGCGAAGACGCAGTACGGGCCGCGACAGTAGACGATGACCGGGCGCTCGGCGGGCAGCTCGCGCAGGCGGCGCTTCAGGTCCTCAAGCGGGATGCTGATCGCACCACGGATGTGTCCGGCGGCAAACTCCTCCACGGGGCGTACGTCGATCAGAGTCACGAGGCCGCGCCGCAGCCGGCGGGCAAGCTCCTCGTGGGACAGCGGCTCGAGGGTGTCCCGCTGATGGAAGTAGCTCTGCACGATTCGATCGATCTCAGCGACCCCGCGCTCGGCCGTTCGGCGCAACGCCGTCAGCAGATCCATCACGTCCCGATCCGCCAGGCGATAGAGCACCCGCTTTCCGGAGCGTCTGGCGGTCACCAAGCCGGCCCGGCGCAAGAGCTGTAAGTGCTGCGAAGCGTTCGTGACGGTAAGGTCCGAGAGCTCGGCCAGTGCCTCGACGCTTCTTTCCCCCTGCGCCAGGAGCTCGATCAGCTCCACCCGATGGCCGTTGGCAATGGCCTGCGCGACGAGCGCGAACTGCTCGAAGATGTGTTTTGCGCCGCTGCTCGACATCGTGCTAGCATCATTCCATTAATAAATGGAACGTATATCTCTGAAGACCTGGATCTGTCAAGAAATTCCGCCGTCGGAGCAGGGCGGCCGAGGAGAGATCGATGATCGTTCGCCAGTTTCTCAGCACCGATCCGGTGGCACTTTCGTATGTGTTCGGCTGCGGCGGCCGGGCGCACGCCGCGGTGGTCGATCCTCTAGGACCGATTGCGCCCTACCAGCACGTCGCCGAGTCAACGGGCATGCGCATTCGTTATGTGATCGACACTCATATCCATGCCGACCATCTCTCGTCTGGGCGCGAACTCGCCGCCGCCACGGGCGCCGCGTACGTCCTCTTCCGCGGTGCGCCGGTGGACTTCGCCTTCGATGCCGTCGAAGACGGAACGGTGCTCGAGCTCGGCAACGTGACCGCTGAAGTGCTGCATGTACCGGGGCACACACCCGAGCACATTGCCCTGCTGGTCACCGACCATACCCGGGCCGAGGAGCCCTGGCTCGTGTTCACCGGGCACACGTTCATGGCAGGCGATGTTGGTCGCGCGGAGTTCGCGAGCAGCGCGGCGGAAGGGTCGCGCGTGCTCTTTGGGAGCCTGCCGCGTCTGAACGCTCTGCCCGACTATGTGGAAGTGCTCCCGGGAGCAAATGCCGGCTCAGTCTGCGGCCGAGGTTTGAGCGGTAGGCCCGCTTCGACTATCGCCTTCGAGAGGCAACAAAACGCGGTGTTCGCGACGGCCGACGAGACGGAGTTCGTGCGAATCATGCTGGGCGAGAGACCACCGTCCCCGGCCAACGCTGCCGAGTACCGTGCGGCCAACGCGGGCCGAGCTGCCGCGCCGAGGTAGCACTCGTGTCGCTCGCCACAGCGGGCGCGGGGACTACCGCTCACCCGCGGGGCATTCGGGTCAATCGCGGGCAGTTCACCCTGCAGATCGTGCAGGTGTTCCTCATCGGACTCGTCATTGGCATGGAGCGCGCGGTGCTGCCAGTCGTTGCGCGCGATTTTGGAGTGGCGCGCGGTGCTTTTCTCTTGCTCGCGAGTTTCGTACTGTCCTTCGGCTTGGTGAAGGGCACGCTCAATCTCGTGGCCGGAGGCCTCGCAGACCGGTTCGGCCGCAAACCCGTCCTGCTCGCCGGATGGCTTGCCGCCATCCCAATTCCCCTGCTGATCTACTTCGCGCCCAACTGGTGGTGGATCGTCGGGGCGAATGCGCTACTTGGCGTCAATCAGGGTTTTGCCTCGACGATGACCGTCACCAGCCAGATCGATCTGGCGGACAACCATCAGCGCGGACTCGTGGTCGGGATCAATGAGGCCACCGGCTATATTGCCATGGGTCTCGCCGGGCTGGGGGCGGCGTACCTCGCTCACCGGTTCGGCGTCCGGCCGGCATTGCTGCTGTTCGGTCTCGTCACGATCGTTATGGCGCTGGCGATGATCGTGCGAGTGCGCGAGACCCTTGCGTGGGTCCATGCGGAACACGCCGAGACGCACGAAGCTCGGTTGGCCGGTGATGCGCGGAGTCTTCGCGCAACGTTCCTCCGGATTTCCTTCCACGATCGAACGGGAAGCGCGCTGTGTCAGGGCGGAGTCGTCAACAAGATCGCAGATACCCTGGTTTGGGTGATGTTCCCGCTGTACTTCAAGGCGCACGGCGCGGGACTGGTGGAGATCGGGTGGCTCACCGGGGTGTACGCGGTGATCTGGGGGCTCTCTCAGCTCTGGACCGGACACCTAGCCGATCGCATCGGTCGCAAGCGGCCGGTGGTTGCGGGATTCTTCCTGCTCTCTGGAGGAATCGCCTTGACCGCGCTTGGGCAAGGGGAGGAACTCTGGCTGTCCGCTGCCGCGATCATGGGTGTCGGGATGGCCCTCCTGTATCCGAACCTGATTGCCGCGATGTCCGACCAGGCGCTGCCTCTCATTCGCGGTAAGGCACTCGGCACATACCGCTACTGGCGCGATACCGGCTATGCCATTGGTGCGCTGCTTCTCGGGTCGATTGCGCAACTCGCACACGCGGCGCTGCCGGCGATTTGGGTTACCGCGGCCCTGGTGGCGGGCTCTGGTCTTTGGATCGCTCTCGTGGTAGCGGACAGCGGCAGGATGGGAAGCTGATGAAAAGCGGCAAGGCGGTGCCACGATGCGCTTCGAGCCAGGAGATGGCCGCGGCGACGCGGCTGTTGTCCAGGATCATTCGATCCCAGCCGGGGTAGGTTCTGTCGGCTTGGGCGAGCAGGGCGGTGCGGATGACGCCATCTCTGGCGCGCGTGACATCCTCGCCGAAGTCTTCGCACGAGATGTCGCCTCGCTGCGCGGTCAAGGGTCCTCGCCAGCCGCGTCCGTGGTACCGATTTCGACGCTGGCAGCCGCTGGGGCGGAAGGGGCCCTGGCCGCCAACGTATCGGCGATGAAGAACTTGTAGAGCGCTATCCCCAGAGGAGCGCCGATGAGAGGTCCGATGATGGGTACCCACCAATAGTTGTGCGGGCCCGGGAAGGCGTTTGCACCCCACCCGGTCAGCCAGCAAAAAAGCCGCGGTCCGAAATCTCGCGCCGGATTGATTGCATAGCCCGCCCCCGTTCCGAAGGACATGCCGATCGCCGCCACGGCCATGCCGACCATGAAGGGCGCGAGATCGGACTTCACGCCCACGTTCATCGAATCGACGATTGCCACGATGCACAACAGCAGGAGACAGGTCCCGAGGACCTGGTCGAACAGGGGACCGAGCATATTCTGCTGGTAGTAGTGCGCCGGGAACGTGGCGAAAATGCTGAACGTCGTCATGCCGCCGTGATCGGCGCGCGAAATCACCTTGTGTGCGGTGTTCCACATATTGATCGCCGGAACATAGTCCGCGTAGGTGAGCGCGGCACCGGTGAATGCGCCGGCAATCTGCGCTCCCCAGTACGGCAGGACCTTGACCCACTTGAAATCACCCTTGACGGCAAAGGCGAACGTAACGGCCGGATTGATGTGGGCCCCGGTAACGCCGCCCGCCACGTATACGCCCATGGCTACGGCCATGGCCCATCCCCAGGTGATCAGCAGCCAACCGCCCGCGCCTGCGAATATCACCGACGTTCGACCAGACTCGGGAAGTCCCACGACGGCCACCGCCACCGCACCGGTGCCGAAAGCGATCAGGACCAAGGTTCCCAAAAACTCCGCCAACAGCTCGCTCCATATGCCTCGAGCGCGCCAGCCCGTCTTGATCCCCATTTTCACAGTCATGATATTTTACTCGGATCAGTCCCGCCGCGTCCGGACCTTCGCAAGAACCAGGACTTCGACACAAGCGCCCCTCAGTCGACCCAGTCAAGAGACCGCGTAACCGCCTTTTTCCAGCATTTGTAGTAATGCTCGCGGCGGTCCCGGGCCATCTGCGGCGTCCAGGTGCGATCGATCGCCCAGTTGGTGCGCAGATTTTCCGTGTTGTCCCAGAATCCGACCGCCAGGCCGGCGGCATATGCGGCGCCGAGCACGGTGGTCTCGGTGACACGCGGCCGCACGACCCGGACATCGAGAATGTCGGCCTGAAACTGCATCAGCAGCTCGTTCGCCACCATGCCCCCGTCGACGCGCAGCTCGGTTAACACCCCACCCGAGTCCTGCTCCATCGCAGCGAGCACGTCACGGGTCTGGTACGCTGTCGCTTCCAACACCGCGCGAGCCAGGTGCGCGCGGTTGGCGTAGCCGGTCAGGCCGGCGATGACGCCGCGGGCGCTCGCCTGCCAATGGGGTGCGAACAGCCCGGAGAAGGCCGGCACGAAATAAACATCTCCGTTGTCCGTGACCTCGCGCGCCAGGTCCTCGACCTCCGCGCTCGCCTTGATGAGTCCGAGTCGATCGCGCAGCCACTGCACCAGTGCCCCTGCCACCGCGATCGAGCCCTCGAGCGCATAGCAAGGCTTCTCGCGCCCGAACTGGTACGCCACTGTGGTGATCAGTCCGGCCTTGGACGGCACCGGCTGTTCGCCGGTGTTCATCAGCAGAAAGCAGCCCGTGCCATACGTATTCTTCGCATCGCCGCGCCGCAGGCAGGTCTGACCGACGAGGGCCGCCTGTTGATCACCCAGGTCTCCGGCGATCGGCACGCCCGCGAGCGCCGGCAGCCGCGAGTGCGCGTATACCTCGCCCGAGGAGGCGATGCGGGGAAGACAAGCCGGCGGAACGCCGAACGCCGACAGCAACGTCTCGTCCCAGGCGAGCGTGGCGAGATTCATCAGCTGAGTGCGGCTGGCATTGGTCACGTCCGTGACATGCACGCCGCCCTGCGCACCGCCGGTGAGATTCCACAGCAGCCACGAGTCGATGGTACCGAAGAGCGCATCGCCCGCCTCGGCGAGTTCGCGGGCCCGCGGCACCTCATCGAGCAGCCACCTGAGCTTGAGCGCGCTGAAATAGGTCGCTAGCGGTAGGCCGGTCTTGCCGCGAAAGCGGTCCTGCCCGCCATGGCGCTCCATTACGGCCACGGTCGCGGCGACACGGGTGTCCTGCCAGACGATGGCGTTGTAAAGCGGGTTGCCGCTGCGCCGGTCCCACAGCACGGTGGTTTCGCGCTGATTGGTGATGCCCACCGCGGCCAGGTGCGTTGCGCCGATGCGAGCCTGCGCCAGTGCCGCCGCGATGACTTTGCCCGTGTTGGCCCAGATCTCGAGCGCATCATGCTCGACCCAGCCCGGGCGCGGATAGATCTGGCGGTGCTCGA
Organism: Pseudomonadota bacterium; assembly: GCA_021809525.1. Lineage (GTDB taxonomy): Bacteria > Pseudomonadota > Gammaproteobacteria > Steroidobacterales > Steroidobacteraceae > 13-2-20CM-66-19. The sequence goes on along the minus strand of JAKAYU010000177.1, from coordinate 1,960 downwards.
GCTGGGCGCTGGAGATGATCTCTCCCTGGCGCCCGAACACCATGAATCGCGTGCTCGTGGTGCCCTGGTCGATTGCGCCTACGTATCTGCCCTTGTTCACGGGTGTCATGATCTTGATCTCCGCGCAGAGACGGGCTGGGCCGGACCGAGGTAGCGATTGAGCCGCTCTACCTCGGGCGGCGTCAGCCGCAGGCCGAGCTTCGTGCGGCGCCACAGGATGTCTTCCACCGTCGCCGCCCACTCCTCTGCCCTGAGGTAATCGACCTCGGCCGCCGTGAGGTCCGCTCCCAGAGGCTCGCCGAGATCCGCCGCCGTGTGTGCGCCCTGGAGCACGCGCTCCATGCGGGTGCCGTAGGCGCACGCGAGCCGCCGCAGATGCTCCCGCCCCAGGAACGACCAGCGCCGTGCCGCCTCATCGAGGAATTCCGCCAGGCGTCCCCCAGGCAGATCGCCGCCCGGCAATGCCGCCGTCGCTGTCCAACGGGTTGCGGAGCCGCCAATCGACGGCTGCAGCCTTGCGAGCACGGCCTCGGACAGTTTGCGATACGTCGTGATCTTGCCGCCGAGCACGGTCAGCACCGGGGAGCCGCCTTCGGCGCGCTCGAGCACGACGCCGTAGTCGCGGGTGACCTCGGAGGCCTCGGAGGTGCCGTCGTCGCGCAGAGATCGCACGCCGGAGTAGGTCCACAGGACACCCTCCGGCCGGATCGTGCGCTCAAAGTAACGGTTGACGCTCTCGCAGAGATAGGCGGTCTCCTCGGGCATGATCGCCACGTGATCAAGCAGCCCAGTGTGCGGCACGTCGGTGGTGCCGATGAGCGTGAATCGTTCCTGGAACGGGATCGCGAACACGATGCGATGATCGGGGTTCTGCAGGATGTAGGCCTGCTCGCCATCGAACAGGCGCGCCACGACGATGTGACTGCCTCGCACGAGGCGGATTGGTTCGGGAAGCTGTAAGCCCAGCAGCCCGCGCACCTCGTTGACCCAGGCTCCCGCGACATTGACTACGGCTGCGGCCCGCATGCGGATCGTTCCAGAGGCGCGACTCTCGCACTGCACCTGCCAGCCACCCCGCTCGGGCCACGCCAGGCTCACCCGGGTGCGTGTCAGGATCACCGCGCCGCGATCGGCCGCGTCGCGCACATTGACCACCACCAGGCGGCTATCATCGACACGACAATCGGAGTAGGCAAAGCCCCGGCGGTAGGTAGCCTTGAGCGCGACGCCGGCGGCGTCGCGCCGCAGGTCGAGCGAGCACGACCCCGGCAGATGCCGATAGCGGCCCAGATGATCGTACAGAAACAGCCCAGCCCGAATTTTCCAGCGGGGCCTGAGTGTCGGCACGTGCGGCATGATGAATCGCAGCGGATGCACCAGGTGAGGCGCGATGCGCAGCAGTCGCTCGCGCTCGGCCAGCGCCTCGCGCACCAGACGGAACTCGCGATATTCGAGATAGCGCAATCCCCCATGGATCAGCTTGGTACTCGCCGAGGAGGTGTAAGCGGCGAGGTCAGATTGCTCGACAAGGCACACTCGCAGGCCCCTGCCGGCCGCATCGCGCGCGATTCCAGCTCCATGGATGCCCCCGCCAACGATCAGCAGATCGAACTGGGCGGCTCGCGCCTCGATGGCCGAGGACGACCCAGGCGATCGCGGGGACTCTGCGGCAGCGGCGGCTGAATCTGCGGCACACACACATTGGCGCGGAGAGTAATCCTGATCGAGCATGCCGGTCCATGTACCGGCCACCGATCAATTCGTGGGAGCCATGATGCGGAGCACTCCGCGGCCTCCGACGTTCTGAAGCGGGAAGTAGACTCGATGCGTCCGGGAATCCACCGCGACCGAATGCGCCTCGTAGGCGAGGTACTTGCGGCCGAGCAGGCGCAGACGCTCACCCTCGAGCGCGAATACCGCGACTACTCCGCTCTCGCTTGCCACATAGAGCCTCTGTAGG
>JAKAYU010000176.1 GCA_021809525.1 Pseudomonadota bacterium | reverse complement strand
TGGGCGCGAGCGCCGCGTGAGCCGGCGCATACGCCGGTGTGAACTCCGTCACATGCGCGGCGTGACGGTCCCGTGCGGCCGGCCCGGAAGCGCGACCCGGTCGACAACGGGCCGCAGGCGCGTTCGTTACGATGCGATGCCATGCTGCAGGAGGCCGCAAAATCACCGCCGGACCACAGCCCTGATGAGAGGGCGTTTTACGCCTATACGCACTGGGCGCGTACCTTGCTCCGGGACCTCGCAGGCGTCTGCCTGCTCGATGGCGCGCTGGCTGTTCTCGAGGCGTGGGGCACGCTGCAGGGGACGGAAGCCGCCGCGCGCGCGCGCGCCCTCGGGTGGCTGCACGACGCCTCGCCGCGTGCGCCACACAGGGAGCTGTGCGACGGCCGCACCGTCAGCCTGTTGCCGATGGAGTCGTCCGACGGGCAACTGCTCGGCGCGATAGGCCTCGAACAGGCGTGCGCGCCCGCAGCGGATGCGCCCGACCTCGATACACCGCTGCAGCCGCTGCTCGAGTGTCTGTCCCGGCAACTCGAGGAGCAGCGGGACCGCCAGACGGCAAGGCGGCAACTCACCGAGCGCACAACCGATCTGCAGTGGCTGCTCGAACTCGCCGCTTCGGCGCAGCACACTTGCGGCGGCCAGCAGTTCCTGCACGAGATGCTGCAGGCCGCGAGCATGCGCATGCGCAGCGCATTCTGCGTGCTGCATGTGCCGGACAAGCATGTGTCTCTGGAGCGCGGCGGCGGCTCGGCGGCCGCTGAGGAATGCGCAGAGCTCTGGCGCCGCTCGCGCGCCCAGATGAGCGCCTGGGTCCGCCAGAAGCGCCGACCGCTGGTGCTCAACGGCCGCGGCATTGGCGGCGCCCCGCGCTGCAAGATCCTGCTCGCGCCGATCGCCGCGGATGACGGGCCGGTGACCGGCGTGCTCGCGTTCTTCCGCCCCCCGGAGGCGACGGATTACCGCCAGCGCTACCTGCTGCTGGCCGGGCACCTCGGCCGCATCGCCGCGGGCGTCGTGGAGTCGCAGTTCGATGCCCTGACGGGCCTGTATACCCTGCAGGGGCTCGAGCAGATGCACGCGCAGATGCTCCGGGACGCACAGGACGGCTGCCACAGCGTGCTGTACCTGGATGTCGATCAGATGCACGTCGTCAATGAGCTGTACGGTTTCGAGATCGGCAACGAATTGCTGGTGCGGGTGGGCGAGCTGCTCGCCGCGCCGCACCTGCCCTCCGGTGCGCTCGCTGCCCGCATCGCGGCGGATCGCTTCGCAGTGCTGTTGCCGGAAACGGACACGCCCGAAGCCGCGTCCGTGGCGAAGCGCCTGCAGGAGGCCATCTGCGGCGTTGCCATCGGGCCGGTGGACAGTCCTATCGACGCGTCCGTCAGCTGCGGCATCGCGGCAGTGCTGTCGCTGCCGCAGGGGCTTGCGCGGGCCATCGCGGCCGCAGAGCTCACCTGCAAGACCGCCAAGAAGCGCGGCCGCAACCGCCTCAAGGCCGACAGCTGCGATGACGGCACGATGCTGCGCCGGCACGTCGATGCGGTGATGGTCGGCCAGCTGCGCACCGCTCTGAAGGCCGATCAGCTTTTGCTCTACGCGCAGCGGATCGCCCCGCTGCGCAACCCGCAACTGCCCGGCGGCTACGAAATCCTGGTGCGGCTGAACGATCCGGCCGAGGGGGTGATGCTACCGGGCACGATGGTGGAGGTCGCCGAGCGCTATCAGCTGCTGCCGGCCATGGATCGCTGGGTGGTGCGCAGGACGCTGCAGATGCTGGCGGTCCATCGCAGCGTGCTCGAGGCGAGCGGCATCAGCATTTCGATCAACCTCTCGGGGCAGTCGATCGGTGATGAGCAGTTCACCCGCCAGCTCGGCGAGGAGCTGCGCGCCGCACAGCTGCCGCCGGGCACCGTCACGTTCGAGATCACCGAACAGGCTGCGGTGAGCAGCCTGGCGCGCGCCGAGGAGATGATCCGGCGCCTCGCGCCGTGGAACTGCCGCTTCGCGCTCGATGACTTCGGCACCGGGGCGAACTCGCTGACCTACCTCAATGCGCTGCCGATCTCCCGGGTGAAGATCGACGGGTCGTTCGTGCGCGATATCCTGACGAATCCGCGCTCGCAGGCGACGGTGCGCGGCATCGTCGAGCTGGCGCGCGGCTTCTCGATCGACACTGTCGCGGAGTTCGTCGAGAACGAGGCGATCGCCGCGCGGGTCGCTGAGCTCGGCGTCGATTATGCTCAGGGCTATGCGTTCGGCAGGCCCGAGCCATTCGAACAGGTGCTGGCGGGCTTGATGCGCGAAGACTCCCTGCGGCTGCCGAGGCTCCTGCTCGAGGCCTGAGGTGAGGGGCGGCGCGGCCGTTCGAGGCTCGGCGCCGATCGGTTATGCTGCACGCCTATGAAACAGCGTCCGCGGGAGAGCCGCCGCAAGGCGGCGAAGATGAGCGATATCGCCCGCCTTGCGGGCGTGCACGTATCGACGGTCTCCCGCGCCCTGACCGGAAGCCCCCTGGTAGAGGCCGGCACGCGCAAGCGCATCGAACAGCTCGCCCGCGAGCACGGCTACGTCGTCAATCCCGTCGCGCGCAGCCTGCGGCTGAAACGCACGCAGATGGTCTCGGTGGTGATCCCCCTGCAGCATGAGGCTGGGCAGCCGCTCACCGATCCGTTTTTCGTGGCTATCCTTGGGCACCTCGCCGAGGCGATCACCCAGCGCGGCTATGGAATGCACCTGCAGAAGGTGGTGCTGCCGACGCACGAGTGGCTCGCCGAGCTTATCGCCTCCGGGCGCAGCGACGGGGTGGTGGTCATCGGGCAGAGCACCGAGCACGAGACGCTCCAGCGGGCGGCAGCCTCCTACCGGCCGCTGGTGGTCTGGGGCGGACAGATTCCCGGGCAGAAGTACTGTACGGTCGGGTCCGATAATCCCGGCGGCGCGGAGGCCGCTGTGCGGCACTTATTGAAGACGCAGCGCCGTCGGATCGTATTTCTCGGTGATCCGACGGGACCGGAGCTGCGTCAGCGCTATGAAGGCTACCAGCGTGCGTTGCAAGAGGCACCGCAGGGTACCGCCGCGCCGCGCGTTGTGCCGGCTCACCTGACGCCGGACGCGGCCTCTCGGGCCGTGCGTGAGTGCATCCGTGCCGGCGAATCGTTCGACGCGCTGTTTGCGGCGAGCGATGTGATCGCAATCAGCGCCATTCGCGCGCTCGCCGGGGAGGGACTCGCGGTGCCGCAGGACGTGGCGGTCGTGGGCTTTGACGACATTCCGCTCGCCGCACACACGACGCCGAGTCTCACCACGGTGCGCCAGGACGTCGAACGGGGGGCTCGTACGCTCGTGGAGCTGCTGTTCCGGCGCATCGATGGCGAGGAGACGGCCTCCGTGGTCCTGCCGGTCGAGTTGATCGTCAGGGAGTCGGCGCCGGCGTGACGAGCGGCGGCGGTGAGGCCGCTGTGCCCGCGTATTCGCTCGCTTCCATCGACCGGAGACGGCGCATCGCCGCGCCGGTGAGCGCGTTCACCGTCAGCCCGAGTGCGAGCAGCAGCGCGAACCCGGTGGCCAGCATGAAGCCGTATCTGGGGCTGCGGTAGGTGTCGCTTACCACCCCCATGGCGAACGGGGCCAGCGCCGCGGCAAGAGCGGTAAATGCCAGCAGCAGGCCCGCCACCCGCCCATGCTCGCGCTTGGGGAAGCCGCTGATGCCCTTGGAATTGATCGTCGGGTAGATCACGGACATGAACAAACCTGACAGCGGCAGCAGGATCAGGCCGGCGCGCGCACCGGCGGCGAGACTGCCGGCGAAGCAGCCGAGTATGGCGGTGCTGAGCAGCGCGAGCGCGGTGGCCCAAGAGAACTTGCCCAGCACCCATGCCCCGACCATCCGTCCTGCCGCGCGCAGTGCGAAGAACGCAGTGAGTGCATACGGCACGAATGCGATAAGCGAGCCATGATAGAAGCCGAGATAGGTCGGCATCCACACGTAGATCGCCACTTCCACGGCGACATACAGAGAAATGAGGCAGGAAAACGCCAGGGCGTATGGGTCGCGTAACAGCGCAAGGGTGGGCAGCAGTCCTGCAGGCGGGCGCTCTTCGGTGCGCGCCGGCGGGTACTGCACAATGAGGGCGAGCACGATGAGCAGCGCACAGATTCCCGAGGCGATGACGTACAGCCACTTCCAGGACAGTCCGTCAGTCAGCAGCAACGCGACAATGGCCGGGCCGATGATCGAGCCGATGCCGAAGAACCCCTCGAGCAGATTCATCAAGGAGGTGTGCTGCGCGGTGGAGCCGGATATATCGCCCACCAGCGCGAGCGCGCCGGTTTTGAATACACTCACCCCCAGCCCTTCCAGAGCGAGCAGTGCGATGAATTGCCCGAACGTGCTGCCGAGCGCGAATAGCGCGGATCCTGCCCCGTACAGGGCCAGCCCAATGACGATGGTCTGTTTACGGCCGAGGCGGTCGGCGAGAAAGCCGAGCAGCAGCGCGCCGACCGCCATGGCGCTCATCGGGGCGTACTGAAACGCCGAGGCGGCCTTCATGCTCAGATGGAACTCGGCGATGATTTTCGGGATGACGCTGCCGACCGCGTCCGATGTCATGGCGAACATCAGGAACATCAGGCAGGTCAGGGCGCGGATGATCGCGAGATTGCGCGCCGCCCGGATAGATTGTGCGCTCATGTGCCCTTTACACGCAACTACAATCGATTGCATTATAGGCCCTGCCTGCTTCACCGTAAACCCGCCCGCGCCCTCGCCAATGAAAAACCAAGTCCAGCTCATCGCTTACGCCGATCGACTCGGTGGCGGGCGGCTCCGTGAACTCGAGGCTCTGCTGTCCGGGCCGCTCGCGGGGCTGTTCGGTACCGTGCACCTGCTGCCGTTCTTCCATACGATCGACGGGGCCGATGCCGGATTCGATCCAATCGATCATACCCGCGTGGACGAGCGTCTTGGCAGCTGGGAGGACATCGCGCGGCTTGCCCGGCAGATCGACCTCATGGCCGATGTGATCGTCAACCACATTTCGGCCGACTCGCCCCAGTTCCAGGACTTCTCGTGCCGCGGCGCGGACTCCCCGTACAACGGGCTGTTTCTGACGCTCGATACCGTGTTCCCGGGCGGCGCGCGCGAGCACGAGTTGACGGCCATATACCGGCCGCGCCCCGGGCTGCCATTGACGCCCGTTACGCTTGCCCAGGGCGAGAAGCGGATTCTCTGGACCACGTTCACGCCTCAGCAGCTTGACATCGATGTGCGCCATCCGCAGGGCAGGGCGTATCTGCAGAGCATTCTGCGCACCTTCAGTGCCCACGGGATCGGCGCGATACGTCTCGATGCGGTTGGCTATTCGATCAAGCAGGCTGGCACGAACTGCTTCATGCTGCCGCAGACGTTCGAATTCATCGGGGAGCTGACCACGCTGGCGCGCTCGCTCGGCATGGAAGTGCTCGTCGAGGTGCACTCGCACTACCTGCGGCAGATCGACATCGCCACACGCGTCGACTGGGTGTACGACTTCGCCCTGCCGCCGTTGCTGCTGCACGCGGTGTTCACCGGCACCGCGCGCTACCTCAAACAATGGATAGCCATCCGGCCGCGCAATGCGCTGACGGTGCTCGATACGCATGACGGGATCGGCGTCATCGATGTCGGCCCGGAAGCAGGCGCGGCGGGACGGCCGGGGCTGCTGCCTCCCGCGGAACTCGACCGGATGGTCGAAACAATCCACGAACTGAGCGGCGGGGAGAGCCGGCGCGCGACCGGTGCGGCGGCTTCCAACCTGGATCTGTACCAGGTGAACTGCACCTTCTATGACGCGCTCGGCCGCAAGGATTGCGATTATCTGCTCGCCCGCGCCGTGCAGTTCTTCCTGCCGGGCATTCCTCAGGTCTATTACGTCGGGCTTCTCTGCGGCAGCAATGACATGGTTTTACTCGAGCGCACCGGGGTCGGGCGAGACATCAACCGACACCGCTATGGGACGCAGGAGGTGCTCGCTGAACTCGAGCGCCCCGTGGTGCAGGATCTGCTGAGTCTGATTCGTCTGCGCAACTCGCACCCCGCATTCCAGGGTGAGCTGCGTGTCGGGCGCAGCCCGCCGCACGTGCTGGCGCTGCGCTGGGAGGCGGGCGAGGCGCGTGCGGAACTGATTGCGGACTTCGCCGCCGGGCGCTGGATGGTGCGTCACAGTATCGGCGCCACGGTTCGGCCGCTGGTGCTCAAGTGCCTGGGGCCGCCCTGGGGCGGTGCGCAGGCGCATGTCGAGTGGGATGACTGAGCGCGCCGGCGCAGTATGCTGTGACGAGCCGCGCCGACGAGGTGCAGTTGTGATGGGGGGCTGATGGGCGAGCGAGCATTGTACGGGGCGGTCGAAGCGGGCGGCACCAAATTCGTCTGCGCCGCCGGGTACGGGCCGTGCGAGATCCCGCGGGAGTACCGCGCGGTCATCGCGACGACGACCCCAGCGGCAACTCTGGCCGGCGTCGTTGAGTTCTTCGAGCGGGTCGGTCGGGTGGCCGGGCCCTTTGCCGGCATAGGGGTCGGCGCGTTCGGTCCCCTCGATATCGACCGGTGTTCGGCGACTTGGGGCTGCATTCTGAAAACCCCGAAACTCGGCTGGTCCGGCGTCTCGCTGCGTACGCCGCTCGAGCGCTTCAACTGCCCGATCACGGTGGACACGGACGTCAACGCCGCAGCGCTTGCCGAAGCCCGTCTCGGTGCCGGAACGGACGTCGATTCGCTGGTTTACGTGACAGTCGGCACCGGAATCGGCGGCGGAGTAGTGCTGCACGGACGCACGGTGGGTGGCATGTTGCATCCTGAGATGGGCCATATCCGCATACGGCGCCATGCGCAGGACGGGAACTTCAGTGGACTGTGCCCCTTCCATGGAGAGTGTCTCGAAGGGCTCGCCAGTGGCCCGGCGGTCCTCGCGCGCTGGGGCGGGCGGCTCGATTCGTTCCCGGATGGGCATCCGGCACTTGCGATCATCGGCGACTATCTGGGTCAGCTCGCGGCCACCGTGGCGCTGATGCTCTCGCCGCAGCGCATCGTGTTCGGCGGCGGGGTGATCAGCGGGCGGCTGCTGCCGCTCATCCGCGCCGCGGCGGAGCGCGAACTCGGCGGCTACCTGCCGGTCACGGAGCGCGGCGGGGGGTTCGAGCGGCTGATCGTCTCTGCGGGGCTTGCCGATCAGGCCGGGATCATGGGCGCGATGCTGCTCGCGGGCGCCTAGCAACAACCAGCCGGACGATGTACTGCAATCGTCTGTACAACGTATTGCAATCGTTTGTTTCCTGTGATCTACTTCTCCGGTGTCCGCGGTTCGCACCGCGGGGCAGTCGACGTAAGAGCGTCAGAGGGGGGTATCTTGAAGAGACATCGCAACGAACCAAAGCCTTG
>JAKAYU010000175.1 GCA_021809525.1 Pseudomonadota bacterium | reverse complement strand
GGGACCTCGAGCGGCTGCCGGGCTGGCCGGAGCGCGTCAAGCTGATGCAGGCGAACTGGATCGGTCGCAGCGTGGGCTGTGAAGTCGCGTTTCCGTACGCGCCGGATACGCGGGCCGCGCTCGGCGAGGGGGGCGCACTGAAGGTGTTCACCACGCGGGCCGACACCATCTATGGCGTCACCTTCATGGCCGTGGCCGCCGAGCATCCGGTGGCGCTGGCGGCGGCGGCCGGCGATCCCGCGCTCGCCGCGTTCATCGAGGAGTGCCGGCGCGGCAGTGTCATGGAAGCCGACGTGGCCACCCAGGAAAAGAAGGGCATGCGCACCGGACTGCACGTGCTGCATCCCTTTACCGGCCAGCCGATCGAAGTCTGGGTCGCCAACTACGTGCTCATGGGCTACGGCGAGGGCGCCGTGATGGGCGTGCCGGCCCACGACGAGCGCGATTTCGAGTTCGCGAGCCGCAACGGACTGCCGATCACGATGGTTGTGCGTTCCGAGAGCGGCGCATACGAGCGTGTCGAGGCGCCGTGGATCGGCGCCTACGGCGAGCACGGGATCACGGTAAACTCCGGAGAATTCTCCGGCCTGAGGTTCCAGGCGGCGGTCGATGCCATCACCGCGGCGCTCGAGCAGCGCCGCCTCGGGCGCAAGCGCGTGCAGTACCGCCTGCGGGACTGGGGCATCTCGCGCCAGCGCTACTGGGGCTGCCCGATCCCGCTCATCCACTGCGAGCACTGCGGCGAGGTGCCCGTTCCGGATGCGCAGTTACCGGTGCGGCTGCCGGAGGATCTGGTGCCGGACGGCAGCGGCAACCCGCTCGCCAAGTCGCCGGATTTCTATCGCTGCGCGTGTCCGCGCTGCGGTCGTCCCGCGCGCCGCGAGACCGACACCATGGACACGTTCGTCGATTCCTCCTGGTATTACCTGCGCTACGCCTGTGCGGATCAAGCCGGCGCGATGGTCGATGAGCGCACCGATTACTGGCTGCCGGTCGATCAGTACATCGGCGGGATCGAGCACGCGATCCTGCACCTGCTGTACTCGCGCTTCTGGACCAAGGTCATGCGCGATCTCGGTCTGGTGCACACCAGCGAGCCGTTCACCAACCTGCTCACCCAGGGCATGGTGCTCAACCACATCTATTCGAGCACCTCGGTCGACGGCCGGCGCCGTTACTACAATCCCGCCGACGTGAGCGCGCGGCGCGACGCGAGCGGCGCGGAGATCTTCGAGGCAAAGGGCGCCGACGGCCAGATCGTGCGGGTCGAGTACGGCGGGCTCGGCAAGATGTCCAAGTCCGAGAACAACGGCGTCGATCCGGAGGGGCTGGTGGCCCGCTACGGAGCGGATACGGCGCGGCTGTTCACCATGTTCGCCGCCCCTCCGGAGCAGACACTGGAGTGGTCGGATGAAGGCGTGCAGGGCGCCTCACGGTTCCTGCGCCGTCTGTGGGCTGCAGTGTACGAGCACGTCCGCGGCGGCCCGCCGCAGCGGCTCGACCCGGCGGTGCTCAGCGCGGCGCAGCGGGCGCTGCGCCGCGCGACGCATCAGGCGCTTGCCAAGGCGACCGACGACATCGGCCGGCGGCGCAATTTCAACACCGCGATCGCGGCATGCATGGAGCTGCTGAATGCGGTCGGCCGCTTCGAGGACCGCTCGGCGGCCGGGCGCGCAGTGCGGCACGAGGCGCTCGAAGTGATCACCCTGGTGCTCGCCCCGATCGTGCCGCACCTCTGCCATGCGCTGTGGCAGGCGCTCGGGCATGAGCGCGCCGTGGTGGATGAGCGCTGGCCGGGGGTCGACGCGGACGCGTTGGTGCAGGATACGGTGGAACTCGTCGTGCAGGTCAACGGCAAGCTGCGCGGGCGTATCCAGGTGGTCTGCGGCGCCGAGGAGGCGGTGGTGCGCGCGACGGCGCTCGGCGATGAGCAGGTGAGCCGCTTCGTCGCCGGCAAGCCGATCCGCAAAGTCATCGTCGTGCCCGGCAAGCTCATCAACATCGTGGTCTGAGCCGCCGTGCAGACCGCCGTGCTCCGCCTAGTGTCCACCGGCTGCGTTGCGCTTGCCGCCGCCGTGCTGCTCGTCGGCTGCGGTTTTCACCTCGAGGGGCGCACGGTTCTGCCGGCGGTGATGCACCGCCCGTACATCGAGACGTCCAATCAGCAGAGCGATTTCGTGCAGAGCCTGCGCCGGGACCTGCTCATCTCGGGCGCGCGGCCGGCGGGCGACCGTGCGCGCGCCTCGGCGGTCATTGTGGTGCACGCCGAGGTCAAGCGGCGTGTTCTGTCGGTGTCCGCGGCCAACCGTCCGACGGAGTACGAGGTCCGCTACACGGTCCGCTTCTCCGTGACCGCCGGCGGCAAGACTCTGCTCCCCTGGCAGACCGTGCGCGCCAGGCGATCGTACACTTTCAGCGAGAATCTGCTGCTTGCGACCGAGCACGAACAGTCCATTCTCACCGGCGCCATGGGCCGCGAACTCGCCGACATCGTCATGCGCCGCCTGGCGACGCTGTGAGCGCGGCGGTGCTCACGCTCGGCGGCGTCGAGCCGGCGGGCATCGCTGCGCTGCTGGGGCGTTTCGGCCTGACGCTCGAGCCGCTCGACAGGGACAGTGTGATTCCGGGCTCGTACTGGGGCGAGTGCGAAGCGGGACTGCGCGCCGGCCGGCTGTACGCGCGGCCGGATACGCCCGTGCATTCGATTCTGCACGAAGCCTGTCACTTCATCTGCATGAGCGCCGAGCGGCGCGCCGAGCTCGACACCGACGCAGGCGGCGACGATGCGGAGGAATCGGCAGTCTGTTACCTGCAGGTGCTGCTCGCCGAGGCGCTGCCGGAAGTCGGGCGCGATCGGCTGTTCGCCGACATGGACGCCTGGGGTTACAGTTTCCGCCTGGGCAGCGCGCGTGCCTGGTTCGAGCGCGATGCGCACGACGCGCGCGCGTGGCTGCACCGCCACGGCGTGACCGACGCGGGGGGGCTGCCCACCGGGCGCTGCCGCGCCTGAAACGTGGCGCTCAGGCGCGGGCTGCGCGGCCCGGATGCTGACGCGCCGCATGGTGAATCCGATTCCTTCGACGTAGAATTCCCCCGCGCGAGTGCTCAGGGCGCGGGGGATTCAGCGTGCGGCCTGTGCAGGCCCGATCCTTTTTGCTCGTTCCTTCGGACTCGCAGCGTGTTCTCGTCAACTGCGTGGATGACTGCATGAACCCGACACAGAACGCTCATCCCGCAGCCATTCTCAGGCGGCTGACATTTGTCAGGCTGATCCTCTTCGGCTGTGTGCTGCTCGCCGGCGACGTGGCCGCGCAGCTGACGCGCATTGCCGTGACGCGGGACTCCCCCGCGACCGGCCGCGACTGGATCGTGCTCGGTGCTGCCGCCGTCCTCGGCGGGGCGCTGATCGCGCTCTACACCGGCCTCGTGCGGGGCCTCGAGCGCCGCAAGGCGCTGGAGGCGAGGTTCGGCGCCCGGCGTGCCCTGCTCGGCGTCATCGTGGGCACGGCGCTCTTTGCAGTCGTCTTCGTGGTGCTGCGCGTGCTCGGGGTCGCGCGCTGGGAGGGATTCTCGGCGCACTTCGACGTCGCTGCGGCTCTGGCGGCCGCGGCGATCGCCGCGATCGGCGAGGAACTGACGTTCCGCGGCGGAGTGTTCCGAGTGCTCGAGGACGGCTTCGGCACGTCGGTGGCGCTGATCGTCTCGGCGGGGATTTTCGGCTTCCTTCACGCGCTGAATCCCGGGGCGACGCTGCTGTCGACCGTGGCCATCATGTTGGAAGCGGGCGTGCTCCTCGGCGCAGCCTATGTCTACAGCGGCAATCTCTGGCTGCCCATCGGCATTCATCTGGGTTGGAATTTCACCGAAGGCGGCCTGTTCGGGGTGTCCGTGTCCGGCTATCACGGGGGCAAGGGAGTGTTCGCCGTGTCGCTGGCCGGACCCCGGCTGCTGACCGGGGGGCCGTTCGGTCCGGAGGCCTCGCTCGTCGCAGTGGCCGTCTGCCTGCTCGCGGCGCTGGTGTTTATCGTTCTGGCCGTGCGCAAGAAGCGGTGGGTTGCGGCGCGGGCCCGGATGGTGCTGGACTGAACGGCGCAGCGGGCTGCGCGGTCGAACTTCCGGTTCGGCCGGCGTGCGAGCCGGCTGCTGCCGGATTGCCGGGTCAGTAATGCGGTGGGCGCTCATCCTCCGGGGCTCGAGCCGTCACGTCCTGCTCGTGCGCCTGCAGCCGGGATGCGAGCGCCGCGATCTGCTCGCGCAACGCCTCGATGTCGCGGTGCTGGCGGAAGAGGACGTCGCTGAGCTCAGCGTTCGCACGCTCCAGGAAGGCGATCTTGGTTTCAATCTCTTCGATCGAGCGGGTGTCCACGGCGCCACAATCTCCCTCATGAGGTGTGTGCGGGGGAGCGTATCTTAGCTGACCTGCCGGCCGGGCGCGTTCGGCGTTACCGGCTTCGGGGAGCCGCTGAATTGCCTCCCCCCGCGCGCGCCTCGCAAGTGCGCACCTGACCGAGGCGGCACGTTGGCCGCATGCGCGAGCGATCCACGCGGCGCGCGGCGAGGCGCCTGGCAAACGCGCGTCCATCCTGCAATCTGCCGCAACAGTGCGTGCCAGCCGGTAGCCGCGCAACAGGCTTTCGTAGGGAAAGCCGCATCTGCGCAGCACGCGCTCGCAGCGGATGTTGGTCTCCAGGACCGTCGCCGGTACGCGCTGCAGATCGAGTGCCGCAGACGCCAATGATGGCGAACCGCAGTACGGAGCGAGGGTCCGGCGACTCGTATCGGCCGAAGAGCACCTCGGGAGTCGCTGAGCCCCGCAGCCTCCAGCGCGTGTGTTCGGTTACCTCGGGGATCGACAGGTACGCATGCCAGGCGGGCACATCAGTCCGCGCGAGTGACCGCAGTGCGATGCCGGCCAGTGCGCAGCGGGGCGGATCAGCGATGCTCACGGCCTGCCCGTACGCGCAGCGCGCCCATCTCAAGACCGGCTGAACCGCCGGACGGAACGGTGGTCAAGCTTTCTTCAGCAGCCGGGCGATCCAGACCAGGATCACCGCGCCGACGAAGGCGACGATGATCGAGCCGATCAGTCCGCCGCCGTGCCAGAGGCCGAGCAGACCGAACAGCCACCCGCCAAGCAGACCGCCCAAGATCCCGAGAATGATGTCGACCACGATGCCGTAGCCGCCGCCCTTCATGACCTTGCCGGCGCCCCAGCCCGCAATCAGACCGACGATCAACCAGGTGATGATGCTCATGACGCCTCCCGTTCAGCCGATGTTGCAGAGACCGGTTAGCTTGCTGATCCCGGTCGCGTCGGCAGGATGCCGGCGTGCTGGGTGTTCGTTCTTCTCGAGCAATTCCATGATACGCCGATCCCTGACACGTCACAACACGCCGGTGCGATGCGGTGCGGTGCTGATTTCGACGGCCTCGGCCGGGGCGCTTAGCTCAGGGGCCAGACCTGGATCCGCTCGCCGTCCAGATCGAAGCGGCAGGGCTGCCCGGGCGCAAGAGCGGGTCCGCCCGCGGCGCCGATGCGCGTGTCGCCGAAGCGGATCAGCGCCCGCGGCAGCGGTCCGTCGCTCAGCGTCTCGACGGTACCGGCGTGCCGACCGCCGGCGTGCAGCCAGACGCGGTCCGCCGGTATGCTCCAGCCGAGGCGACCGGCCGGCAGCGCCGTGCCGGGGACCTCGAGCGTCACGCCGCGGCCAAGCTCGATGCTGTTGGGCCCGACGGCGATCCCTTCGGCAACGTTGTCGGCACCTAACAGCCGCGCGGCAAGTTCGCTCACTGGACGGCGCAGCACCTGTGCAGCCGGGCCGCTCTGCAGAGCCCGACCCTCCGCGAGCACCAGGATGTCATCGGCGAGCAGCAGCGCCTCGCCGGGATCGTGCGTGACCAGCAGCGTGGTGACCGGCAGCTCGGCCTGCAGCGCGCGCAGCTCGCGGCGCAGCGCGCCGCGCAGCGGCGCATCGAGCGCCGAGAAGGGCTCATCAAGCAGCAGCAGATCCGCCGGGCGCACCAGCGCGCGGGCGAGCGCGACGCGCTGCTGCTGGCCGAGGGACAGCTGCGCGGGTCGGCGGTGCGCCAGGTCCGCAAGCCCGAGGCGCTCGAGCCAGCGGGCCGCGAGCGCCGGGTCGGCATCGGGCGCGAAGCGCAGCTGCTGGCGCACCTCGAGATGGGGGAACAGGGCGTAGCTCTGGGGAACGTAGCCGATTCGCCGCCGGCTGGGCTCCAGTCCGGTCAGCTCCCGCGCGCCCACACGCACGGTGCCGCGCTCGGGGCGCTCGAGGCCGGCGATCAACTTCAGCGTCAGGGATTTGCCCGAGCCGGATGGACCGAGAATCGCGAGCCGCCGGGCATCGCTCGACCAGTCGACCACGAGCCGAAAGCCGTGCAGCCGTTTCTCCAGGTCGAGGTACAGGCCGGCCGGTCCGACCGGCGCCGTCGGCGGCGCAGTCCGTACTGTGTTGGCGTGCGGTGCGGCGGCGGGGACGGCGCCTGCGCGCGGCGCAGGGCGCGCGCTCACCACGGTGCTCAGGATCATGATCGTGAACGCCAGCACGATCGCCGGCAGCAGCACCGGAAGCATCGCCGGCAGTCCCTGATCGCCGAATGCCACGTATGTGTAGACCGGAAGCGAGTAGGGATGGTATGCCACCATCACCGTCGCACCGAACTCGCCGAAGGCGCGCAGCCACGCGAGGAGCAGTCCGGCGAGCAGCGCGGGCCGTGCCGTCGGCAGCGTGGCCCGCAGGAACACCGCGAGGCGGCCTCTGCCGAGCGTGGCTGCGACGTCTTCGATCGCCGGATCCATCGCCTCGAATGCCGAACGCGCCGCGATGATGACGAACGGGGCGGAGACGAACGCTTCCGCCAGCACGATGCCTGCGAACGAATCGGTGAGTGCGCCGTGGGCGAGGCGGCCGAGGGGTGCGTCGTAGCCGAGCAGAAACAACAGCAGTACGCCGCTGGCGAGCGGCGGAAGCGCGAGCGGCAGTTGCACGAGAAATCCGAGCAACCCCATGGCGCGCCCCCGGATGCGCGCGAGCAGGAATCCGAGCGGGATCCCGCACAGTGCGGTGAGCAGCGTCGCGGTGCTCGCGCTGGCGAGCGATACGGCGCAGGCGCGGGCGAGCGAGGCGTAGTCGACCCCGCTCCAGTGCGCGGTGAGCGCCGCTTGGATGCCCGCCACGAGCGGCGCAATCAGATACAGCGCCAACAGGGCGGCAAGCCAGGGCAGCGGCGAGGCGACCTTGCGCATCAGGCGCCGCGCCTGCCACGCATGCGGCGGCGCCCCGCGCGGCTCATGTGTGCGGGCCGTGGAGCAGGCGGCGCAGCGCCGCCGGCAGAGTGCGGGTATCGCCGCTCGCCATCGGGGGCAGCAGCTGCAGGCCGTGAGCGCGCATGAGCCGCCGGCCTTGAGGTCCGAGCAGAAAGGCGATGAACGCCGCGGCGGCGCGCGGATGCGGTGCGTGGCGCACCAGCGCGATGGTGTAGAGCGCCTCGGGCGTGATGGCGCTCGGCAGCCGTACCGATGGGATCTGCGCGGCCGTAGTCTCGGTCG
>JAKAYU010000174.1 GCA_021809525.1 Pseudomonadota bacterium | reverse complement strand
TCTGTGAGGAGAATCCGAGGGGCGTTGCGCATGAGTTCCTCGCTGGATCGGACTGCATTATTCTTGCGAGCCAGGCTCGACGGCCAGGCGAGCAGAGTAGCATTGTCACGGCGCTCAATCGAGCGCCGGCGGCAAACGGGCATCGTCACATCATTGACGCTCTGGCAGGCGCCGCCGGTCATTGCGGGGGGTGCCAATCACCTGGCACGATGAAATCGCCGATGCGCTCGGCCGCATCGGCACGAGCGGCATGTTCGGGACAGCAGCCGCGAGGATCTGCCCGTTAAGCTCGAGGGTGTTCGGCGGTTGGCGCCGCCATGACTGCGGCGAGCACCCCAATGTCATGCCGGGTTTCCCGGCCGGCGCGTCAAGACCACAGGGAGCGCAGACAGTTCGACCTGCAACGCCAAGCGCCGGCATCCGCCGCCGGCCTGAAGGTGCCGCGTGCGTCGCAAGTGGCGGGCTATTGCGCGCTCGTGCGATTCATGGCGGTGACGATGCGCAGCCGCACACAGTGGGTGCCTGTGCGTTCTGTCCTCACCTTTCAGACAGATCGCAGAGCCGCGGATCATTCCTTTTTGCGCGCCAGCCCCACCACCGCGCGCGCCTACCGGCCGCGGGAGCGTTCGACGCGCACTCGGTGGCGCACGCCATCGGATCGCCGACCGACGCGGCCTGCTGGCTGGGGAGCGGAGCGCCCTGACGCGGCGCGGATGGCTATGACGGCAAAAAGCCCGGATGAATAAGATCGCATTGCCACACGAGTCGAGCGCGCTCAGGCTCGCGCCCGAGACCGACCCTCCACGGAGGGACGGCCGCTGCACGGAGCCTCGCCGACCAGAGGCCGCAGGCGGATTGCCTGTCCCGGACCGCAGCATCAAGCCTGCCCCTCCTCTTTGCACATCAGGCCATCTCCTCTAGACTCGACTTGTCCGCGGGCGGCGCGAAGGAGGGATAGGCTGATGAGTTACCTGGCGATTCTCGTCGCCTCCCTGTTCTTGCTGATCGCCTTCGCGGTCGAGCATGTCGATCGGACCTCGGGGTTGCCCTCGGTCATCGTGATGATCGTGCTCGGCCTCGTTGCCAAATTTGCCGTGAGCTCGATCGGACTACTGGTCGAGGGGATCAGCGCCGTGGTGCCGCTCGCCGGTGCGGTCGCATTTGTGCTGATCGTGCTCGAGGGTGCGCTCGATATCGAGCTTAGCCGCGAGCGGCTCAAGCCGGCTCTCACCGCCTTCGCGCTCGCCGCGTTCGCACTGCTCTTCTATGGCGCGGTGTTTGCGGCGATCGCCGCCCGAGTGCTCACGCTCACTTACCTGCAGGGGGCAATCCTCGCAACGCCTCTTGCGCTCATCAGCAGCTCGGTCGCCATACCGGGCAGCCGCAGCCTCGCCGCCGAGGCGCGCGAATTCGTCGTGTACGAGAGCTCCACCTCGGACATCCTCGGGGTGCTGGTTTTCTTCGCGCTGGTGCACTCCGACTCCACGCTGCACGGCTTTCTCACCGAGCTCGCCGGCGGCGGCATCCTCTCGCTGCTGCTCGCCGTGGCCTGCTCCCTGGCGCTGGTGGCGATTTCCACGCGAGCCACCGCGCACGTGCGCTACATACCGCTCCTCGCTGGCCTGTTTGCCCTATATGCGGCCGGCCAGCTGCTGCATCTCTCGCCGCTCATCATGGTTCTGCTGTTCGGGCTGATGCTCAACAACCGCGTGACGCTCGCGCGCATCCCGGGCTTTACGCGCATGGCCGAGAAGATTTCCCCGCAGACGGTCGGGGAGTTCAAGGTGCTCGTGCAGGAGCTGACCTTCGCCGTGCGCGGATTTTTCTTCTTTCTGCTCGGCTACACGACCAATCCCGCCGACTTCGGCTCCGTGCGCTCCTGGGCCGCCGCAGCGCTCATCCTGATCATCATCTACGGGGCACGCTATGCGATGCTGCGGCCGCTAGGCCGCTCCTTCGCCGCCACGCTCACCTGGATCGCCCCGCGCGGACTGATCACCGCGGTGCTGTACCTCGATGCGCGCCGTCTCCTGCACCTGCCAGCCTATATGGACGGAGCGGTGCTGCTCGTGGTGTTTCTCTCCGCCGGCGCGCTCGCCCTGACGCCGCGCCGGCGGCCGTCCGAGGCACCGCCTGCATCAATCTGAGCGGTCTGCTCCCTCATCCTCCGGCGGGGTGCGTGCGGCAAGCTCGGCCAGCTCTTCCTCGCTCGGCCGCTGCGCCGCCAGCGCCTGCTGCGCGCGCGCCAGAAATGCGCGTGGCACATGCACCTCGGCGTTCTGCTCGAGCCCAGGCAGGGGCGAGAGCGTGCTGACTCTTGCCGGGATGCCATCGGCCTGCAGCCGTCCGGCGAGCACCTGCGCGCCCATCGGTTCGGGGCAGGCCTGCAGCACCACCCAGGAGTCCTCTTCCTCGTCTTGCGTGTGATCGACCATGGTTCACTCTCCTCGGCCACTGAGGTAGTGCGCGACCCAGCGCACCATCGCCCGGTAAAAGAGCGCCCGATGCATCGGATCCTGCGGCATATGGTACGCCCCGGGGATGCCGATGAACTTCACCGGCACATGGCGGCTCGCGAGCGCGTGGTACAGCGCCAGCGACTCGGTGATCGGCACGGTGACATCGTCGGTGCCCGATAGAATGAGCGTCGGGGTGGTGATGTCGCCCGCATAGGTGATGGGCGAGCCGCTGCGGTACAGCGCCGCGGAGCGCTTGGCCCATGGGCTGCCGCCGAGCGAATCGCGCGTCCAGGCAAGATTGCCGGCGCCGGAGAGCTCGTACTCCTCGGTCCAGTCCGTCACCCCGTCGGCCACCACCGCACAGCGCCAGAAATGCTGATGGCCGATCAGCCAGCTGGTCATGTATCCGCCATAGGAATGCCCGACTGCCGCGATGCGCGCGGTATCGACGATGCCCTTGGACTCGAGCATGCGGATTCCGGAGATCACGTCGCTGTCGGGGCCGACGCCCGGATCGCGGTAGATGGCATGCTCATGGGCGTTGCCGAGGTTGTCGCTGCCGCGGTAGTTCGGCTCGAACACCAGATAGCCGCGCGCGGCGAACAGCAGCCTGAGCGGCCCGATCTCATCGGCATCGAAGTGCTCGATCGAGGCGGCCTCCGGACCGCCGTGACTGAACACCACGAGCGGGTAGCGCTTACCCGGCACGTAGCCGTCAGGATAAGTCAGGATACCGTCGTTCAGCTGTCCGTCGGGCGCATGCCACTCGAGCTCGACGCTGACCGGATAGGCGTAGCGCTCGAAGCGGCGGTTGAAGTCCGTCAGGCGCACCGGCGCGCTCTGCGGCGTGCGCATCAGGTAAAGCTCAGGAGCGCGCGTGGTGCTGTCGGCCACCACCGCAAGCGCGCCGCGCGAGGAAGCGGCAACGCTGAGCGCCTGCAGCCCGCCGAGCCGCAGCGCGCTGCCCGCGCCGCCGAGCGGCTGCTCGAACAGCCGGCTCTCGATGTGATCGTCGGCGATGCCAACGAGCGCCTTGCCGCCGGGCAGCCAGACGAAGTTGGCGGCGAGATTGCGACCGAGCGTCGGGCTGACATCATGGGCCGCCCCGCGCGGTGAGCCGACGTACAGGTCCATCACGCTCACCGGTCCGGGCCCATGCGGATACAGGTACGCGACTGCATCGCCGCGCGGCGCAAACCGCGGCGCGTACTCGTAGCTCAGATGCACCCCGATGCGCCGCTCTGCCCCGCTCGCCACGTTCACCGCCACGATCGTCGTGCGGTCGCTGTCACCATCGTGCGCATCGGCCTGGCGCGTGTAGACGATCCAGCGGCCGTCGGCCGACCACGAGGGTGCGGTGATCCCGCCGCCGAACGGCGGTGCGGTCTCGAGCACGCTGCCCGGTCCGTGCGTCAGCTGGCGCGCAGCGCCGCCCGGGAGCGGCAACAGCCAGATCTCGGACGGCACCGGCGGGCGGTTGATGAGGTAGTCATCGTCGTGGATGACGAACAGATCGTGGTGAGTCTGCCGCTGACGCGCGCTCAGCGGGGAGTTATCGGGGGTGACGTAGGCGAGCGTATGGCCGTCGGGACTGAAGGCGAACTGTTGCACGCCATTCGGCGCATCGGTCAGCGCATGCGGGGTGCCGCCGGCGGCCGCGACCGTGTAAACCTGCGGCGCGAGTTTCCCGACCTTGGCGATGAAGGCGATCCGCCGCCCGTCAGGCGACCAGCGCACCATCTCGAGCGCACGCATGCCGCGCACCAGTGCACGGGAATGCCCGCCGTGCACGCTGAGCACCCGCAGCGTCGAGACCCAGCGATCGTGCACGAAGTCCCCGCGGATCGTACGGATGGCGATGCGGTTTCCATGGGGTGAGAAGTGCGGCGCGCCAAAGCGCACCAGGGCGCGAAAATCCCTCAGCGTCAGCGGCATCGGACGAGCCTGCGCGCCGAGCGGAACCAGCGCGGCCAGAGCGGATGCGAACAGTACGGTGCGCGATTTCATCGAGGACTCCGCTGCAGGCGCCGCAGCGCCCAGACGATGCATTTTCGCACGATTCGGGTGCGCTGCATCCGCCTGCGCGCCGCGGCGCCTCGCGGCGCATTCGGATGGACACATCTGGCCAAAGTCCGCGCGCCGTCCTACCCTGGGCACCTCACGGCGGCCCGGTGCTCGGGACGCCCGGCCGCACGCAGCAGGACACGCCATGCAGACACGCAAACTCGGCAGCAACGGAACGAATACCCTGGAGGTCTCGGCCCTCGGCCTCGGCTGCATGGGCATGAGCTTCGGCTACGGCCCGCCGCACGAGAAGCGCGAGATGATCGCCCTGCTGCGCGCCGCGGTCGACCGCGGCGTCACCTTTTTTGACACCGCGGAGGTCTATGGGCCCTACGCCAATGAGGAACTGCTCGGCGAGGCGCTCGCGCCGGTGCGCGCCACGGTGCGCATCGCCACCAAGTTCGGCTTCCGCATCGATCCCGAGGGCCAGCGCCAGGGCGGCCTCGACAGCCGTCCCGAGCACATCCGCGAAGTCGCGGAGGCCTCACTGCGGCGCCTGAGGTGCGAAACAATCGACCTGTTCTACCAGCATCGGGTCGATCCCGCAGTGCCGATCGAGGAGGTCGCGGGCGCCGTGCAGGATCTGATCCGCGCCGGCAAGGTACGCCATTTTGGGCTGTCGGAAGCCTCCGTGGCCACCGTCCGCCGCGCCCACGCCGTGCAGCCGGTGACCGCGCTGCAGAGCGAGTACTCGCTGTGGTGGCGCGAGCCGGAGGCCGAGATGCTGCCGGCGCTCGAGTCCCTCGGCGTCGGCTTCGTGCCCTTCAGTCCGCTCGGCAGGGGCTTTCTGAGCGGCAAGATCGACGAGCGCACCACGTTCGATGCGACCGACATGCGCAACACCGTGCCGCGCTTCTCGATCGAGGCGCGCACAGCGAACAAGGCGCTCATCGATGTGCTCACGGCGATCGCCACGCCCCGGGGACTCACCACGGCGCAGCTCGCCCTCGCCTGGCTGCTCGCGAAGAAACCCTGGATCGTGCCCATTCCCGGCACGACGCGCCTGGCGCGCCTGCAGGAGAACATCGCCGCGGCGGACGTCACGCTCTCGGCCGAGGACCTGGTGCAGATCGAGCAGGCGGCCGCACGCATCCCGGTGCAGGGCGCGCGCTACTCGGAACAGATGGCCCGCCTGGTCGAGCGCTAGGGGGCGCCGCGGTTGCCCGCTCAAGCGAGCGGCGCGCCGCTCAGTATCATGGTGCGCCGCCCGCAATGATCTTAATCTTAAGGAGTTCGATTCGATGTACAAGGCCAAAGCATACGCAGCCTCGAGCGCCGTCTCGCCCCTCGCCCCGCTCAGCATCGAGCGGCGCGAGCCAACGGCCACGGACGTGCGCATCGAGATTCTCTTCTGCGGGGTGTGCCACTCCGATCTGCATCTGGTGCGCGACGAATGGCACGAGGCCATGCCGGCGGTCTATCCGCTCGTACCCGGACACGAGATCGTCGGGCGCGTGAGCGCGGTCGGCCCGGCGGTCAAACGCTACCAGCGCGGCGATCTGGTCGGCGTCGGCTGTCAGGTCGACTCTGACGGCACCTGTGCCGAATGCCGCGCCGGACACGAGCAGCTCTGCGCCAACGTGGTGCTCACCTACAATGCCCCCGACAAGCATACCGGCGGGGTCACCTACGGCGGCTACTCCGACAGCATCGTGGTCGACGAGCGCTTCGTGGTGCGCGTTCCGGAGAATCTCGAGCCGGCCGGTGCGGCGCCGCTGCTGTGCGCCGGCATCACCACCTACGCGCCGCTGCGCCGCCAGCAGGTCGGCCGCGGCACCAAGGTCGGCATCGTCGGTCTCGGCGGGCTCGGACACATGGGCGTGAAGCTCGCGCACGCCATGGGCGCGCACGTGCACGTGCTCACCACTTCACCGGCCAAGCGCGAGGATGCTCGGCGGCTCGGTGCCGATGCGGTGATCGTCACCCGCAACGCCGAGGAGATGCGCCGGCACGCCGGCAGCTTCGATTTCATCCTCGATACGGTCTCGGCCGCGCACGACATCAACGCGTACCTGAACCTCCTGCGCCACGACGGCAATCTCACACTCGTCGGCGCGCCCGAGCAGCCGTTCGTAATCCCGGCGTTCGCGCTGCTCACCGGCCAGCGCACGCTATCCGGCTCGATCAACGGCGGGCTGCCCGAGACACAGGAGATGCTCGATTTCTGCGGCAAGCACAACATCACGGCGGACGTCGAGGTGATCCCCATCCAACGCGTCAACGAGGCCTATGAACGGCTGCTCAAAGCAGACGTCAAGTACCGCTTCGTCATCGACATGGCGTCCCTGAAGGGCTGACCTGCCCGCCCGTACAGCGCGGAGAACATCATGAGCTACTACATTGCCAAGACACTGGACAAGGACTTCGAGGCGGCCATCGCAGCGGTAACCGCCGGCCTGAAAGAGCAGGGCTTCGGGATTCTCAGCGACATCGACGTACAGGCAACCCTGAAGGCGAAGATCGGCGCGGACATGCCCAAGTACCGCATCCTCGGCGCCTGCAATCCCCGCATCGCGCACGAGGCGCTCGGGGCGGAGGCGCGGCTCGGCGTCATGCTGCCGTGCAATGTGATCGTGCGCGAGACGGCCGACAAGCGAGTCGAGGTCGCCACCGTCGATCCGGTGACGGCCATGGAGCGGACCGGCAACCCCGCCCTTGAACCTGCTGCGCACAAGGTCAGGCAATTGCTCTCGACGGTGATCGAGCGCCTGTAGTCACCGGCCTCGCCCGCATCAGCACAGCGACCCCTCCTGTGCGCTGGCGAGCACCCGGGACATCCCGCTCGAGCGCAACTCGATGAGCGCATCGGACGGTGCCTGCACGCGCGCTCGCCAGCCGTCCGCCTTGCGATACAGGATCGCCCGATACGCGTCCTGGGACGGCACGAGGTATTCCTCGATGCAGTCAACCCGGCCGTAGCGCACCACTTTCTCGCGCACATCGATCTGTCGGGTCGACGGGCAGAGGATCTCAACCGCGAAAACGGGATTGCGCACGCCTGTGCCTGCGCGTTCTTGCGGCCGACAAGCCACCATCAAGTCCGGGTAGTAGACGATCTCACCGCAATCGATCCGGGTCTCAAGCTTCGCATCCAGGATGCAAGGCCC
>JAKAYU010000173.1 GCA_021809525.1 Pseudomonadota bacterium | reverse complement strand
AGCAGATCGACATACACGGGTCGTCGCTCCCGTACCGCGCCTGTGCCCGGCTCGGCGAGCAGATCGATGCGTGGTGTGAGATCGGTCTGGCGGGTGCTCATGCGTTTGCCTGCGCGCTCCGTCACCGGCGCCGCCCCAGAATCGTTTCGCTCCGCGGTCGCGCGGTGAGAGCGCAAGTGCGCAGCATACGACGGGCTCGAGAGGTCTTTGTTGTGGATTACCCGTACGATCCGGCGCCCAGGGGTGCTGCGCACTTGCGCAAACGGTCCGGTACATCTGCGTATTTCGCGCCCCCCGATTTCGGCGCATCTTTGACGTTGTTTCTTTGGGATGAGGCGGCGCGTTGGAGTTCGTCTCCGCGGACGGGTTGGAGCGCTCCTGCGGTACGCTGTTTGCATGCGGGCACAGCCCTCTTTATAGGGCCGCCGCCATGACTCGTGAGCGCAGGGCAGCAGTGCGGCTCAGGATGAGCCGCGACGCAATCTGCCGACATCTCGCGGGGATGAAGGACCGCACACGGAGCGGTGTCAGGAGGGGCCGCGGCGCGAGGATCCGTTCATACCGCCGCGGCCCCGTGCCGGCACGCCGCAGCGCCGGTGCAAACGGACTGACGCCCGTGATCAGGCGAACCGCGGCAGGCAGCCCTTCTGCGCGGCCGATCGGCGCTGCTCAGCAGCGCCGGGAACACGTTGCGGGGAGCGCTGCTGTGGATCCCGTGGTTGCGCGTGCGCGTGCGCGTGCGGGGGCGCCAAGTGTGGATCGAGCGCGCGCGCTCACGGCCCGCGGCCGCTCCGGTGCCGGCTGCGCGTCACCGCGATTCCGCGTGACCTTGATCTTGCCGCGCCTGATGTGCTTACGGCTTTCGAGCTGGCGGCTGGCGGCCTTGAAGGCATCGCGCAAGGCCACATGGGCGTCTTCATGAGCGTGATCGAGCGGATGGCTGTGGCGGATTACGATCTGCTCGTCCGGTACGTGATGTCGATCGGAATGTCGTGCAGTGTCTCTGCTGCTGGTGCCAAGTTGGACTGGTGCCGGGGGGGCGTTCGGGGCGGATCCGGCAGCGCAGAATGTTGGGACTGAACCGCTCCAAATGCGCCGCGAACTTGCGGATGCGCGCGCAGCGCCGCTGGGGGATCCATCTGCTGGCGGCTCACTTGCACGGGAAAGATCATCGTCTCGTTCCCGTCGCGCGGCACACCAACGGCATGGGCCGGCGCCCGGGCGGGCGCGGGCGCCGGCCGCAATGATTTGTTCGGCTTCTCAAGCGGCGAGCGGATGCCGCGGCGGCTCGCAGATCGCCGCGAGGGTATTGCCGATGTCGTTTTCGGTGACCTCCTTGCGCGGGTGAGAGCGTTCCCGGATTGCCTCGCGCGCCAGATCGGCGAGCGAGATCATCCCGATCAGGGCGCCGTCGTGGTCGATGACCGGGAGGCGGCGGATGTGTGAGTCGCGCATCACGCGCTCGGCCTGCGCCAGGGAGTCCGACGGACGCACCGTGGTTACCGATTTCGACATTGCCTCGTTCACGCGCAGATCCTTCAATGGTTTGCCTTCAAACAGCGCGCTCATGCAGATGTCCCGGTCGGTTATCACGCCGACCACGCGCTGCGCGCCGTTCCCCGCGCACACCGGAATGGCTCCGCAATCGTGCTGCCACATCAGCTGTGCGGCGTGTGCGAGCGAATCGCCCACCTGACACGACTGCACCTGTCTGGTCATTAGGTTCTCGACGAGCATAAACGGTTCTCCTCTGTGCGGGGCGTGGCGCAAGGCACGCGGCTGGATGACCTGGGTGACGGATGAACTTAGTCCTTCTCGCCTTCCGCAGGGTAGCGGCGCAGCAAAACCGGGATGCGTGTGTGCCGTATGATGTATTCGGCGTCGCTGCCGAGCACCAGGCGCCGCACGCCGCGGCGGCCGTGAGTGCCGCAGACGAGCAGGTCCGCATTCCATTCATCGGCGTGGCGCAGAATGGTGGCGCCGACCGGCGAGCCCATCTGCTCGAGCATCGCCGAGGTCGCGGTGACGCCCGCGGCGCGGGCCCGCGCATCGGCCTCGTTGAGCAGCGCATCGCCGCCGGCACGCAGTTCCTCCTGGATGTCGCCTGGATTGGCGCCCGCGGCGTCCGGAGAGACTATCAGCCATTCGTTCAGAACGTGCAGAAGGCGTAGCGCCGCGTTCTGATCCTTCGCGAGCTTGATGGCTTCATCGAGCCCCAGGTTGGAGGCGGGGCTGCCGTCGATCGGAACCAATATCCGCTTGTACATCGATGGTGTCTCTGGTGATTGTTGCGTCGAGGGCCGGATTCTCACCGCGCCCGCATCCCGCAGTGAAGAATGACCGCCCCGGCCATTCCCCCTCAATACGTACTTGTCCGCCGGTCCAGCCGTGAGGAATTCATTCGCGCGCGGGGGCAGGAAACAGTGCTTGCCCTGAGATCCGATCGGTCCGCAGCTGCAGTGCGGCGGACATGTCCAGGGCGTGCGCCGTTCCTGCCGCGTGCGGGTTGCGGCACGCGCCGGCGGGGATTTACGTATTGTCGGGCGCGCGCCGCCCGCTACAGTTCCTCAAGACAAGAGGCGATGACTTGGCGCGTGCGCGCCGCGGAGCAGCAGTTGATGCGCATACGAATCGTGGTTGCCGATCAGGCTGAGGCACGCTTTTACGACGCGGAGCCGCCGGAGGCGGCGCTGCACGCCAGTGGAAGCCTGCGTGATCCCACTGCGCGGCTGCATGAGCGGGATCTGGTGAGCGATCGACCCGGCCGTGTGTTTGAGCGCGCCTCGATACCGGGGAGCCGGCGCGGGGCGAGCGCGCATCACGACACCGGTGGGGAGCGTTCGGCCCGCAAGTCCGCTGCGGTTGCGTTTGCGCGCCGTATCGCGACCGAGCTCGAGCGCGGGCAGCAGCAGCGCCGCTTCGACGGAATTGTACTGATGGCCAATCCCCGCTTCCTCGGGTTGCTGCGCCAGGTGCTCTCGCCGCGGCTCGGCCGTTGCGTCGTCGCGGAAGTCCCGAAGGATCTGGTGCATCAGAGCGAGCGAGTCGTGAGTGCCCACCTGCCGCGCCAGGCGCTGCGCTGAAGGCGAAGGGGCGTGGCCCCGAGGTACGCACATGCTAGATGGCTTTCTCAGTCGGCCGTGCGTGGCGTACTTCTCCATGGAGATTGCGCTGCGCAACGAGATTCCCACCTATGCGGGGGGGCTCGGCGTGCTCGCCGGCGATACGCTGCGTTCAGCGGCCGATCTGGCACTGCCTCTGGTCGGGGTGACGCTGGTCAGCCGCGCAGGTTATTTCCATCAGGAACTCGATTCGGCCGGAGGGCAGCTCGAACGGCACGTCACCTGGGAGCCGCAGCGCTGGGCGCAGGCGCTCGATGCGAAAGTGGCGGTGCGCATAGAGGACAAGCCCGTATGGGTGAACGCCTGGCTGTACGTGATGGAGAGCCGCCTCGGCGGCCGGGCGCCGGTTCTGCTGCTGGATACGGATTTGCCGGAGAACCGGCCCGAGGACCGCGAGATCACGCATTATCTCTACGGCGGCGATGATGCCTACCGCCTTAAGCAGGAGATGGTGCTCGGCTTCGGGGGGGTGCGCATTCTGCGGGCGCTCGGGTTTGAGATCAGCGCCTACCACATGAACGAAGGCCACTCGGCGCTGCTTGGCGTGGAGCTGATGCGCCGCTTTGCCTACCCCGCCGAGGACGTGCGTCCGGGGGAGTCGCTCTACGACTTGCCGCGGGTGCGTGATCTGTGCCGCTTCACGACGCATACCCCGGTCGAGGCCGGCCACGACCGCTTCCCCTACGAGCTGGTCAAGAGGCTGTTTGCGAGCAGCGTCTACGGCTACAACGACCATCAGGTGCCGAAGCCCGGCGAGCCCGGTACGGAACACGGGCCGATCGAGTTCGGCGCGCTGACGGCACTCGCCGGCGCCGATTCGCTCAACATGACCCGGCTTGCGCTCAACGTCAGCGACTTCGTCAACGGAGTTGCCAAGCGGCACGCCGAGGTGTCCGCCAAGATGTACCCCGGGTATCAGGTGCGCGCCATCACCAACGGCGTGCATCCTTTCGCTTGGAGCGCACCGAGCTTCCGCGAGCTCTACGACCGGTGCATTCCGGGCTGGTGCCATGAGCCGGAGCTGCTGCTGCGCGTGCATGGCATACCAGATGCGGACATTCTCGCCGCGCATGACAAAGCCAAGCAGGCCTTGCTCGGGAAAGTGCAGGCGCTTACCGGCGTGGCGCTCGATCCGCAGGTGGCGACGCTGTGCTTCGCCCGGCGAATGACCGCGTACAAGCGGCCCGAGATGCTCTTCACCGACATCGAGCGCCTCAAGGCGATCGCCCGTCAGCATCCCCTGCAGATCGTGCTGGCCGGCAAGGCGCATCCGCACGACGAGGAGGGCAAGCGTCTGATCCTGCGTCTGCACGAGCATGCCCGCGAACTCGCCGGTGCCGTGAGAGTCGTGTATCTGCCGGACTACGATCTCGACCTTGCGCTGCTGCTCATCTCCGGCGCTGACATCTGGCTGAACACGCCCCTGCCGCCGCTCGAGGCATCCGGCACGAGCGGCATGAAGGCGGCCTTCAACGGGGTGCCGAGCCTCTCGGTGCTCGACGGCTGGTGGATCGAGGGCTGCATCGAAGGCGTCACCGGCTGGGCGATCGAGGATGCGGCGACGCTCTACGGCAAGCTCGAGCAGTTCGTCCTGCCGCGCTATTACGACTCTTCCGACGGGCGGCACGGGTGGGTTCGGATCATGAAGTCTGTTATCGGTACCAACGCGGCTTATTTCAATAGCCACCGCATGATGCGGCGCTATGCCACGGAAGCCTATCTGCGCTGACCGATCTCAACTTGCCGGGCCCCAAATAGCGCTCTGCCGAGGCCGGATCAGGGACAGTGCGGATGGCAATCGACGAGTCGGTGTGCGACCGTGAGCGCAAAGACCGGCCGGCCGGCTGGCGAGACGATGTGCCGGGAGGGCCCGCAGCATGGGCAAGACGAGTTCGATACTGGCCGTGGCGCAGCACGGCGCCTCCGATACGGTGTTGCTGGCCAAGGCGGCCGCGCTGGCGCGCTCGTTCGGTATCGGGCTCGAGCTGTTCTTGTGCGATGCCGAGGGCGCCTATGCGCTGAAGCATGACTATCAGCCGACCGGGCGTGACAAGGCACTCAGCGAATGCGTGGCGCGGGCCAAGGAGTACCTCACGAGCCAGCGCAGACTGATTGATCCGGCGGTGAGCGCCGTGGCGATCGATGCGGCCTGCGAGAGTCCGCTCTACGAGTCCATCGTGCGCAAGGTGCAGCGGTCGCATCCGGAACTGGTCATGAAGGCTGCCGGCGGCATCGATCGGCGGGGCCATAGCGCCTTCGACGAGAACGACTGGCAGCTGATGCGCACCTGCCCGGCGACCCTCGCGCTGGTGCAGCACCGTCACTGGCGCAAGCGCCTGCGCATCGCCGCGGCTATCGACGTCTCGGACGAGGAGACCGAAGGGCTGGCGAGTGCGATCATCAGGATCGCGCGGCGGCTGGCGCTCGCCACCGGCGGGGAGCTCGAGCTGGTGTATGCCGAGCGCATGCCGGCTGACAACAGCGAGAGTCGCGCTCGCGCGAGCAGGCTGCGGACGTTGGCGCGCCAGGTCGACCTGGATGAGCGCCATGCGCACATCCTGCCGGGAACGCCCGAGCAGGAACTGGCCGCCTTCGCCGCAGGCCGTGATTACGATGTATTGGCGCTCGGCGCGCTCACGCATCGCCACAGCGCGGTGCGGCTGGTCGGATCGCTGACCTCGACCCTCGTCGAGGCGCTCGACAGTGACTTTCTGCTGGTCAAGCCCGACGCGGCCGTTGCGACCGAACGTGTGCCGCGGCGCTCACGCACGAATTCCCCCGACGCGCTGCCGCCTGCGGCGCGCAACGCCGCCGTGCGCGCCTGGATGGGCGGCGGACCGCCCGCCGGCTCGCGTTAACCGGCGCTCACGCGCGCCTCGAGCGTCTCCCAGCGCGCGTAGAGTCGTTCCAGCTCGCGCTCGATCGCGCGCAGCCGCTCGCCGTCGGCGCGCATCCGCTCTACGCCCCCGCTGTGGTAGTCCGGCTCGCTCATGCGCGCGCCGATCTCAGCCTGCTCGCGTTCGAGCGCCTCGATCTGTCCCGGCAGGGCGGTGAGCTCGCGGCCCTCCATGTAGCCGAGGCGAGCGGCGCGCGCAGGGCGCTTGGCGGGTGCCGGCGTGGGGGACTCGACGGGAGGCGGCGCAGGAGCGCGTGCGCGCGCTGTCTGTGGCTGCGGACGCTGCCGCAGCCAGTCCGTGTAACCGCCGACGTAGGCACGCCAAAGGCCGCCGCCTTCGGCTGCGAACGTCTGTGTCACGACGTTGTCGAGAAACCGCCGGTCGTGACTGACGAGCAGCAGCGTGCCGGGGTAGTCCTGCAGGCGCTGCTCGAGCAGCTCCAGGGAATCGATGTCGAGGTCGTTGGTCGGCTCATCGAGGACCAGCAGATTCGCCGGTCGCGCGAACAGGCGCGCCAGAAACAGCCGGTTGCGCTCGCCGCCGGAGAGCATCCGGACCGGGGATTTCGCCCGGTGCGGCGGAAAGAGAAAGTCCCCGAGATAGGTCATGATGTGTCTGCGCTCATCCCCGATGGTGATCCAGTCCGATCCCGGACTGATGGCCTCGGCGAGCGTCGCTTCGGGGTCGAGCTGCTCGCGCATCTGATCGAAGTAGGCGACCTGCAGGTTCGTGCCGAGCCGCACGGTGCCGTGTTCCGGGGTGAGCTGCCCGAGGATGATGCGCAGCAGAGTCGATTTGCCGGCGCCATTCGGTCCGATCAGTCCAACGCGGTCCCCGCGCATGATGCGGCTGGAGAATCCCTCGATCAGCGTGCGACCCGAGAACGACTGGCCGACGTCCGTGAGCTCGGCGACCAGACGCCCGGAGCGCTCCCCGGCATCGAGGGCGAGTTTGATGCTGCCGAGCCGGTCACGCCGCTCGAGGCGCGCCTGGCGCAGCTGCTCGAGCCGCCGGACGCGGCCCTCGTTGCGCGTGCGTCGTGCCTCGACGCCCTTGCGGATCCAGGCCTCCTCCTGCTGCCAGAACTTCTCGAAGCGGCGCCGGGCGAGGTCCTCGGCGGCGCTCTGCTCATCGCGGCGGGTCTCGTAGGCGGCGAAATTGCCCGGATAGGAGCGGATGACGCCGCGGTCGAGCTCGATGATGCGGGTGGCGATGCTGTCGAGAAAGGCGCGGTCATGTGTGACGACGATCGCCGAAGGCGCCTTGAGCACGAATTCCTCGAGCGTGCCGATTCCCTCGATGTCCAGATGGTTGGTCGGCTCATCGAGCAGCAGCAGATCGGGAGAGGAGGCGAGCGCGAGCGCGAGCGCGGCACGCTTGCGCTCGCCGCCCGAAGCGCGCCCCGGGTCCTCCCCGCCGTTCAAGCCAAAGCGCTGCAGGAACTCCGCCAGCCGTGATTGCAGCTGCCAGCGCTCCCGGTCCGTGCCGTGCAGCTCATCGGTGCTGCAGGCGGCCGAATGCCTCAGGGTCCGCGCCCGCTCGAGCAGGCTCTCGCGCACCGTGCCGCATGGCGGCAGGACCGGCTCCTGCTCGACGAAGGCGATCCGCACTCCG
>JAKAYU010000172.1 GCA_021809525.1 Pseudomonadota bacterium | reverse complement strand
CTCACCACGCCGCTGCGCTGGGTGCCGGCGTTCACCGGCGCGCTGCTGTGGCCGCCGGTGGCCTCGGCGCTCGCCCGTACCTACCGACCGCGCGCCTGACGGCCGCTGCCTGCGCGATGTCTCCCGTCCGCATCAAGGATCACTGGCGCGAACAGCGCATGTTCAACCGGCGCGCCTGGTTCGCCGGCGCGGTGATGGTGCTGGCGGCCTTCGCGGTGCTCGGGCGACTCTATTATCTGCAGGTCGTCCGCCAGCACTATTACGAGGTGCTCTCGCTCGACAACGGAGTACGCACGGTGCCGATCCCGGCGGCCCGCGGGCTAATCGTCGCCCGCGACGGCGA
Organism: Pseudomonadota bacterium; assembly: GCA_021809525.1. GTDB lineage: Bacteria > Pseudomonadota > Gammaproteobacteria > Steroidobacterales > Steroidobacteraceae > 13-2-20CM-66-19. The sequence goes on along the minus strand of JAKAYU010000172.1, from coordinate 7,293 downwards.
GGTCATCGCCTCGAACCGGCCGACCTTCGATCTGGATCTGACGCCCGATCGGGTGCCGGCTCTGAACGATGAACTCGAGCACCTGGTCCGGCTCGGCCTGCTGCAGCAGACCGACCTGCCGGAGCTGATTCGCACCATCAAGTCGCGCCTGAGCTTCGACGCCGTGCCGATCCGGCTCGACCTCTCGGCCGAGGAGGTGGCGCGCTTCGCGGCACGCCGCTACGAGTTTCCCGGCATCAACATCAGCCCGCGCCAAGCCCGCTGGTATCCGTTCGGCAAGCTCGCGGTCGATGCGATCGGCTACGTCGGCACCATCAGCGCCAGCGAGCTCGCTCACCTGAACCAGGCCGAGTACGCCGGCACCGCGGTGATCGGCCAGACCGGCGTCGAGGCAGCGTACGAGAAGTATCTGCACGGTACCAACGGCTATCGGCAGACGCTGGTCGATGCGCTCGGCCGCCCGGTGCGCCGTGCCGGGGCGCTCGGCAAGGAACTGCACTTCAAGGCGCCGGTCGCTGGAGAGGATGTGATTGTCTCGCTCGACCTGAAGATCCAGCGACTCGCCGAGCAGCTGCTGAAGGGCCAGGACGGAGCGGTGGTGGCGATCGACCCGTGGACCGGCGACATCATCGCCATGGCGAGCTCCCCGGCGTTCGACCCGAACCTGTTTGCCCGCGGCATCAGCGAGAAGCAGTACGCGGCCCTGGTCAACAACCCGCGCCTGCCGCTGTTCAACCGGGCGCTGCGCGCGCAGCTGCCCTCCGGCTCGACCATCAAGCCCGGGATCGCCCTCGGGGCGCTCACCGAAGGGATCATCAATCCCACCAAGCGGATCTATGCCGCCTCGGCCTGGCACCTGCCCGGCAGCGGTCACCTCTTCCACAACGCCGCGCATGAGGTGTGCGGCTGGGTCGGCCTGCGCATGGCGATCATCATGTCGTGCGATGTGTATTTCTACCGTCTCGCCTACAAGATGGGCGTCGATCGACTGGGGGCCTGGCTGCCGAACTTCGGCTTCGGCCACCCGACCGGCATCGACATCCCCGGCGAGCAGTCCGGGCTCGCGCCCACCCCCGCCTGGATGGCGAAACATTACCCGCACGACCGCGGCTGGTACCCCGGCGATACGGTGATCCTCGGCATCGGCCAAGGCGATTTTCTCACCACGCCGCTGCAGCTGGCCCATTACACCGCCATGCTCGCCACGCGCGGGCTGAGCTTCGAGCCGCGCCTGGTGACCGGACTGCGCAATCCGCGCACGCAGCGGATCCACTGGAAGCGGCCGATCCTCGACGGCAACCTCACCATGATCAGCCCGGCCTCGTGGAAGGTGGTCGTCAAAGCCATGGTGGGCGTGACCACGAACCCGCGCGGCACCGCCTACTGGCAGATGATCAACAGCCCGTACCCCATCGCCGGCAAGACCGGCACCGCCCAATTGACTCGCGAGCAGGCCAATGATGTCGGCAACGAGAACACGGGGCCGGAGAAACTGCGTGACGATGCCTGGTTCATCGCCTTCGCGCCCGCGCAGGCCCCGCGCATCGCGATCGCAGTGCTGGTCGAGCATGCCGGCTACGGCGCCACGGGCGCCGCGCCGATTGCACGCAAGCTGATGAACGCTTACCTTCTCGGCCCGAACGGCAAGCTGCTGGCTCATCCCGGCCGCGCTGCGCTGTCCGAACCGGCCGGCATCAAGCCCCGTGTCGAGCCTGGGGTAGACCCGAGGTTCACGCCGCTGCAGCGAGCTGCCGAGCCATGATCCATGAAGAGATCTCGACCGATTCGCGCACGCGCCGCACGCTCAGCGGCGCGGCGCGCGTGCTGCTCGCGCTGAAGGTCGACGGGCCGCTCGCGGTCGGCCTCGGACTGACGGGCGCCTTCGGGCTTGCGGTGCTCTACAGCGCCTCGGGCGAGAACACGCCGATGCTGGTGCGCACCCTGCTGCGGCTCGTGCTCGGCATCGTCATCATGCTCGCCGTGGCGCGCATCAGCCCCAATCTGCTGCGCCGCGCCTCCCCGTGGCTCTACGGGCTCGGCATTCTGCTGCTGCTGGCCGTGGCCGCCGTCGGCCACGTGCACCTCGGCGCCAAGCGCTGGCTCGATCTCGGCCCGATTCACTTCCAACCGTCCGAGCTGATGAAGCTCGCCGTACCCATGATGTGCGCCTGGTACCTGCACGAGCGACCCCTGCCGCCGCGCTGGAGCGACCTCGGCATGCTCGCGCTCATCATCCTGGTGCCGGTGGCACTGGTCGCCAAGGAGCCCGACCTCGGCACCGCGGCGCTCATCGCCGCCGCGGCCGCGGTGGTCGTATTTCTCGCGGGGCTGCGCGTGCGCGTGCTCATCGCCCTGCTGCTGCTCGCGGTCGCCGCCGGCGCGGTGGGCCTGCGCTTCATGCACGGCTATCAGCGCGAGCGGCTGCTCACCTTCCTCAACCCCGAGGCTCATCCGCTCGGGGCCGGCTACCACATCATTCAGTCGCAGATCGCGGTCGGCTCCGGCGGCGTCTTCGGCAAGGGCTGGATGGCCGGCAGCCAGGCGCGGCTGGACTTCCTGCCCGAGCGCACGACGGATTTCATCTTCGCGGTGATCGGCGAAGAGTTCGGGCTGCTCGGGCTCGTGGTGCTGCTGCTGCTGTACGCGTTCGTCATCGGCCGCTCGATCTACCTGTCCATGCAGTGTGCCGATACGTTCTCGCGCCTGCTCGGCGGCAGCATCGCCCTCACGTTCTTCGTGTACGTATTCATCAACGCCGGCATGGTGACGGGACTCGTGCCGGTGGTCGGCGTGCCCCTGCCGTTGGTGAGCTACGGGGGCAGTTCGGTGGTGACGGTGCTGTCAGGTTTCGGTATTCTGATGGCGTTGTATTCGCATCGAAAGCTGATGGGCTAAAGAGCGCTCAAGTGCTGCGTTCGATTCTCCTCGCCCTGTGCCTCCTGGCCATCCTGCCCCGGCCGGCCGCCGCCGCGCCCGATGCGGGCGCGCATTTCCCGCGCGCGCAGCTGCAGCGCTTCGCCGCGCACCTTGCGCGCCGGGACGGGCTGAACCGGGTGCGTATGCTGCGCATCCTCGAGCAGGCGCGGCCGCAGCCGCACATCATCGCCATGATGAACCGGCCTGCCGAGCAGGTGCTCAAGTGGTGGCAATACCGGAGGATCTTCCTCACGCCCGCGCGCATCGCCGCCGGGGCGGCATTCTGGCAGGCGCACCGCGAGGCGCTCGAGCGCATCGGCGCCGAGCAGGGGGTCGATCCGCGCTACATCGTGGCCATCCTCGGCGTCGAGACCTATTACGGGCGCCTCACCGGCACGTTCCGTGTGCTCGATGCGCTGAGCACCCTGGCGTTCGACTACCCGGCGCGCAGCCGGTTCTTCAAGCTGCAGCTCGAGCGCTTCCTGGTGCTCACGCAGCGCGACGGGCTCGATCCGCTCACCGTCAAGGGCTCCTACGCCGGCGCCATGGGGCCGCTGCAGTTCATGCCCTCGACTTACCTGCGCTTTGCGGTGGGCGCCGGGAGCGCCCCGCCGAACCTGTTCACGAACTGGGACGACATCTTCGCCAGCGTCGCGCACTATCTGCGCGCCCATGGCTGGCAGCCCGGCGCGCCGGTTCTCTCCCGGGTGCGCATCGAGCCGGGCGCGCGGTTTGGCGTCAATCCGGACAGTCTCGCGCTTGATCGCACGGTCGGTTCGCTCGCCGCGCAGGGTGTGGAGGTCGAGCGCCCCGAGCCGGCCGGCACACCCGTCGTGCTGCTGCTCGCGCACACGCGCTCCGGCCCGATCTATCGCGTGGGCTTCAACAACTTCCACGCCCTGCTGACGTACAACTACAGCAAGCTCTATGCGATGGCGGTGGACGGGCTCGCGCGGGCGATCGCCCGAGAGCTGCCCGAATCCTCCGGGCCTGCGCCCCTGGCCGCGGCGGTGCATCCCCCGCACAAGCCTGCGGCCCGCCTGGGCCGGCCGCGGTGAGGAGCGGACGGCGCGCGTACTTGGCCCTCATCGGGGCCGCCGCCCTTGCCGCTGTGCTGGCCGGCTGCGCCACGACCCCGCACCGTCGCGCAGGCCCCGCTCCCGGACTGCCGCCACTGCCGGCGAACTGGCGCTCGATCCCCAATCCCGTGCCGCGCTACCTGCCGCCGGCACCGCACGGCAACCCGCCCTTCTACGACGTCAACGGCCGCCGCTACTACGTGCTCGCGAGCGCCGCCGGCTACAACCGGATCGGCGTGGCCTCGTGGTACGGCCCGAACTCCGACGGCCGCCACACCGCCGACGGCGAGCGCTACAACATGTACGCCATGACCGCGGCCAACAAGGTGCTGCCGCTGCCGACCTACGTGCGCGTCACCGATCTGAGCAACGGTCGCAGCGTCATCGTGAAGGTCAATGACCGCGGACCGTTCGTCGCGCACCGCCTGATCGACCTGTCCTACCTGGCGGCCGCCAAGCTCGGCATGCTCGGGACCGGCACGGCGCTCGTGGACGTGCAGGCCCTCACGCCCGGTAGCCCCGCGGCGCTCTCGAGCGCCATCGAGCCGCTTGGCGCGTTCCTGTACGTGCAGGTCGGCGCGTTCGCGGTGCCGGCGAACGCCGAGCGGGTGCTCGCGCGGCTACATGCCGCGGGACTCTCGAACGCATTCGTCCTGTCCCCGTCGGTGACCGGGGGCAGTCTGTACCGCGTGCGCGTCGGTCCGATCCAGGACGTGGCGCAATACGACGGGCTCGCGGCGCGCCTGGCGGCCCTCGGCTACCCGGGCGCCATCCTGGTCAAACCCTGAACGGCCCGCATGTGCCCTGTAACGAACTATCCGGCGCGGGCGTAATCTTAATCTGCGCTCCGCTGCACCATCGAGTTAAGGAGGAATCGCCCCATGCCCCGCTCGTCTGCCCTGGCCGCCTCGTCGGCCACCGCGCTGGCGCTTCTGGCCGCGCTCGCCCCGGCGGCCCAGGCCGCGCCCGCCCCGGCCGCCCCGATGGCCGTGCCAGTGCCGCCACCGCCCGCGCTCAATGCGCGCGCGTACATCGTGGTCGACTACAACACCGGCAAGGTGCTCGCAGCGAAGAACCCCAACGAAAAAATGCCCATGGCGAGCCTGACGAAGCTCATGACCGCCTACATCGTGTTCTCGGCGCTGAAGAGCGGGCAGCTGACGCTGCAGACGCCGGTAACCGTGAGCACCGCGGCATGGCGCACGGGCGGCTCGCGCATGTTCATCAACCCCGGCAGCCAGGTCTCCGTGCTCAATCTGCTCAAGGGAATGATCGTGGAGTCGGGCAACGATGCCACCGTCGCGCTCGCGCAGAAGGTCGGGGGCACCCAGGCGGGGTTCGTGACGCTGATGAACGATTACGCCAAGCGGCTCGGTCTGAACTCGACGCATTACGAGGACGTCGACGGCCTGCCGAAGCCCGATCACTACACCACGGCGCGCGACCTCGCCACGCTCGCCTCGGACATCATCCGGGACTTCCCGCAGTACTACTTCATCTTCAAGATCAAGAAGTTCACCTGGGATCACATCACGCAGCGCAACCGCGTCTCGCTGCTGTGGACCGACCCGTCGGTCGACGGCATGAAGACCGGCTATACGGATGCGGCCGGCTACTGCATGGTCACCTCGGCCGATCGTCACGGCATGCGGCTGGTGACGGTGGTGCTCGGGGCGCCGAGCTGGGACGGCCGCGTCGATGACAGCGAGGCGCTGCTGAACTACGGATACAACTTCTACGAGAACGAGAACGTCGCTTCCGCTCGCGCCATCGTCGCCAAACCGCGCGTCTACGAATCTGCAGCGGGGCATGCCGCGGTCGGCCCGGCGCAGCCGATCGTGCTCACCGTAGCGCGGGGCCCGGACGCGACGCTGAGCACCCGTATCGTCTGGAATCATTGGCCGCTCGTGGCGCCGCTCGCTGCCGGCACCCCCGTCGGCACGCTGATCGTCACCAATGGGGCGGGTCAACAGGTCGACACCACGCCCATCGTGACGCTCGCGCCGGTGCCGACCGGCGGGTTGTTCACTCGCCTGGCCGATGATATCCGGCTCTGGTTCGCAAGCTGAGCTCATCCCGGAGCTCTGCACAGCTGAGTCGCACCCATGGCCGAACCGTTCCCCACCTGCTACCTCAACGGCTCCTACCTGCCCCTCGCCGAGGCGCGCATCTCGCCGCTCGACCGGGGATTTCTCTTCGGCGACGGCGCCTACGAGGTCATGCCCGTGTACGGCGGGCGGCCCTTCCGGCTGGAGGCGCACTGCGCGCGGCTCACCCGCAGCCTCGCCGAGCTGCGCATGCGCGATCCGCTGACCCGCGAGGAGTGGCGCAGGGTGTTTGCCACGCTCATCGCCGCCGGCGGCGGCGCCGATCAGTATGTGTACTGGCAGGTCACCCGCGGCGCGGAGCGGGGCCGCAACCACGCGCCGCTGCCCGAGGTCCCACGGACGGTGTTCGCCTTCGCCGCGCCGTGGCCCGCGGCCGCCCCCGAGGTGCTCGAGCAGGGCGTCGCCTGCGTGACCGCGGCCGACACCCGCTGGGCGCGCTGCGACATCAAGTCGACCGCGCTGCTTGCCAACGTACTGCTGCGCCAGCTGGCGGTCGACGCCTCGGCGGCCGAGACCATTCTGCTGCGCGAGGGGCGGCTGACCGACGCGTCGGCCTCGGCGGTGCACGTGGTGCTCGGCGGGGAAGTGCGCACGCCGCCGAACTCGCGCGAGATTCTGCCGAGTACCACGCGCACGGTGATCGAGGAGCTCGCCGGGCGGGCGGGCCTGCCCTGGCGCGCCGCACCGGTCAGCGAGCAGGATCTGCGCGCGGCGCAGGAGATCTGGATCTCGGCCGCAACGCGCGAGGTGCAGCCGGTCACGCGGCTCGACGGCCGCCCGGTGGGCGAGGGGCGGCCCGGGCCGCTGTGGCGGCGGGTGTATGCGGCATTCCAGGACTGGAAGCGGCAGCTGCAGGATCAACCGTGGTAAAAACGCACCTGCTCGAGTTCCCCACCGACTATCCGATCAAGATCATCGGCCGGCCGTCCGATGAGTTCCGCGCGCGCGTGCACGCGGTGGTGCTGCGCCACGCGCCGGAACTGGAGGCCGAGCGGGTCAGCGAGCGGCTGAGCGGCAACGGCAACTTCCTGTCGATCTCCTACACGCTGCTCGCCGAGAGCCGCGAGCAGGTCGAGGCGCTCACCGCCGAGCTGCAGGCCTGTGAAGGCGTCATGATGCTGATCTGAGGCCGTTACGCCTCGGCAACGGCCGGCGCCGCGGCAGTGCCGCGATGGCGGATCAAGATCGGA
>JAKAYU010000171.1 GCA_021809525.1 Pseudomonadota bacterium | reverse complement strand
AATATAGAGATCGAGAGCGGAAAAGACCGGAACCACGGTCAACATCCGTGATGGACATCAGGCCCAGACCATCATCGAAGGTGACCAAAAAGCCGTCTCGGAACATCAGATAGAATGGCCGTGCTCAAGCGCCTGCACCGCCAGCGCATCCCGTCTGATCCACAGGATGGTGCGCATCAAGCATCGGTGTCATCGCTCAACTTGGCCGTATGCACGGGGATTTGAAGGCAGTCCCTTGGCCGTAATCACGCCGATCGTCCTCACGGATCAGGTTACGGAACCGTTCTGCGCACCGTGCTTGTTCTTCGCTTCTTGATGTCTACTCGCCAGCAGTCTCTCCAGCAATCCGCTGGCTTGCGTCACCGCTACGCCAATCAAGGCTTCCCTAACCGGATCCCAGATCTGGCCCGCCGCACCGTGGCGCCGATGAGCACTCGCCGCAAGCGGGGTGGCGGATGCATGAGGCTCGGCCGAGGACTCCGCCTGCCCTGGGCCTGCGCTCCGCCTGCCCGTCAGGACGGCAAGCAGAGCACCCGCCCCGAATGCAGCCGCCACCATGGCGCCGGGGTGTCTCGCAAACGCCTTCCTCCAATCCGTTGCCGACTCCACCTTGTCTTCCAACTCGTCGAAATTTGATCGCAGGGTCTTGTACTTGTCCTCGATGTGGGCTTCTATTTGTTCTGTTGTCTCACGCATCCGGGATGCTCCTCAACTCGTCTGGTCATTTTCGAACCGAGCTGCGTCTTTTCAGACTCCTCAATCCCGCTGTCATCAGCAACGCGGCGCACAGAGCCAGGCTGATGGCCACAAGCAGTGCCGCAGCCCAGGCGAGCAAAACGTGTGAAAGGACATGCACGAGCGCGAGGAGTGCGAAGAAGACGGCAAAAATACCGCTCAGGGCACCGATTCCCAGCAGCAGCAGTCCCCATCGCCAGGCGCTGATTCTTTCGCGTATCTGCGCCCTCGCCAGCCGGACCTCTGATGCGGCAATATCCTGGACATTGGCGGCGATATCCCGAAGAACTTCTCCCACGGATCGCTCTGCCTCAGACATTCCCGTCGCCTCCCGCCTCAATCGCGGGTCAACGTACGGGCGAGCAAGAATCCAAGAATCGCAGCTCCGATGAGTGCAGGGACCGGATTGTCTTTCACCAGGCGTTTCACATCGCTCATCATGCCTGCCGCGTGTGACAGGCAACCGGCTCTCGGACCCGCTTCCCCGGGCTCCGCACCTTCTGCACCTTGCGCCGATGGCTCTGCATTTTCAGCGGGCTTATCCCCGGCCCCCGGATCCGGATTCGACGTTGTGCCTCTCGCTTCAGAAGGAGCATTGAGCCGTTCTCCGCCCACACCGGAGCACCGGCCTCGGGGCTCATCTGGCGCCGTTGCAGAGTTTTCTGAATTCATGTCACTGACTCCTCACAAATGCGTGCCAGACTGCTGTGCGTGTGCGTGTTGCAAGAGAAGATCAGACCCCTCTCGGCACCGCACCCGTTGTTGCTGCTGAACCGTATACCAGTGCTCCGTCAACTGCGAGTGATGCGACGCGTGGGTTCGCTGTCTGTACGCGGACAGAGGTAACCGCCCACGCCGCTGCCGCGCGGCTGCACCCCTGCACGTCGATGCGGTTCGCGAGCGCAGTGGTCACCGTCAGCGCAAGCCCTCGAGCGCATGCGGCGCACAGCGCTGGACACCGCCGCGCTGCGGTATAGCGGCGCTGGCGACCCTGTCGAGCATGGCATCGACACGTCTTGCGGCCGGGACCGCCAATCCCAAGCCTGAACGCAGCACTGCGCGTATCGGCGATGCGCTCGTCGCGGGCACCCTGCTCACTCCTCAGAGCGTTCGCATGGGTGAGTCTCGCGTGCATATGCTGCGCCGCCTCCGCGTTAGTTGATGAGTTCTTCGGCTGCCAGCCAATTCTGCCGAGGGGCCACCGGCGATAAAATACGTACAAAAGTCGCGAGTGCGAGCCGGCGGGGATGAACCTCCATCTGACCACTGCCGAATGCCATTTGGATTCAGCGGCTTATGAAAATCCGGTCCGGTAGACCCAGAAGCTCTCGCAAGCCAGACCGCGTTTCTTCGGGACGGAGGTGTCGTAGGCTCAAGTCCTAGCATACGCCGCATAAATCAAAGACTTACGTCATAAATTCTGGTTCTTGGGATCGGATCCGCCGATCGGGGACTCCTGGGGGACTCACGCCGCCCACTCACTGATCGCACCTTCAGTCCGGGACCTCTGCTCGCAGAAATGCCAACTGACTGACGTGCTGTCCTCTGCGGTCAGGCCACCGGCGCCCGCATCGTTGAACAGAGCGATGTAGGGCGCATACCGAAAGCGCCGAGTGCGCGCATGGCCCGTCGTTTCATTGAGCACACTGAGCTTGACGAGACGAGACGCCAGACTGTTCGCCGCAGCGCACGTCGTGCCTGTCAGCTTCTGTACGTCGCCGACCGCGACGATCGGCCGGTCGAAGAGCGATTCGCGGACCTTGTGGCCGTTACCCGCCGCCCGGTCAAGCTGCTCCGTGATTGCGGCGCGACGTTGCTCGCGCAGTTGCAGAATTCGTCGCACGGTGTGCGCGTGCTTCCGCTGCCACCTCGATGACACCGCGCAGGAAGAAGGCCGGCCACTCTTCCCAGGCGCCCCGATCGCGTACCACCTGTAGGTGCTCATGGACTGCGACGGGCTCGGCCGCGCTTGCGAGTGCGGCCATGAAGCCGGCGATATCCTTCTCCCCAATTCCCGTCACCAACCGCTTCTCTGGGCGCCTCAGCACCTCCTGGCACTCGAGAAACAGCGTCGCCGTCACGAGCGGTATCAGGCGCTCCTCGGCGACCAGCTCGAGGAGTCGATTGCTGGCATCGAGCCGACTTCGCAGCCCCGCCACGATCACCGAGGTATCGAAAATGTCCCGCTGAGTGCCATATGATGCGACACCCCATAAGATGTCACAGCGCAAGTGCGTATTGCGGCCATGGCGGACAGCAATCCGGCCGTCCGCCCAAACCGCCCGGCATCAGCCCGAAACGGTGTCAGTCATGCCGCCGAAATGGAGTCCGCCATCATCCCGGAATCGCGTCCGTCATGGACCGGTGCACGCAGCAGAGGGCTCACCATTCCGGCAAGCAGGGTTGGCGGGGACTGGGTCGTGAAGCTTCCCTTCGAGCGTTTCGAGGCAGTGCCGGAGCATGAGGTCTCGATGCCGGAGCGTGCCCGCGGAGTCGGTATGGAAGTGCCGGTCGCCAAGCTCATGGACCTGAAGGGCAGCGACAAGCTCCCGGAAGGCCCGGGCTCCCTTCGCGACAGCCAAGCCCTTGCCGTCGCTCGCTGTGGCCGCACCCCGACACGCGGCTCTGTACACATGGAGGACTTTGCGCAGATCGTTGGCCTCTATCCAGGCGACAAATACAAAACGCGCAGTTTCATGAACAGCGCGAGAGTGCTCTCTGCGGAAGGGGGATACGAGGATGTGCTGGAATTCATCCGGCGAATCACTCTCAACGCCCTCATCGGCAATGCGGATGCGCACCTGAAGGACCGGTCGCGCATTTACCCCAGCCGCCGCTCGCCCAGGCTTTCGCCTGCCCATGATCTGCTCTCCACCATCGCGTACATTCAAGACGATGATGCGGGATTGAAGTCCGGCCGGACGAAACGCTGCAGCGAACTGACGCTGGAGGAGTTCTCTCACCTGGCAAGTCGGGCGGGACTGCCGGAGAGGGCCGTGCTCAATACGGTGAAGGAGACTGTGGCGCGCTTTCAGGAGCACTGGTCAGCGCAGCGCGCGCATCTACCCCTGTCCGCCGCGACCATCTTCGAGATCACTGCACAGCTGGCAACGATTCCCTTCGTCAGACAGGTTACGTACTAAGCCCATACGCGACCCCCACCACCTCGCCGCGGTGTGCGCATGCAACGATGCGCTGCACGACCTCTTTACATCGAATTTGGATTGGCATAAATTCCGCGCCGTCATTTTAAACCGGTGAGGTCTTCCTCAGTTGGACAGTAGTTGTACGAGTGGTGACCGATGCCGCGCCCTGTGCGGCAGGCTACGCTCGGCAAGGCTGGCCCGGGGAAAGACCACCGAGCCCGCCCGCTGAAACGTGGTCTGCCTAGCGCTGAGCTTCCTCGGCGCTGACCTCTCAGTCACCCTCCGCGCGCCTATTCCAGCACTGACTCGCGTCGTCCTGCGGCGTGCGTCGGCTTGTGTGCGTGTCGTTCCCGTAGGACGGCAGAGCATGCGGCCCACGCGCCTGTGGATGAGCGCAATGCCCGGGCGCCCAAGGCGCTCGAGGACGGTGACTTGTGTTTCATATGCATGCAGTGACAGGCAGTGTTCACCGCGTCGGACCGCGGCGGCGTCTCACAAGACGCGGCCTGCGTCCAGACCGGTCATTGCGGCCATTGGCGAATGCCCATTGGCAGCGCAATCCCCTGTCCGGCCGACTGGAGTTCGCGTGGTGCAGCACAGTGCAGGAGCGCGCCGAGAGCACTGCCGAGCCGCCGAGTTTGCGCCGCCAGGGACGCCCGAGGCCGAGTCGCCGTTCCCGAACCCGCGGGCGGCCACCGGGCCACGGCAGGCTAGCTCGCTCCCCGGCCGCACGCCGACGGCTCGTGTCCTCAGAGGCCCGTTCATGAGGCACACCGCAGGGCACTGCGTAGCCACCCGGCACCTCATGCGACTGTGCGACCGCGTCGCAGAAAAGCGCCCGACGGCCGCCTCGCGTTGCGAGCGTGAGCGCAAACGCGCCCGGGCGAGGCGCGCGCTCGCTTCCGCGCGGACGCTGCCCGCCATGACCAGAGCAGGGGCGGGCTCCGCGACAACCTTTGTACCGCAGTTCCTGGCAGCCCAAGCAACGTTCATCGGGCAGCGACTCGAGCCGATGCACGCCGCCTACAGCGGGCCTGAGAGCCTGCCGACCGCGGGCGAGCGCGACGATACTCGCCCGTACGGGCTGAGTCTTGACGTGCCTCTGGTGAAGCACGTGGCGCTGTACTTCGGCGCCGGGTGGTTCACCGGCGCCGGGATCAATAAAGGCGCGGGGCTCGCCGGTTACCTCAACGAGGATGCGGTGCGCGCCGGCCCGGGCAGCGGAACGCAGCACCCTTACGTCGCACGGGTTTACCTGCAGTGGACCTTGCCTCTGAGCAGCTCCCGCACACCCGTGAGCACCGCGCGCGATCAGCTGCCGGGGTGGCAACCCGATTCGCGCTTGAGGGTCAAGGTCGGACGCCTTGCCGTGACGGATGAGTTCGATCAAAACCGGTATGCCCATAGCCCGCGCACTCAGTTCCTCAACTGGGACGTCATCCATGCCGCCGCGTACGACTACGCCGCCGACACTCACGGCTACAGCAACCGCACAGTCATCGCGCTGGTGCGGCCACGCTGGACGCTGCGCTATGGGTTCTTCCAGATGCCGCAACGGGCGAACGTGCAGGCACTGGCATCGATCGGCCAGGCAAACGGGCAGCAGCTGCGGCGGTCGGTGCGACCATTTGCACACCGCGGCGCGGTATGGCGGGTGCTGCTGTACCGCAATACGGCGGCCATGGGGCTGTATGAGCAGGCCGTTGCGCTCGCCAACCAGACCGGAGCCACCCCGGACATCCTGGCCGATGACCACCCGGGCCGACAGAAATGCGGCTATGTGATCAACACCGAGTGGCCTTGGGCCGACAGCGGTGCCACCCGGCTGTTCGCGCGCCGGGCCTGGGATGATGGCCGCACGGAAAGTTTTGCGTATACCGAGGCGGACCGCGCGGCCGGCATCGGCGGACAGATCTGCGGTGTGCACTGGAAGCGGCCGGACGATCGCCTCGGTCGCGCGCTCGGGATCGACGGGTTTTCCGGGCCGCATCGCGTGTATCTCGCGCGGGGCCGCTGCGGATTCATGCTCTGTGACGGAGCGCTCAACTATGGCCACGAGCGGGTTATCGAAGCGTACTACCGAGCGCAGCTCGGGCGGTATCTGCAGATCAGCCCCGATTCCCAGTGGATTGCCCACCCCGGGTACAACCGCGCACGCGGCCCGGCGCTCGTGATCGGAATGCGCAGCCATGTCGCACTCCGATGCCGACCGCAAAGATCGACACTTGGCCGCCACCTTATGTGATAGGAATCGCACCATGAACGCCTCAATTGACGCCGCGCGCAACGGCAACCTCGATCAGGGCGAACGCGCCGGCTTCGAGCAGCGCCTGCGCGATCGTCTGCACATCGCCGAGCTGCGTGCCCGGCCCCGCACGCTGGCGAATCGATTGCTCCTGATCCTGGCGCTGATCGGACCCGGCCTGCTGGTCATGCTCGGGGACAATGATGCCGGCGGCGTGCTGACCTATGCGCAGACGGGTGCTGCCTACGGTCTCGGAATCTTCCTGCCGATGATGTTGCTGCTCGGGTTCATCGCCTACGTGGTGCAGGAGATGACCATCCGTCTCGGCGCAGTCACGCGGCGCGGGCACGCCGAACTGATCTGGAAGCGCTACGGACCGTTCTGGGGCATCTTCTCCCTGGTCGATCTGGTGCTTGCCAACGTGCTCACCTTGATGACCGAATTCATCGGGATTCGCATTGGCGGGCTCGCGTTCGGCGTCCCGTACCAGCTCACCGTCCCACTGGCGTTACTGTTCGTCGTCGGCACTCTGGTATTCCTGCGCTACTGGGCTTGGGAACGCGTGGCGCTGATCATCGCCGCACTCAACCTCGTCTTCCTGCCCCTGGCGTGGATGGTCAAGCCCCACTGGAATGCCGTCGCTCATGCGTTCTTAGGGGCCGGCTGGCATGTTCCTGGCGGTGTGCTTTCGGCAACCTTCCTGGTGCTGCTCTCAGCCAATATCGGCACCACCATCGCACCGTGGCAGCTGTTCTTCCAGCAATCCTGCGTAGTCGACAAGGGCCTGCTGCCGAAGGACATCCCGGCCAGCCGGCGCGACCTGATGCTCGGGGTCCTCGGCATGATTCTGGTTGCACTCGCCATCATCATCATCGGTGCGGTCACGCTCTCGCATCTGCCGGATGCGCAGAATTTGACCGCAGTGGACGTGCTGAGCGCCCTGCAGCGCACCCTCGGACCGACTGTGATGCGACTGTTCGCCCTCGGACTGCTCGAGGCTGGCCTCATTGCCTCGGTGGTGATCACCGCCAGCACCGCCTGGGCGATCGGCGAGGCGTTCGATCTGCCTCGCTCGCTCAATGCCCGCCCGGCACAGGCATGGCGCTTCTATGCGCCCGCCGTCATGGGCACCGCGATCGCCGCCGGTGTGGTGCTGTTCCCCAAGATGCCCGTGGGGTTTCTGAATCTCAGCGTGCAGGTGATCGCCACGGTCTTCATGCCGGCGGCGATGCTCTTCCTGCTGATGCTCCTGAATGACCGTGAGCTCATGGGCACCCACGTCAACGGACCCGTGCGCAACGGAGTATCCATTGGGATCATGGTGGCACTGATTCTGTGCAACGTATTGTATGGTCTCGCCACGGTGTTCCCTCACCTGTTCGGAGGATGACGCATGAAGGACCTCGATCAATACAACGCCGATGCGCTCAAGAAGCTGCTGGATGAGGAAGGCTGGGACACGCCGCTGCTGCCCGTGCACCGGCAGCAGCTCAAACTCTGGCAACAAAGATCGGA
>JAKAYU010000013.1 GCA_021809525.1 Pseudomonadota bacterium | reverse complement strand
ATCTTGCCGCACCATCGTCAGCCGCTCGGCCTCATCCTCGAGGAGCCTGCGCGCCGCCTGCGCGATCGCCGCCGCATCGAGGCGCGCGGGCACCGCGACGCCCGCCGCCGCAGCGTTGCGAACTCGGATGGGCTGGTCTCTGTTGATGGGCGCCGCGACGCACGGAGTGCCGCAGGCGATCGCCTGCAGCAAGGTCTGACCGCCATTCGTGACGACCAGCCGCGCGGCGCCCATCAACTCGAACAGCTCCGGCTGCGGCAGGAACCTCAAGGCGCGCAGCGCCGCAGGGACCGGTCCGTCGCCGGGCCCCACATACAGCGTGCTCACGCCGGACTCGGCCAGCATGACGGCGGCCGCGCGGAAGCGCTGCGGCGCATCCGGAGCATTGCGCGGCGCGGCGCCCCCACCGGGCACGACGAGCACCGCGGGCGGGGCCGACCCCGGTTCGACCTGCCGCGGCGCCTCATGCGCGCCGTCCGTCGGAGGCAGCACGATATCCAGATAGCGCGGCGCGGGCTTGCCGCACAGCCAGCGGTTGATGCGCTCGAAGGGCACCGGGCCGCCCGAGATGAAGCGCGGGAAGGCGATCCAGTGCTCGTCGATCAGACGCATCCAGCGCAGCCGTGCGGCCTTGAGCCGCTTCTTGCGCCGGTAACTGATGAAGACGACCGCCGCGCCCGAACGCCGGGCCGCGCGGAACTGCTCCCGGCGGCCCGAGTTGGCGAAGATCACGACGTCCGGCCGGAACGTGTTGATCGCCTCGATCACCTCCGGCGTGTGGAACGTCGGCGAGGAAGGCAGCAGCGTCGCATCGAACGGCGTGGTGGCAGCATAGGACGCCTGACGGTTGAGGAGGAAGTGAACGGCCGCGTCCGGCCAGCGCTGGCGCACCGCCTGCGCAATGGCGAGCGATTGGAAGTATTCGCCCATTCCAGTCGGCCCGGACACCGGCACGAACAGCAGGCGCGGCGCGGCACTGGACGGCCGGCTCATTGCGCGAAGCGGCGGAAATACTCGATGGTCGGCGGCAGCCCATCTGCGAGCGCGACCGACGGGCACCACCCGAGGAGCTGCTGCGCCTTGGTGATGTCCGGCTGGCGCTGCTTGGGATCGTCGGCCGGCAACGGCGCGAAGCTGATCGGGGAGCGCGAGCCGCACTGGCGCACGATGGTCTCGGCCATCTCGCGCACCGTCATCTCGTTGGGATTGCCGAGATTGATCGGTCCGGTGATCTCATCAGCGGAGTTCATCAGGCGCACCAGGCCCTCGACCAGATCGGACACGTAGCAGAACGAGCGGGTCTGGCTGCCGTCCCCATAGATGGTGAGCGGCTCCCCGCGCAGCGCCTGCATCACGAAATTCGACACCACGCGGCCGTCGTTGGGGTGCATGAGCGGGCCGTAGGTGTTGAAGATGCGCGCCACCTTGATCCGCAGCCGGTGCTGGCGATGGTAGTCGAAAAACAGCGTCTCGGCGCAGCGCTTGCCCTCGTCGTAGCAGGCACGCGGCCCGATCGGGTTGACGTTGCCCCAGTACTCCTCGGTCTGCGGGTGCGTGGTCGGATCGCCGTACACCTCGCTGGTCGAGGCCTGCAGGATCTTCGCCCGCACACGCTTGGCGAGCCCGAGCATGTTGATCGCGCCGTGCACCGAGGTCTTGGTGGTCTGCACCGGGTTGTTCTGGTAGTGCACGGGCGAGGCCGGACACGCCAGGTTGTAGATCTCGTCGACCTCGACGAACAGCGGAAAGGTGACGTCGTGACGCAGCACCTCGAAGTGCGGGCTGGCGAGCAGATCCGCGACGTTGTCGCGCGTGCCGGTGTAGAAGTTATCGATGCACAGCACGTCGTTGCCCTCCTGCACCAGCCGCCGGCACAGGTGCGCGCCGATGAAGCCGGCGCCGCCGGTGACCAGGATTCTCTTGCGCAGTGAATAACGCTTGTTCATAGGTTCCCGTGCCTGCTTCGAGCCCGGTGCGCCGAGGGCGGACGCCTCAGCGGTACGCCTGGTAGGACTTCTCCTCGATGAGCCGCGAGCCGAGCGCGAGGTTGATGCGCTTTTTCACCGCCGCGCGCTCATCGTTCTCGACGTACACCGCGCGGGCGAGCTCGATGAATTGCGCATCGAAGCTGCGCGCGGCCTCCTTGGCGCGGATGCGGTCCTCGATGTCCCACAGCCGCTCGTTGACCGCCTGCAGCGCGCGCTCTTCGGCCGAGACGTCCGCCGCGCCGCACGCCTCACGCCAGGTCCGCTCCAGCAGCTCGAGCTCCAGGCGCACGTTGGCGAGCTTGGCCGCATCGCGCATCCGCTCGGCCTTGATCCTCAGAATGGTGATCTTGTCGAGCAGCTCCCCCGGGGAGATCGGCACCAGAATGTCTTTCATGGCCGCTATGCTAACAATTCGTCGAGCTTTGCGGTCACCTGCCGCACCTCGATCAGGTCCATCACGCCCGGCACCTCGATCTTCGTGGTCCACGGCAGCTGCTGCGCTTCGCGGCCGCGAAATCGCCGCGCCGCCTCGCCGTAGGCGTCGACGCACCAGCGGCGCGAGAGGTACGGCCCGCTGCGCTCGGGATTGGTGGCCGCGTACAATCCGATCACTGGTGTGCCGACCATGGTGGCCATGTGCGCGGGGCCTGAGTCCGGGCTCACCAGCGCCCGGGCGCGCGCAAGCAGCGCCAGCATCTGTGGCAGGGTGTCGCGGCCGATCTGATTGACGAGCTCGACCGGCGCGGCGCGCTCGATCTGCTCGCCCATCACACGCTCGGCGGCCGACGGGCCGCCGGCGAGGATCACCCGCATGCCGTGACGGCGCACGGCGTGCTCGGCGAGCGCCGCATAGCGCTCGGGCCGCCAGTTGCGCAGCGCATGGCTCGAGCAGGGACTGATCACGAGCGTCGGGCGCTCATCGGGGATGAGCCGTGCGGCGTACTCGAGCGCCTCCTGCGGCAGGGGCACGTCCCAGCGCAGCACCCGCTCGGTGATGCCGAGCGCGGCCGGGAATCCGAAGAAGCTGTCGAGGACGTGCTCGCGGGTCCGCGCGGCGATGCGAGCATTGGTGAACAGCCACTGCAGCTCGCGCGCCCGGGCGCGATCGAAGCCGACTCGCACCGTTGCGGGCACCAGGCGCGCGATCAGGCTGGCGCGCAGCGCCAGCTGCATGTGCAGCAGCACGTCGAAATGCCGACCGGCGAAGCGGGCGCGCAGATCGCGCACAGTTGCGAGTCCGGCGCGCTTGTCGACGGTGATAAACTCCACCCCCTCGATGAGCCCGAGCAGCCGCGCCTCAGCCTTTCCGATGATCCACGTCAAACGCGTCTCGGGCCAGCTGCGCTGCAGCGTGCGTATGACCGGCACGAGGTGGCAGGCGTCGCCGAGCGCGGAAAGCCTGAGGATGCACACGGAGCGCGGCGGTCGATCTGTGGGCAACATCACGGGGGAGCTGGAGTGAGGAGCGCGATCCGGTGAGCGCAAACTGGCCGCTCGGGCCTTTGGTGAAGCATGTGCCCATCGCGGGCGGCGCCATGCTATACAACGCGGCCCTGGCCCGCAATTGGCAGCCGGAGTGGTTCGAGGCACAGTACTGGGTCGCGCAGGGCCGGCTGCTCGGTACCGCGCGCGGCCGCGGCACGACCCATTTCGTGCAAGTCGAGGGACGCGAGCTGGTGCTGCGTCACTACCGGCGCGGGGGACTCATCGCGCGGCTGTATGGCGACCGCTACCTCTGGCACGACGAGCAAAGCGCGCGGCCATTCGCCGAGTGGCTGCTCACCCATCGGCTACACCGCGCGGGACTGCCGGTGCCCATGCCGATCGCCGCGCGCTATCTGCGCGAGGGCCGGTACTACCGCGGCGACATCATCACCGAGCGGCTGCCCGCCACGAAGCCGCTCACCGCCGCGCTGCAGGAAGCGCCTCTGCCGCTGCTCACGTGGATCTCGATCGGGCGGTGCATCCGCCGCTTTCATGACTTGGGCGTCGATCACGCCGATCTCAACGCGCACAACGTGCTGCTCGGCGCCGAGTCGGTTTACTTAGTGGATTTCGATCGCTGCCGGCTGCGGCCCGATGGCCTGTGGCGCGACGGCAATCTGGTACGGCTGCGCCGCTCGCTGGAAAAGGTCACCTATGCCCTGCCGGCCGCGCGCTTCACCGAAGCGGACTGGCACGCGTTGCTCGGCGGCTACCACTCGCAGCCGCAGCACTCGGCGCAGGCGCCGTAGTGCGCTGGCTGTATCTGCTCGTGGTGTACCTGGCCGCGCCAGTGCACGCCGCAATGCTGGCGGCGCGCTCGCGCGGGGCCCGCGACCCGCGTGCCCCGCGCCTCGCGCAGCGTTTCGGCTTCGGCCCGCCGGTGCCGGGCGAGCCGCTGTGGATCCATGCCGCATCGGTCGGCGAGATGCGGCCGGCCGGGGCGCTGGTCAGCGCCGTTCGCGCGCGCTGGCCGGACCTGCCGATCCTGGTGACCGCGTTCACGCCGACCGGAGCGGCGCGCGCCGTCACGCTCGGCTCGGATGTCACCGTGCGCTACCTGCCCTACGACCTGCCGGGCCCGGTGCGCCGTTTTCTCGAGCGCACGCGCCCGCGGCTCGCGATCATCCTGGAGACGGAGCTGTGGCCGACGCTCTACGGACACTGCCGGCGCCGCGGCATACCGCTGATCATCGCCAGTGCGCGTCTCTCGAGCCGCTCGGCGCGCCGCTACCGGCGCTTCGGCGCGCTGTTCCGCACTGCGCTGCGCGGGGCCATCGTGGCAGCCCAGAGCGAGGCGGATGCCGAACGCTTCCGCGCCATCGGCGCCGAGGCCGACCGGACGCAGGTCACGGGCAATCTCAAGTTCGATTGCGCCCTGCCGCCGGACATCGGCGCGCGCGGCGGGCGGCTGCGGGAGCGGTACGCTCCGGGGCGTCCCCTGTGGGTCGCCGGCAGCACCCATGAGGGCGAGGAGGCCGTGGTGATCGCCGCCCACCGCCGGGTGCGTGAGGTGCTGCCGGAGGCGCTGCTGGTGCTGGCCCCGCGCCATCCGCAGCGTTTCGAGAGCGTCGCGGCCGCGCTCGCCGCACAAGGCGTGGCTTGCGTGCGCCACTCGCGCTCACCCGATGCCGCAGCCAGCGCGCACGCGGCGGTGGTCCTGCTCGATACGCTCGGCGAGTTGCTGGATTTCTATGCGGCGGCGGATGCCGCTTTCGTGGGCGGGAGTCTCTCGCCGGTGGGCGGCCACAATCTCCTGGAGCCTGCCGCGCTCGGCCTGCCGATCGCCACCGGGCCCCATCAGTTCAATGCCGCGGACGTCGCGCAGCTGCTCCTGGCGAGCGGTGCGGCACGGCTCGTGCACGACGCGCAGGAGCTCACCGAGTGCCTGATCACCTGGCTTGCCGAG
The DNA here is from genome assembly GCA_021809525.1 of Pseudomonadota bacterium. GTDB lineage: Bacteria > Pseudomonadota > Gammaproteobacteria > Steroidobacterales > Steroidobacteraceae > 13-2-20CM-66-19. Next base: position 28,071 of record JAKAYU010000013.1, on the reverse strand, counting down.
CCCGGGGAGCGGGCGCGCATCGGCGCCCTCGGCCGCAGCGCGGTCGCCGAAAATCGCGGCGCACTCGAGCGGCTGCTCGCCCTGATCGGCGCGCAGCTTCGCGAGGCGGGCCGCTGAGGCCGCTCAGCGTCGCAGGGTGTACTCCGCCCCGCAGTACGGGCACTTGGCCCAGCCGCTCGCCTCGATCGGCAGGTACACCTTGGGGTGGGAATTCCACAGCTGCATCTGCGGCATCGGGCAGGACAGCGGCAGGTCTTCGACCCCCACCTCGTAGTGATGCTGGGCGTTCGGCTGAATCAGGGGCTGCGCGGCTGCGGCCATGTCAATTCCTTGCGGGCGAAGGTTCGATGAAGCGGCCATTATACCGGCCGGGCGCTGCCTCTCGCCCTACCGACCACCGAATGTGTCTGTCCAGATGGCGCTCACTGCGGCACGCTCGGCGGCGAACTGCGCGGCCGGGACCCGCTCCTCGCGGGAGCCCGCGAGCGCCAGATGATGCCGGCAGGTCCGGTAGGCCCGGTACGCCGCGGTCAGACGGTCGACGGTCTCCTGGGGCACCAGGTTCGCCGAGGCCACCGACTCGAGCTGCCGGATGGTATCGGCGTAGAGTGCCACCGGCGGGTATTCGCGGGCCCACCTCAGCGCCCAGTACTGGGCGAGGAACTCGATATCGGCGATTCCGCCTGCATCGTTCTTCAAATCCATCCAGAGCGGCTCGCTGCGGGAGCGCTCGCGGCGCATCCGCTCGCGCATCGCGCGCACATCCTCGCGCAGCTGCTCGCGGCGTACGCTGAAGCGCAGTACCTCGAGCCGGATGCGCTCGAACTCCCCGCACAGCTCGCGTGAGCCGGCCACGGCGCGCGCATGCAGCAGCGCTTGATGCTCCCAGGTCCACGCCTCGTGCCGCTGATACTCGGCGAAGGCATCGATCTGCGTCACCAGCAGCCCACCCTTGCCGCTCGGCCGCAGCCGCACGTCGATCTCGTACAGCCGGCCGGCCGCCGAGTGCATGGTGAGCAGGTGGACCACGCGCTGCACGAGGCGCACGAAGAACACCTGGTTGTCGATGGGGTGCGCGCCGACGGTCTCCTGCCGCTCGCCGCGCGAGTCGTGCACGAACACCAGATCCAGATCCGAGCCGTAGCCGAGCTCCATGCCGCCGAGCTTGCCGTAACCGATGGCGCAGACGTGCACCGGCCGGCGCTCCTCGCCGCAGCACGGCACACCGAACTGCGCGGTGATCTGCCGCCAGCCGAGCTCGATGGCCCGATCCAGGATGATCTCGGCGAGCTCGGTCAGCCGGTCGCTGACGCGCATCACGGGCAGCCGGCCGGAGAGGTCCGCGACCGCCACCCGGAACAGCGCCGCGCGCTGAAAGTGGCACAGCGCCTCGACCTGGCGCTCCGGATCGTCCTGCTCGGCCCGCTCCAGGGCGGCATCGAGCTCACGCTCGAGCGCCTCGCGCCCCGGCAGCGCCTCGAAGGCGCTCTCGTCGATGAACTCATCGAGCAGCAGCGGGTAGGCAGCGATCTGCCGCGCGAGGAACTCGCCCCGCCGGCAGATCTCCACCAGCCGCACGCGCACTGCGGGACTCTCGCTGAGCAGCGCGAAGTAGGCCGAACGCTTGCCCATCGCCTCGAGGATCGACAGGATCCGCCGCAGCACCGTCAGCTGCTCCTGCGCGCCCGCACTGCCCGCGGCAACGTCCGCGAGCAGAGGCCCGAGCAGCACCTGCAGACGATGCCGGCCGGCTTCATCGAGCTTGCGCACCAGCGTCGAGGCACGCAGCTCGAGCAGCCTCTGGGCCGCCTCGCCGGGGGCGGCAAAGCCCGCTTCGGCGAGCGACTCGGTGAGCGAGGCGGTTTCGGCCGCATCGTCCCAGGCCCGGCCAAGGTCGAGCTTCACGCCGCGGCGGGGGGTTTCCCTGCCGCCGAATAGCAGCCGGCGGAAGTGCCGGGCGACGTGCTGCCGGTGCCGCTGCAGCGTGCGCTGTAGCGCCGTCCAGTCGGGCTCGCCGAGCGCCACGGCGATGCGCTCGCGGGCAAGGGCCTCCTGGGGCAGCTGATGGGTCTGCGCGTCGGTGAGCATCTGCAGGGCGTTCTCCACGCGGCGCAGATACCGGTAGGCGTCGGTCAGTTCCGCAACCTGCGCCTCGGGCAGGATCCGGCCCGTCCCAAGCAGTGCCAGCGCCGCGAGCAGCGAGGGCGTCTGCAGCTGCGGATCGCGTCCGCCGCGGATGAGCTGGAAGGTCTGGGCGATGAACTCGATCTCGCGGATGCCGCCTGGGCCGAGCTTGACGTCATCGGCGAGCTCACGGCGCGCCACCTCCCGCTCGATGAGCGCCTTCATATCGCGCAGACTTTCGAACACGCCGTAATCGAGATAACGGCGGTAGACGAACGGCCGCAGCGATGCGGCCCTCAGCTCGGCGAAGCGCTCCTCGCCGATGAGCGGCCGCGCCTTGACATACGCGTAGCGTTCCCAGTCGCGGCCGTGCAGCGGCAGATAATCCTCCAGCGCCGCGAAGCTCGTCACCAACGGCCCGCTGTCGCCGAACGGCCGCAGGCGCATATCCACCCGCAGCACGATGCCCTCGTGCGTCGGGGACTCCAACAGTCGGATCATTCCCTGAGCGAGCCGCGTGAAGAACTCCTCGTTGCTGATCGCTCGGGCGCCGTCGGTCTCGCCGTGCTCGGGAAAAAGCAGCACCAGATCGACGTCGGAAGAGAAGTTCAGCTCCCGGCCGCCGAGCTTGCCCATGGCGAGCACCACCAGCGACTGCACCTCGCCGTCCGGGCCGCGCGGCTCGCCGAACCGCGTGGTGAGCTCTCGCCGCGCGTACTCGAGGCAGACCGCGATCGCCGCCTCGGCGAACTCGGAGGACTCCCGCAGGCTCTCCTCGATGTCGGCCCAGCCGGCAAGGGCGCGCCAGGCGATACGCACCAGCTCACGGCGGCGCCAGCGGCGCAGCGCCGTCAGCATCTGCGGCTCGCTGTCCGCCGGCGGCGGCGCGCGGCGCGCCGGCTCGAGCGGCTCGAGCGGCCGCTCGAGCCCGAAGCGCGTGAGCAGATCGGGGAGCAGTTGGGCATCGCGGGCGCACGCCTCGGCCACGAAGTCGCTCGCCGCGAACACGCGCGGCAGGCTCTGCGCTACCTGCGGCATCAGCGCCGCACGCAGACCCGGCGCAGCCGCCTCCAGGGCCTCCAGCGACCGTTGTACGCACGCGTCAAGCTCGGCGCTCATGCGACATCATACTGCCGCAAACCGATCCGGATTGCAGGCCACGGCAACCTGGGATCGTTGGATACAGACAACACCGGCCGCGCCCCCGGAATTGGGTGAAGAACCAAAAAAAAAGCCCCGCGAGTTGCGGGGCTTAGAGGATTGCGCGGAATAGGGGGGTCTTGATCCGCGTCTTTCAGGATTGTCCCCGCTTTGGGGTCGGGCACAATCCCTAACCGATGTTGTCATCTTAGCGATTCCCTCCGCTGGAATCGATACCTCTTTAGAGGGGTCCTTACATATCCATTCCGCCCATGCCGCCGCCCGGCGGCATGGCGTGGCTGTGCTCCTCCTCCTTCGGGGCCTCGGCCACCATGACCTCCGTGGTGAGCAGCAGGCCCGCCACCGAGGCGGAGTTCTGCAGCGCCAGGCGGGTCACCTTGGCCGGGTCGAGAATGCCGAGCTCGATCATGTCGCCGTACGTGCCCGTGGCGGCGTTATAACCGAACGCGCCCTTGCCTTCCTTGACGCGATTCAACACAACGGCGGCGTCTTCACCGGCATTGTCGACGATCTGGCGCAGCGGCTCCTCGATGGCACGGGCGAGAATGCGCACGCCGACCTGCTGGTCCTCGTTGACGCCCTCGACCTTCTCGACGGCCTTCTGCACGCGGATCAGGGCGACACCGCCGCCCGGCACCACGCCTTCCTCGACGGCCGCACGGGTCGCATGCAGCGCATCTTCGACGCGGGCCTTCTTCTCCTTCATCTCCATCTCGGTGGCTGCGCCGACCTTGATCACGGCGACGCCGCCGGAGAGCTTGGCGACACGCTCCTGCAGCTTCTCCTTGTCGTAATCGGAGGTCGCCTCCTCGATCTGCTGACGGATCGACTCGACGCGGGCCTTGATGTCGGCCTGCTTGCCGGCGCCGTCGATGATTGTGGTGTTCTCCTTCTCGACGACGATCTTCTTCGCCTCGCCGAGATCATTCAGCGTCGCCTTCTCGAGCGACAGGCCGACCTCATCGGAGATCACCGTGCCGCCGGTCAGGATGGCGATATCCTGCAGCATCGCCTTGCGGCGGTCGCCGAAGCCCGGGGCCTTGACGGCGGCCACCTTGAGGATGCCGCGAATGTTGTTCACCACGAGGGTGGCGAGCGCCTCGCCCTCGACGTCCTCGGCGACGACCAGCAGCGGCCGGCCGGCCTTGGCAATGCCCTCGAGCAGCGGCAGCAGCTCGCGGATATTGGAGATCTTCTTGTCGACCAGCAGGATGTACGGCTTGTCGAGCTCAGCGGTCTGGTTCTGCTGGCTGTTGATGAAGTACGGCGAGAGGTAGCCGCGGTCGAACTGCATGCCCTCGACCACTTCCAGCTCGTTGTCGAGACCCGAGCCTTCCTCAACCGTGATCACGCCTTCCTTGCCGACCTTCTCCATCGCGTCCGCGATCGTCTTGCCGATCGACTCGTCGGAGTTGGCGGAAATCGTGCCGACCTGCGCAATCGCCTTGGAATCCTTGCAGGGCTTGGCGAGCTTCTTCAGCTCCTCGACCGCAGCCAGCACACCCTTGTCGATGCCGCGCTTGACGTCCATCGGGTTGCGGCCCGAGGAGACGGCCTTCAGGCCTTCGCGGATGATCGCCTGGGCGAGCACCGTCGCGGTGGTGGTGCCGTCGCCGGCCTCATCGGAGGTGTTGGACGCGACTTCCTTCACCATCTGCGCGCCCATGTTCTCGAACTTGTCCTTCAGTTCGATCTCTTTCGCGACCGACACACCGTCCTTGGTGACGGTGGGGGCGCCGAAGCTCTTCTCGAGCACGGCGTTGCGGCCCTTCGGGCCGAGCGTCGCCTTGACGGCGTTCGCCAGAATGTTGACGCCCTTGAACATGCGCTGGCGGGCGTCATCGCTGAAACGGACTTCTTTGGCTGCCATTTTGAGTGCTCCTCGCTTACTTGCTCTCGATCACGGCCATGAGGTCTTCTTCCCGCATCACGAGGAGTTCCTCTCCCTCGACCTTCACTTCCGTTCCGCCGTACTTGCCGAAAAGGACCTTGTCGCCGACCTTCACATCGAGGGCGCGGACTTGGCCGTTTTCAAGAATCTTGCCGTTTCCGACCGCGACGATCTTTCCCTGAATGGGCTTCTCAGCCGCGGTGTCGGGAATGACGATGCCACCCGGGGAGGTACGCTCCTCTTCCAGGCGCTTGACGATGACGCGATCATGAAGAGGACGAATCTTCATGGTGAACGCTCCTTAAGGACACGAATGGGTTAAGTTAAAGCCGCGAGAGAGCTATTAGCACTCTACCCGCGTGGCTGCTAATAATAGGTAGGCGACGCCGTTTTTCAACCCTGTGGAGGGCTTTTTTTTGCGCCGCCGGGGACGAAGCCCTGCGGACAACCCTGAGGTGCCCGCCGCCCGGACGCATTAGAATGAGTTTTTGAGCCATGGCCGAACGCATGCCCGAATCTCTCGTGGTCCTGACCACCTGCCCGGACGAGGCAAGCGCGATACGCATCGCCGGGGAACTCATCGAGTCCCGGCTCGCCGCCTGCGTGAGCCGCCAGGCGGTGCGCTCGACGTACCGCTGGCAGGGCCGCATCGAAGATGAACCGGAGGTGCTCCTGCTCATCAAAACCGTGGGCAGCCGCTTCGCGGAGCTCGAAATGCGCCTCAAATCGCTGCATCCTTACGACGTGCCGGAAATCATCGCGCTGCCGATCACCGCCGGTTCGGCCGCCTACCTGTCGTGGCTGGGCACCGAGGTGGGGCCGTGACGATACGGTCGAGATTAAATCCGAGCTGGCGTCGGGGACGCACCCTGCTGGCGGTGCTGGCGCTGCTGCCCTGTCTGGTCGCTCTGGCGCGGGCCGCCAGCCCGCCGTCCCTCTCGAGCGCCGTGCTCACCGCCCTCGGGGCTGCCCAGAGCGGCGGCAGCAAATTCCCCCCGCCGGATCAGGTCTTTCATTTGAAAGCCTCACCGGGCGCGCACCGGATCCGGCTCTCATGGGCCATCCGGCCCGGCTTCTATCTCTACCGCAGCCGGATACACGTCAAGGCGCTCTCGGGCACTGCGATCGGGGCGTTCACCCTGCCGAAGGGCATCATCAAAGTCGACCCGTACTTCGGCCGCGAGCAGATCTACCGAATCGCCGTCACCGGCGAGCTGACTGTCCTGCGCGGCACGGCAGCCGCGCCGCGGGATGCGGCGCTGGCGGTGACCTACCAGGGCTGCGCCGACGCAGGCTTGTGCTACCCGCCCATCACCAAGACCATCACCGTCGCGCTGCCCCCGGCGGCAGGCGCCGGGGACAGCGCCGCGGCACACGGGCCGGCCGCGGCCGCCGGCTCCGCCCCGACACGCCTGGCAGCCCCTGCGCCGATCCCGGCTGCGGTGCACGCTGCCGGCGCATCGAGCCAGAGCCGCTTCGCCGGACTGGTTCGCTCCGGGAACCTCCTCGCAATGCTCGGCGCGTTCTATCTGGCGGGCCTCGCGCTGGCCTTCACGCCCTGCTGCCTGCCGATGATCCCCATTCTTTCCGGGCTGATCGCCGGGGGACGCACCCTGAGCGTCGCCCGATCGCTGCTGCTGTCCGGCGCGTACGTCCTCGGCATGGCGCTCACCTACACGCTAGCCGGCATCGCAGCGGCGGCCGCGGGCGCAGAAGTTCAGGCCGCCTTCCAGCAGCCCTGGATCCTCGGTGCGTTCGCGGCGCTGCTCGCGGCGATGGGCGTGGCCATGCTGGGCGCGTTCTCGGTTCAGATGCCCGCCGCGCTACAGACGCGCCTCGCCGAGATCAGCAACCGGCGCAGCGCGGGAACCCTTGGGGGCGTCGCCGCGATGGGCGCCCTGTCGGCCCTGATCGTCACCACCTGCGTGGCGCCGGCGCTGGTCGGCGCCCTGGCCGTGATCGGCCAGTCGGGTGCGATCGTGCGCGGGGGCGCAGCTCTGTTCGCGCTCAGCATCGGCATGGGCACGCCACTGCTCGCCGTCGGCGCCTCGGCCGGACGGCTGCTGCCGAAGGCTGGCCCCTGGATGGATCTCATCAAAAAGCTCTTCGGCGCAATGCTGCTGGGCGTAGCGGTGTGGATGCTCGCGCGGCTCACACCTGAGCGCGCGACGCTCGCGCTGTGGGCCGTGCCCGCGCTCGCGGCAGCCTGGGCGCTCGGCTCGCAGGCACGCCGCCTGCGGCGCGGCCGGTGGCCGGCGGCGCTCGCCGGCGGCCTGGTCGCGGCCTATGCGCTGGTCCTGGTGACCGGCGCGGCGCTCGGCGGCACCAATCCCCTCTCGCCGCTGCAGCACACGCGCGCTGCGCCGGCGCTGCGCTTCACTGCAATCGGCTCAGTCGCGGGCCTGCAGCGCGCCGTGCGCCGTGCCGCCGCGCGGCACCAGACGGTCATGGTGGATTTCTACGCGGATTGGTGCACCTCCTGTAAGGAAATGGAGGCCACGACATTCACCAACCCCGCGGTGCGCCGGGCGCTGGCGCATACGGTGCTGCTGCGTGCCGATGTCACCTCGAACGACGCGGCCGACCAGGCCTTGCTGAGATACTTCGGCATCTTCGGGCCACCGACGGTCGCATTTTACGATCGCGACGGTCATGAGCGGCGCCGATACCGCGTGGTGGGCTACCTGGATGCCACGGCCTTCCTGCGACGGGTGCGGGCCGCGTTCGCGGTGCGGCCGTCCGCATGAGCCGCGCGCGCAGGGTGGGCCGCGGCGTGCTCGCCGCGGGGCTGATCCTCGCCGCCGCAATCGCGGGGTTTGCGCTGCGGGCCTTGCAGCAGCCGCTCCCGCCGCGGGCCGTGGTGCTGCGCACTCAACGCCAGCGGCCTGCCGCCGCGCCCGCCGGCCGGACACACGCGGGCGAAGCCGCGCGGGTGGCCCCCGATACCCTGCCCGATGTCACCTTCCGCGGCCGGCGCGGCGCGCTGCGCCGCTTCTCCGACTGGCACGGCCAGCCGCTGCTGGTGAACTTCTGGGCGCCATGGTGCGCACCGTGCCGCGCGGAGATCCCCCTGCTGAAGCAGCTGAGCCGCTCTCGGCCGCAGGGCGTGCAGGTCATCGGCGTGGCGGTGGACGGGCGGGCCGCCGTGCTGCGCTACGCGCGGCGCGCCGGAATCCGCTATCCTCTGCTGATCGGCCTGCGCGCCGGGATGCGGGCCATCCGGGCGCTGGGGATGGTGGAGGTCTTCCCGTTCTCGGTGTTCGTCGATGCGCGCGGACAGATCGTCACCCTCAAAATCGGCCGGCTGCGCGCCGCGCAAGCCCGTGTGATCCTGGAGCAAATCGGCGCCCTGGACCGCGGCCAGATCGATCTCGCCACGGCGCGGCGACAGATCGCCGCCCGCATCGCACGGCTGGCCGCGCAGCGTGCGAACACCGCCTCCAGTTGACCGATCACCGCTTGATCCCGTCCGTTCGAGACAAATTCCACCCATTTACGCCGGAATTAGGGTAAATTGCCGCGCACATCCCGTGCAGAGGCTTCCTGAACGTCCCCATGACACGCCTGTTGCTCCTGAACGGCCCGAACCTGAACCTGCTCGGTACCCGCGAGCCGGGGATCTACGGGGCGGACACGCTCGAGTCGATCGAGCGGCACGCCGCCGAATGCGCGCGCCAAGACGGCTGCGAGCTGCTGTGCTTTCAGAGCAATGCCGAGCATGCGCTCATCGAGCGCATCCATCAGGCCGCCGGCGAGGGGGTGGGATGCCTGATCTTCAACCCCGGGGCATTCACTCATACGAGCGTTGCGTTGCGTGATGCGGTGCTGGCGGTCCAGCTGCCGCTGATCGAGGTGCATCTGTCCAACCCGCACGCGCGCGAGCCTTTCCGCCACCGGTCCTATTTCTCCGATATCGCCCTTGGAGTGATTTCCGGCTTTGGTGCCCTGGGGTACGAGTTGGCCGTGCGCGCCGCTGCGCACCACGCCGCCCGCACGCCGCGCGCCGGGTAATTCCGAGGCAATCCGCTGCTCACCGTCCCATGACGCAAGGGGGCTTTCCCACATGGACATCCGCAAAATCAAAAAATTGATCGAATTGCTGGAGGAATCCGGCATCGCCGAAATCGAGATCAAGGAAGGCGAGGAAGCGGTGCGCATCAGCCGCATGCCGACGGGCAATGCGGTGGTGCACGCCATGCCGCAGATCGCCGCCGCAGTCCCGGCCGAAGCGGCGCCCGCTGCTGCGGCTGCGGTGGAGGCCGCCAAGCCGCGGCCCAATGAGCACGTGGTCACCGCGCCGATGGTGGGGACCTTCTACGCCGCGCCGACGCCGGGCGCGAAGCCGTTCGTGGATATCGGTGATGAGATCAAGGTCGGCCAGGTGCTGTGCATCATCGAGGCGATGAAGATGATGAATCAGATCGAAGCGGATCGGGCCGGGCGGGTCACCTCGATCATGGCGCGCAACGGCGATCCGGTCGAGTACGGCCAGCCGCTGTTCGTCATCGAATAAGCGCCCCGGCCATGTTGGAAAAGGTTCTTATCGCCAACCGTGGTGAAATCGCTCTGCGCATCCTCAGGGCCTGCCGCGAGCTCGGCATCAAGACCGTCGCCGTGCATTCCACCGCCGATTACAGCCTCAAGCACGTGCTGCTCGCCGATGAGTCGGTGTGCATCGGACCGCCGCCCTCGACGGCGAGCTATCTGAACATGCCGGCGATCATCAGCGCCGCGGAGGTCACCGACGCGGTGGCCATCCATCCCGGCTACGGCTTTCTCTCCGAGAATGCCGATTTCGCCGAGCGGGTGGAAAACAGCGGTTTCGTGTTCGTCGGGCCGAAGGCCGAGACCATCCGCACCATGGGCGACAAGGTCTCGGCGATCCGCGTGATGAAGGGCCACGGGGTGCCGTGCGTACCCGGATCGGACGGTCCGCTCGGAGACGATCCGGAGGAGAACTTCCGCATCGCCCGCGACATCGGCTATCCGGTCATCATCAAGGCCTCCGGCGGTGGTGGCGGACGCGGCATGCGCGTGGTGCACAGCGATGCCTCGCTGCTGAATTCCATCGGCGTGACGCGCAGCGAAGCCCAGGCGGCCTTCGGCAACGACCAGGTCTACATGGAGAAGTTCCTGGAGCGGCCGCGGCACATCGAGTTCCAGGTGCTCGCCGACCATCACGGCAACGTGATCCACCTCGGCGAGCGCGACTGCTCCATGCAGCGGCGCCATCAGAAGGTGCTGGAAGAGGCGCCGGCGCCGGGCATCACGCCCAAGCAGCGGCGCATCATGGGCGATCGCTGCGTGGAGGCGTGCCTGGCGGTCGGCTACCGCAGCGCCGGAACGCTCGAGTTCCTCTACCAGGACGGGGAGTTCTACTTTATCGAGATGAACACCCGCATCCAGGTCGAGCACCCGGTCACCGAGCTGATCACCGGCATCGATCTGGTCAAGACGCAGCTGCTGATCGCCGCCGGGGAGCGCCTGCCCTACGCCCAGAGCGACATCCAGATCCGCGGACATGCCATCGAGTGCCGGATCAACGCCGAGGACGCCAAGACATTCATGCCCTCGCCGGGACCGATCCGACTCTGGCACGCTCCGGGCGGCCCCGGCGTGCGGGTCGACAGTCACGTGTATTCGGGCTACAACGTCCCACCGAACTACGACTCGCTGATCGGCAAGCTGATCACGCACGGCGAGACGCGCGAAGCGGCGATCGCCCGCATGCGCAACGCGCTCGCCGAGATGGTGATCGAGGGCATCAAGACGAACATTCCGCTGCACCAGGAGATCTGCAATCATGCGACCTTCCAGAAGGGCGGCACCGATATCCACTATCTGGAACGGCGGCTCGGCCTGAAATGACCCGCCCGCCGCCCCCGGGCCGCCGCAGCGTATGAGGGACGGCCCGCCTGCGCAGCACGCATGAGCGAGTTTCTGCAGATCAGCTTCGAGCTACTCGGCCTGCCGGCGGAACAGGCCGAGGAGGCCTGCCTCGCGTGCGGCGCGAGCGCGATCACCTTCGCTGATGCGCGTGACGAGCCGGTGCTCGAGCCGGCGCCGGGGGAGTTGCGCCTGTGGCCGGTGACCCGGCTGCAGGCGCTGTTCGCGCCCGATGCGCCCCAGGCCGACACCGTGCGCGCCCTGAGCAGCGCGCTCGGCGTCCCGCCGGAGCGGCTGCAGGTGCAGCACCTGGCCGACCGGGCCTGGGAGCGCGAGTGGCTGCGCGACTTTCACGCCATGCGCTTCGGCGTGCGGCTGTGGATCTGCCCGCATCACGAGCAGGTCGAGGACCCGGATGCCGCGGTGGTGCGGCTCGACCCGGGCCTCGCCTTCGGCACCGGGACGCATCCGACCACCGCGCTGTGCCTGGAGTGGCTCGACGCGCACCCGCCGCTTGAGCGCGAGGTGATCGACTATGGGTGCGGCTCCGGCGTTCTGGCGCTCGCTGCGGCCCGGCTCGGGGCATCTGGCGTGCAGTGCTTCGACATCGACCCCCAAGCGCTGCTCGCGACGCGTGATAACGCCGAGGCGAATGCGCTGGCGCAGCGGATCCGCCCGTGCGACTCGGCGGATGCGCTAAGCGCACCCGTAGGGCTGCTGATGGCCAATATCCTGTGTGCGCCGCTCGTGGCGCTCGCGCCGCGCTTCGCCGCACTGCTCGCGCCACACGGATCGATCCTGCTCTCCGGACTGCTCGAGCACGACGCGCCGCAGGTGTGCGCGGCATACGCGCCCTGGTTCGAGCTGTGCCCGTTCGGCTCGCGCGAGGGATGGATCGCCCTTGCCGGCCGGCGCACTGCGGCTCCCGACCCGCTAGCGCAGGCCTGAATGTATACCGTCTGCCCGAAATGCGGCCTGATGCTGGTCGTGACGGCCGGGGATCTGCGCGCGGCGCAGGGACACGTGCGCTGCGGCCGCTGCCGCAGCGTCTTTAATGCGCTCGAGTCGCTCTCGGAGAGCCCCCCCGAGACCCCCTCGGCGCCGTCCGCACCGGCACCGCGCAGCATGGCGGCGCCCGAGCCGCCGGCAATGCCGAGCGGACCGATGCAGGGCGAGGCGGAACACGCCGCGCCCGAGCCGATGGGCCAGGAGCCGCAGACGGCGGAGGACGTCTGGTTCGAGCCGGAGGCGGCTGCGCAGGAGCGCCAGCCACAAGAACAAGAGCCCGCAGCCATCGGCGCGCAAGAGCCTGCGGCGGCGCTTGGGCCGGCCGCTGCCGCCCCGGAGCCCGCCCTGCACGATGCGCCACTGCCTGCGCAGAAGCCAGCCCCGGGGCCGGCGGAATTTGAGCTCGAGCCGGCGTATGAGCCACACACCGGTCGCTGGCTGCTCGGCGCCTTCGTTCTGCTGCTGGTGCTCGCCGGCCAGCTCATCAACCACTATCGGGGCACGCTCGCCACGCTGCCATCCGTGGGGCGAACGGTGCGCGCCTTCTACGGCGCGCTCGGCATTCCCGTCGTGCCGCTCTGGAACGTGCGCGCCTACGAAGCCCGCCAGCTCGGGGCCACCGTGAGCGGCCAGGATCCTCACCAGATCACGGTGCGGGCGAGCATCGCCAATCGCGGGCGCTGGCCGCTGCCCCTGCCGCTGCTGCGTGTGACGCTGCAGGACCGCTACGGACGAACGATTGCCGCGCGCGACGTGCCGCCGCGCGACTACCTGGCGAACGCGACCTCGACCTCCGCGATGCTACCGGCGGGCGGTCGCATCGATGCGACCGTGGCGTTCGTCAACCCCGGGCCCCACGCCGTTGGGTTCGAGATCGACGCCTGTCTGCGCGAAGGCGCCGACGTGGTGTGCGCGCACGGGCCACCGCGCTGATGCTGCGCATCGGACCGTACACACTGCCCTCGCGAGCAGTGCTCGCGCCCATGGCGGGTGTGACGGACCGGCCGTTCCGCATCCTCTGCCGCCGCCTGGGCGCGGGCCTCGCCGCATCGGAAATGCTCACCTCGGATGCGCGGCTGTGGCATACGGCGAAATCGCGCCGCCGCCTCGATCACACCGGCGAGCCCGAGCCTCGCGTCGTGCAGCTCGCGGGCGCCGAGCCACAGGTGCTGGCGCAGGCGGCCCGCCTGAGCGTGGATCGCGGCGCACAGATCATCGACCTGAACATGGGCTGCCCGGCGAAGAAGGTGTGTGGAAAGCTCTGCGGCTCGGCACTGCTGCGCGATGAGGGGCTCATCGAGCGCATCCTCGCCGCCGTGGTGCGCGCGGTGGATGTGCCGGTCACCCTGAAGATCCGCACCGGATGGGATCACGCGCACCGCAACGGCCTCGCGATCGCGCGCATCGCCGAGCGCAACGGGATTCAAGCGCTCGCCGTCCACGGCCGCACGCGCGCGGATTTCTACCAGGGCGAGGCCGAATACCAAACCATCCGCGAAATCAAGTCCGCCGTGCGCATTGCGGTGTTTGCCAACGGCGACATACGCAGCCCGCGGGATGCGCGCAAAGTGATTGATTTCACTGGGGCCGACGGTGTCATGATCGGACGCGCGAGCTTCGGCGAGCCGTGGATCTTCGGTGCTGTCGATGCATATCTCGATGCGCGTGCGAGTCCACTGCTGTCGCGCGGCGAGGTGCGTGATATCATCCTCGCTCACCTCGACTCCCTGTACGGTTTTTACGGCGCGGAGACTGGCGTGCGCATCGCTCGCAAGCACATAGGCTGGTATTGCGAACGATGGCTTTCCGATCCGGAGCCGATCCGTCTGGATCTTATGGCGGCGATGGACGCGGACGAGCAGTTCGCGCGCGCACGCCGGCACTTCGACGCGTGGGCAGCGGAGCGCGCGCGGCCTGACGAACCGGATTCACTCGAGAATTTCACATGACAGCAAAAAAAAAGAACGAGCAGTGGCGTGATGGGGGCATCCGCATCAATGGTCACGAACTGCCGCTGCGCAGTCATGCCGAACGGGCGCTCAGCGACTATTTCACGCATCTGAACGGCTCGCATCCGGCGGACCTGTACAGCCTGGTGCTGCGCGAGGTCGAGGAGCCGCTTTTCCGCGTGGTGCTCGACTACGTCGCGGGCAACCAGAGCCGCGCGGCGGACATCCTCGGCATCAACCGCGGCACGCTGCGCAAGAAGCTCAAGCAGTTCGGCCTGACCAACTGACGTGTTGTGATGATCCAGACGCCGCGGCCCGTGCAGCGGGCACTGCTTTCCGTTTCCGACAAGACCGGCGTGGTGGAACTGGCGCGCGCGCTGGCGCGACACGGGATCGAGATCCTCTCGACCGGCGGCACCGCGAAGCTGCTCGCCGCGCAGGGGCTGACGGTGCGCGAAGTGTCAGACCACACCGGCTTCCCCGAGATCATGGGCGGGCGCGTCAAGACGCTGCATCCGAAAATCCACGGCGGCCTGCTCGGACGGCGCGGGATGGATGAGCCGGTCATGGCCCTGCACGGCATCGAGCCCATCGACCTGCTCGTGGTCAACCTGTACCCGTTCGCCGAGACGGTGGCGCGTCCGAACTGCAGCTACGAAGAGGCGATCGAGAACATCGACATCGGCGGACCGGCGATGCTGCGCGCGGCCGCCAAGAACCACGAGTCGGTGGCCGCGGCGGTCGACCCGGCCGATTACGACCGGCTGGTGGGCGAGCTCGACGCCGAGGGCCACATCAGCGACGCGACGCGCGCGTATCTGGCCACCAAGGTGTTCGCCCACACCGCCCGCTACGACGCGATGGTCGCCGCGTACCTCGTCCGCCAGCACGGCGAAGCCGAGGCACTGCCCGCCTCGCTGCCGCTCGTCTTCGACAAGGTGCGCGATCTGCGCTACGGGGAAAACCCGCACCAGCGCGCCGCGCTGTATCGCGATGCGCTCGGCAACCACGGCTTGGCCCAGGCGCGCATCCTGCAGGGCAAGGATCTCTCCTTCAACAACATCGCCGACGCCGATACAGCCGTCGAGTGCGTGCGCCAGTTCGATGAGCCGGCCTGCGTGATCGTCAAGCACGCCAACCCCTGCGGCGTTGCGCTCGCGCCCACACTGCTCGAGGCCTACGAGCACGCCTACCGCACCGACCCGACCTCGGCGTTCGGCGGCATCATCGCCTTCAACCGCCCGCTCGATGCGCCCACCGCGTGCGCCATCATCGGCAGACAGTTCGTGGAAGTGATCGCCGCGCCGAGCGTGGATGAGGCTGCGGCCACAGCGCTCGCCGCCAAGCCCAACGTGCGGGTTCTGGCGCTCGGGGACCTACAGGCGCCGGCCGGGAACGGCCTCGAATACCGCAGCGTCTCCGGTGGGCTGCTCGTGCAGAGCCGCGATACCGGCCAGCTCGGCGCGGCCGGCCTGAAGGTCGTCACGCGGCGCAAGCCGACGGCCGAGCAGCTCGCCGACCTGCTGTTCGCCTGGCGGGTGGCCAAGTTCGTCAAATCCAACGCCATCGTGTACGCCCACGGTGGCGCCACGGTGGGCGTCGGCGCCGGGCAGATGAGCCGCGTCTACTCCAGCCGGATCGCGGCCATGAAGGCGGCCGACGAGCATCTGCAGGTCGAAGGCGCCGTCATGGCCTCCGACGCGTTCTTCCCGTTCCGCGACGGCGTCGACGTCGCCGCCGAGTACGGCATCCGGGCCGTCATACAGCCCGGGGGCTCGCGCAACGATGCCGAGGTGATCGCGGCCGCGGACGAACACGGTATGGCGATGGTCTTCACGGGCATGCGCCACTTCCGGCACTGACGCACCGATGAAGGTCCTCGTCATCGGCGCGGGTGGCCGGGAACACGCGCTCGCCTGGAGATGCGCCGCCTCCGCGCGCGTGCAGGAAGTACTGGTCGCGCCCGGCAACGCCGGCACAGCCCTCGAGCCGAAGTGCCGCAACGTGCCCGTCGGCGCTGAGGACATCCCGGCGCTCGTCGATCTCGCCCGGCGCGAGGGTGTGCAGCTCACCATCGTCGGGCCCGAGGGGCCGCTCGTGGCCGGTGTGGTCGACGCCTTCGAGGCAGCCGGCCTCGCCTGCTTCGGCCCGCGCCGGCAGGCTGCGCGCCTGGAGGGCTCCAAGGCCTTCACCAAGGACTTTCTCGAGCGCCACGGCATTCCCACGGCCCGCTCCCGCACCTTCACACGCGAGGACTACGATCCATCCTGGCTCGAGCGTCAGCCGCTGCCGCTCGTGATCAAGGCGAGCGGGCTTGCCGCCGGCAAGGGCGTGATCATCGCCGAGACGCTCGAGGAGGCGCGCGCGGCGGTCGGCGAGATGTTCGCCGGCCGGTTCGGCCACGCTGGCGAGCAAGTGGTGGTCGAGGAGTTTCTGCGCGGCGAGGAAGTCAGCTTCATCGTCATGGCCGACGGCGCGCACGTGCTGCCGCTCGCCACTTCGCAGGATCACAAGCGCCGCGACGACGGCGACCGGGGCCCGAATACCGGAGGCATGGGCGCGTACTCGCCGGCGCCGCGCGTCACGCCCGAGCTGCACGCGCGCATCATGCGGGAGGTCATCGAGCCCACGATCGCCGGACTCGCGGCCGACGGCACGCCCTACACGGGTTTTCTCTACGCCGGGCTGATGGTCGCCGAGGACGGCACGCCGAACGTACTCGAATTCAACTGCCGTCTCGGCGACCCGGAAACTCAGCCGGTGTTGAGCCGGCTGCGCTCGGACTTGGCGGTGCTGTGCGAGGCGGCGCTCGCGGGCCGCCTCGATACGGTGAGCGCGCAATGGGACCTCAGAGCCGCGCTCGGCGTGGTACTCGCCGCGCGCGGATATCCTGACACGGTGCGCAAGGGCGATCGCATCGAGGGGCTCGAGCAGGCGGCCGCGCTCGCCGCCGGGCGCGGCAAGGTGTTCCATGCCGGCACGCGCCTGGAGGGCGGCCGGGTTCTCACCGACGGCGGACGGGTGCTGTGCGCAGTAGGACTCGGTGAGTCCGTTTCCACGGCTGCCGAGACCGCGTACGCGCTGGTCGGGGCGATCCATTGGCCTGACATGCAGTACCGGCGGGACATCGGCCACCGCGCTATCGCTCGCGAACGACGCGGCTGATCCGGCCACTGAGGCGTTCAGGCTGACCCGGACTGCGGTCCATACTTCTTGTACGGAGACGGCTCCACCTGACATCGGGCGACCCCGTGAGTGGAGCGGGGCGCGGTCCGTGCGAGGCGTGCCTACCTCACGACGGCAGCGGGATGCCAGCGCAGCAGCTGCTCATAGGCAGATGTAATAGTCTGCTTCGGGAAGAACGCCTTCCAGATGGCAACGGACAGCAGCTGCTTCGGCGGCGGTGCGAACACGAAGTCCTGTGTCGACACCATCGCGTGACAGGCGATGCAGGCGGGGACTTTGCCGTAGGCGATGACCTTGCCCGCAGGAGTGTACGCGGCCATGACCCAGTTGCGGTCGGCGGGATCATAGCCGGAAAGCTTGAGCATGGCCGTGACACCGGTCGCTCGCCGATGCAGGTTGAAGTTCTCCTTCACGAGAAGCGCGCCGTTGGGATAACGCCGCACGTTTGTGATACCGCCGGCCTTGCGGATGGCATCGTTGGCGGATGGGTTGGCCAGATCGATGGTGTAGGCATCCACGGCGCGCGAGCCCGGCTGATATGCCGCGCTCTCGAACATCCGCGCGTCGGCTGTGCGCAACACCTGCACCGTCCGCCAGAGCGCCATCGGACGGGGAGTCGGGGTGGCAGCCAAAGATACCGCCGTAATTACGGCGAGAACGGCGCTCATGCCGAGCAGTGCAACAGTTCGCATGATGATCACCCTGGGTTCGCTGCGGATTCGCGGCTCACGCACACAGCATAGCGCCTGCGGGCGGATCGGGAGTGCGTCCGCCCGTCGCCGTGGATCGATGACCGAGGATCTCGTTCCCGGCGGGCCCTCGGCGGACGCGGTCGAATCGCCGGATCCCGGTCCCTGCCGCCGGCGCCGGGCTCTCATGCGCCCAAGACAGCCTTCGCCACGGCACTCGCCCTGAAGCGGCCGGCAATCGTTCAGCCGCCGCGCCGATGGGTCTTTCCCGCTCCGCACGGTGCCCGAACGGCGCAACGTGAAATCTGCCGACAGAATCACTGATGCGCCGAGACCGGTTCGGGCACTGGGGCACAGCCGATCCTGCAACCGCACCGACGGTGAGGCAGCATCTGCAGGCCGAAGCTCGAACACCCGCCGGGTTTACTGCAGGGCCGGGGCTCCCGAGAGCCACCCGCCCGTGAACCCGGCACGCTGCAGACCGGCGCGGATGACGGTGTTTGCACGCATCACGCTCCACACCAGGCCACTGCGGTAGTTCTCGAGCATCAGCAGAATTGGACCCTGATCGATGCCGAGATATTGATTGTCGAACCAGCCCACGCCGGCTACCACGCTGCCGGAAGCGGGGGTCACTGCCGTATCCTGGAAACTGGGATTGAAGGCATCGTGAAAGCCGTATTGACCGAGCATGTAGTTCCCGTACTGCGCTTGTATCGCCTCGAGGGTCGGAATGACGATAGCGGGCGCGAACACAATCGAACTGAGCGCGGCTGTGGGCGCGATGGTGCCATCGTCGTAGGCATACTCCAATCCCGCGCCGCGCGCATGGTAACCCTGGAAATCGCGCATCTGACCGTTGGCGTCCGTGACCGTGAAGACGCCGGGACCGTCGCATGCCGTGAGACCCCAGAGGTTGGCCCCATAGCCGCTCCAGCCGCCGGGATTGGCCTCAGCGTAGGCTTGCTGCGACTCGCTCGCGCGACGGCTGTTGATGAAGTAGTCGATGCCGTTGCTTTGCATGAAGGCATCCTGAATGCCACGGAAATCGATCCATGCCTCGGAATACTGCGATCCGAACAGCGGTCCAAAACTCAGCTGTTCCCGTCCATAATAGCTGCCCCAGAATTGCGGATAGGTTGCCGTCCAGGCACTCCAGGCACTCGCCGGCAGCGGGTAGGTTTTGGAGCCCAGCGCCTCGATATAAAGAATCATCGCCTCGTTGTAGCCCTGCCAACTGTCCGGTGAGAACCCCGCTTCCGGGGTCCAGTCTAGATTGATGAGCGGCGGGTCGCTGTGCGCCATCCAGAGCCAGTCGACGCGGTCGAAGACGGCGCTCGCGAGGCTCTGGATCTGATTATCGGTGCTGCTGCCGTCATTGAAATAGCTGGCCGCGAACAGCACTCCAGCCATCAGCAGGGCATTGTCCATCGACGACAGCCCCGTACTGGTGCCATAGCGCACGCCGGTATCGAGGTTGAGAAAATGATAGAAGAACCCTTGATCGCCGCTGTCCCCGCTAGCTGCCGTTCCCTGTGGGGCGTTGTAAAGGAAACCCAACGTCGTCAGTACCCGTTGCGCTGCTTGCGCGTGCGACACCCAGCCATTCTCGACACCGATGGGGTAGGCGCTGAGTGCGAATCCGGTCGCGGCAATGCTGGCGTAGGGCGAGGGTCCATCGGCGGTCGAATAGTGATCGGGCGCGAGTCCATTGCTGGGGTTGGTCGTATTCCAGAAGTAGTTGAAGGTCTCCTGCTCGATTTTCACGAACGACGCCGGCAGGGCCGGCTGCACCTGAACCGTCAACGGTGTCGTTGCCGTCTGACCGGAACCGTCGCCTTGGAGTTCGAGCGTGTACGTACCCACTGCGACCGTAGTCGTCGTGCTGACCGTCACATTCTGCGCTCCGGAATTCGCGACTGAGCCGGCGTTGGTGCTCACCTGCATGCCCGCTGGCGCATTCACCAAGCTCAGCGTGACCGGGCTCGATACCGCCGGGCTGACGTCCACCGCAAATGTCGATGACCCGCCCGCCGGCTGTGACAACACGCCCGGTGATGCCTGAATCTGGAGCGTTCCATTCGCGGCCGCCTGCACTTGCACGGTCACCTCGACGGTACCGGTAAGCCCGCGCTCGCTCCCCTCGAGGGCAAGCGTATACGTCCCCGCTGCCGTCGTGGTCGCCGCAGTAATAATTTCCGTCTGCGTGCCCGATCCCGCGCTCGCCCCGGCCTCGGTTGCCACCTGAAGACCCGCCGGTGGGTTGACCGAGGCCACGGTCACAGGACTGTAGGCCGCGGGACTCGTCTCGAGCGTGAATGTCGCGGAGCCCCCGGCGATGACACTGACACTTGCAGGGTCCACCGCGAGTGTCAGACTCGTCACACCCGACCCGCCGCCCGGCGCCGATGGCCCGCCACCCCCACCGCACCCGGCCAGCACCAGACCGAGCAGCGGCACCACCGCCGCGCCGACACCGCGAAGCGTCGATCTCATGCCTCCCCCCAAAAAAACCACTCGCGCGCACAGCATTGGATAGGCGCACCCACCCCGCATGCGCCCGCCCTCACCTCAGCCCGTGCCACGGCGCGAGTGCCTGCCGGGCCGTGCCACTCACCGCCACGCTTGCATACGGCTGCCGGTCGCCCGATCGAACGCGTAGAGGTCCTCGCGCCGGAACCACAAACGCAGTTCGGCCCCCCGTTGCAGCTTCGTCTCCGGCGGCACGCGCGCAATCACCCGCGAGCCCTGACGGCTGATCTCCACCTGCCATTCTCCGCCGAAGGACTCGATGCGCTCGAGCTTGCCGATAATGCTGAAATCACCGCGCGCACCCGGCCGCAGCCGCAACCGCTCCGGCCGAATACCGTACTCGATGCACTGCGTGTCGAGACCGGTATCGTGCAACCAGTCCTCACTCAGGAAATTCATCGGCGGCCAGCCGACGAAACCGGCCACGAAGCGATTCCTCGGCGCCTGATAGATGCCATCCGGAGTGTCGATCTGCTCGATCGCACCATCGGCGAGCACCACGACGCGCTGACCGAGCGAGAGGGCCTCCGATTGATCGTGGGTCACGTACACCATGGTGGTGCCGAGAGACTGGTGCAGAGCCGAGAGCTCGCGGCGCATCTCCGCCCGCAACGGGATGTCGAGACTCGAGAGCGGCTCGTCGAGGAGGAACACCCCGGGCTCGCGCAGCATCGCACGCCCGAGTGCGGTCCGCTGCCGTTGGCCGCCGGAAAGCTCGCGTGGATAGCGTCCGAGCAGCGCATCGAGACCGAGCCGGGCGGCAGTGCGGCGCACGCGCGCGTCCACCGCCGCTCTTGCCACGTGCCGCACGCGCAGACCGAAGGCAAGATTCTGGTAGACCGTCATGTGCGGATAGAGCGCATGATTCTGGAAAACCATGGCGACGTTGCGCTGCCGCGGCGGCAGGTCATTGACCCGCTGCTCGCCGATGCGGATCTCGCCCGAGGTGATTGCCTCGAGTCCCGCGATGCAACGCAGCAGCGTCGATTTCCCGCACCCGGAGGGCCCGACCATCGAGATCAGCTCGCCATCGTTGACTGCGCAATCGATGTCCCGCAGGACGCGCTGGCCGTTGGCGAGACTCTTCGTCACCCGTTGCAGTTCGAGGCGCGCCATATCAGTCCGTCACGCTGCCGGCTGAGACGGCGCGCAAATAGTAGCGTTGCGATGCCAGAAATACCAACATCATCGGCAAGATCGCCACCGTCGCGCCGGCGGCCATCAGACCGATATTCTGATAGTGCTCCCGGTCGATCGACGCCAATGCCACCGGCAGGGTCTGCATATCCACCTTCTGCATGGCGATCATCGGCCACATGAAATCGTTCCAGCTCACCACGAAGGTGAGGACCGCGACCGCTGCCAGCATCGGGGCCATCAGCGGCACCACCACGGAGAAAAATGTGCGCCATTCGCTCGCGCCGTCGATGCGTGCGGCATCGAGAATGTCCTTGGGAATGGCGCGCGCATACGCCTGAATGAGCACGATACTCACCGCATTCGCCGCGGCAGGCAGCACTAGGGCCGCGTAGTGATTGACCAGATGCACCGCGCTGAACATCTCGAACAGAGGAAGCACTAGCGCCTGATTGGGCACCAGGACCGCGAACATCACCACCCACGACACCAGGCGGTGGCCGCGAAACTTTGCTTGCGCCAGCGCATAGCCGGCCAGCCCCGCCACCAGAACCGATAACGGTGTGGTGGCCGCCGCGACAATCAGCGAATTGAGGAAGTAATGGCCGATCCTCTGCTGATGAACGATATTCACCATGTTCACGAGTGTCGGATGATCGGGCCACAACGGTGGCGTGCCGGCAAACCGCTCGGGCGAGCGCATGAAGGCAATGGAGGTCACCCACAGCAGCGGGAACAAGGTGGCGAGCGCCATCACGATGAGCACCGCATACCTCGATGCGCGCAGCACCATGCCCCTGCCGCTCACCTCAATCTCCTCGCCATGCCGCTCTCGTATGGCGCTGCAGCCACGCGAACAGCCACATGATGACCGTCAACACCATCGCCAGCGCGCTCGCCACGCCCCAACGCCACCAGCGAAAGCCACGATCGTACATCAGAAGCAGAAGACTCATCGTGCTGCCCATCGGTCCACCCTGGGTCAGGACGTAGGGCTCGGCGAACAGCTGCCAGTAGCCCGCGGCGTCCAGAAGCGCGAGCAGGCCGAGCGTCGGGGCCAGCATCGGCATCGTGATGCGCAGCAGCTGCTGCGTCATGCCCGCCCCTTCGATGCGCGCGATGTCGTAAAGCTCATCGGGGATTTCGCGGCGTGCCGCCGCGACGATGATCATGCCGTACCCGAAACCCTTCCAGACCACGACCACCGTCACCGCGAGCAATGCCAACCCGGGTGTACCCAGCCAGTTGGGCG
Source organism: Pseudomonadota bacterium (assembly GCA_021809525.1). Classification (GTDB taxonomy): domain Bacteria; phylum Pseudomonadota; class Gammaproteobacteria; order Steroidobacterales; family Steroidobacteraceae; genus 13-2-20CM-66-19. The sequence continues at coordinate 5,256 of JAKAYU010000013.1, read as the reverse complement.
TCGGCAAATGCGCCGCGGCGAGCAACCGGTTCACGAGCCCGTAGCGCGTATTGAGCAGGTAGCGCCAGCCGATTGCCACCGCGACCGTGGAACAGACGACGGGCAGGAAAAAAGCGGTTCGAAACAGACCACGCCACCGCGCACCGATTGACTCGATCATCAATGCGCAGACCAGCGACAGCCCGAGGGTGGCCGGCACACCGACGAGCACGACGGTCATCGTGGTCTCGACGCCCTGCCACGCGGCATGGTCGTGCAGCAGATGCGTGAAGTTCGCGACGCCGACGAAGTGCAGATTGGCGCTATTGGCGAGTGCATAGACGTTGAAGTCCGTAAGGCTGAGGCCGAGCACGCCGATCAGCGGGATGAAGACAAAGAGCAGAATCATCGCCAAGGCCGGAATGACGAATAGAAGCGCGGTCGAGGCTTTCATGGTCGCTTCTGCGCCGCGTGCGCACCGGCTGCATTGTCCCCGCGTGCGAGCAGCGCGCGCCGCTCGGCGAGCCAGTAGTTCACGCGGCGGTCGAGCTGAGTGGTGGCGGCGTCAACGGGCAGCCCGCCGATCACCACCTGCTCGGCCATGCGGCGCATGCCGTGCATGATCTCGCCCCACTCGGGGATTTTCTGGAAGGGCCGGACCCGCCCGAGCTGCACGCGGAACGCGCGTAGCTTTCGGTCGGCGGCAAGCGGCGGCAAGATCCACGGTGCGCGCCGTGCAGGCAGATCTCCCGTCAGTTCGAACAGGCGCACCTGTTGGGCGTTCGCCAGCATGTAGCGGACGAATGCGCGCGCCATGCGCTGACGGGGTGAGCGCCTGAAGATCACCAGGTCCGAGCCATCGAGCAGCGAGCGGCCGGGGCCGCGCGGCCCCGGCATTGGGGCGGTCATCCACAGGTGCTGATCCTGGGGCGGCAGGAAGCGGCGGAATTCGCCAATGTTCCACGGTCCGGACACGTAGAAGACGAAATCCCCGCGCGCCATCTGCCACCACAGATTGATTAGTTGGCGGTCGGTGATGCGCGGGGCAAGCCGTTGCGCGAACAGGCTCTTGTAGAATCTCAACGCGGCACGAAACGTGGGACTTGCGAAATTGCCATAGCGATCCCCGTCCCGCAGCACTGGCACCGGCTGCTGCAACGCCAGTACCTCGAGGAATTCATATTCGTTGATCGGGGCGAGCAGAGGATATTGACCGGGCTTTAGAACCCGGCGCACGGCGGCGAGCTGCTGCAGCCACTTGCGCCACGTGCGTGCCGGCCGGCGATAGCCGGCGCGATGCAAGATTCCCGGAAGATAGAAGAGCACTCGGGTATCGACATACCACGGCGTGCCGTAATAGCGCCCGTGGAAGCGCGTGACCGCCAGTGCCTCGGTGAAGAAATCCGTAGCCACCGGGCGCTGCGCAACGATCGCATGGAGCGTCACCAGGGTCGACAGATCCGTATCGCCAACCTGGGCTACATCGGGCGGATCGCCCGCCGCAACCGCCGAGAGCAGGCGCGCCTCGGCGGAACTCCAGGCGAGATTTGCCACGCAAACCCGTGTTCCCGGATGCTCCCGCTCGAATCCCGGGACCATGCGTTGCAACGCACTGGCCTCGACGCCGACGGCCCAGACGTTCAACCCGCAGGGCGAGCGGGCACAGCCCGCGCAGGCGAGGGCGGCCGCGGCCAGAGTCAGCGCGTTGCGCAGAACCGGCACCCTCGTCACGCGGCTCACGCCGTGCCCACCGGAGTGGGCCGCGCTGCCCCGGTACGGGGCGTCCCCCCGAGGCATATGCGCTCATGCGACCCGGTACTCACCGTCGATGCGCTCTGTTGGTTCAGTTGCTGCACAGAGAACTCGTTCGCCCGATGCCGCCCCACTGCGACGCGGTCTATGGATTCGGCACGCCGCCAGCCGCGCCTGCAGATTCTATCCTCGCGGCCGCCGGGTCCGGGACGACGCCGCACGCGCACTCGAGGGGAGCGCCGTCGGGTCGGTCGAGCCCCGGACGATCAAGGTGGTCGGCAGCGGCTGCGTCGGCCGGCTCGAAAGCACCCGCGTGGGGCTCTTGCGCTTGATGGCTGCCACCAGCCATTCGAAGGCCTCGAGACCCTGTCGCGCCACCGGCGGCCGCACTGTCGTGAGGGGCGGCGTGGTGAAGCGCGCGATCGGAATATCGTCGAAGCCGGCCACCGCAATCTCATTGGGCACGGCAATGCCAGCCGAGGCCAGGGCCTCGAGACAGCCGACGGCCATGTTGTCGTTGGCCGCGAAGACCGCCCGCGGCCTGCGCAGACGCTTTGCCAGTTCCGCGCCCGCCTCGCGTCCGGCTTCCTCCGAGTAATTGCCCCTGATATCGCGCTGCACGCTCATGCCGAGTCTGCGCGCGGCGGCGTGGAACCCCCGGGCGCGCTCGGCCGCGTCGTAGTTGTCCGCAGGTCCCGCAATATGCACGACCTCCTTGTAGCCGAGCGCGGCGAAATGCCGGGCCACCTGCGCAGCGCCTCCTGCATTGTCTATGGTGATCGACGGCGCATCGTTCACGGGGCCCGGCGCATTGAGCAGCACGGTCGGCACCGTAAACGGCAATTGCGCGAGACGGGGTTCCGCGTCGACGAACGGCGCCATGAGAATCACCCCGTCCACCTGTCCGTGAATGAGCGCGAAAACTTTCGGCGCCTCCGCAAGACGCCCATGCAAGCTCGCCACCAGCAGACTCTGTCCGTGCGCGTGGGCGCACTGATCCAGCTCCCTGATCAATTCGGAAAAGAACGCTCCATGCATGTCAGGCAGCAGCACCGCGATGGTATGCGTGCGGCCGGTGATGAGCGCGCGCGCGGCGGCATGTGGGACGTAATTCAGTTCGCGCGCCGCCCGCAGAACCGCCGCGCGCGCTGACTCCGTGACCCCATCGGAGCCGTTCATGACCCTCGATACGGTCGCTGTGGAAATTCCGGCGCGCTTCGCGACATCCCGAATGCTGATGGCCAACTGTACATCCTATGGCTGTGAGGAAAACGTTTACGGCAGCCCGCACACCTCACGCGCAACGGCGCGACGTCGTACTGAAGTTTACCCGCCGAAGCGCTGTGGTACGCCCGCGCGAAGTTCCGCTGCGAGAACACCATTTTGGCGTCTCGCGGCCGGATTTTGCCGCACCATTTCCGCGTGCCGGGCCATTGTCTCTCGACTCCGGGTGGCCCCGCCAGTGCTACGATCGTCGCCATCGCCCTCCCGGACCGCTTCGACTCCGGCACACCCGTCCTGCCGGTCATCCATCTCGCGCGCGATCAGCGGCCGCGCTCGACGCCGCACGGTACCCGGCCGGTTGCTGCCGCCCGCTCAGTGGCGCTCAAGCAGCAGCAGTGCGAGCCCGTGCTGCGGCACCCGCACCGTGATGCGGCCATCGCGCAGCTGCACGGGGCGCGCGGGCGCGAGGCGCCCCGCGGCCTTGAGCACCGCGATCTGCTCGCGCGTCGGCCAGCGGGGACGTCCCATGGCATTGAAGGCGCGCAGCACGTCGCTGTGCTGGTCATCGACCCGCCACAGCAACCCGTGCGCCTCAGGCGGGAACTCGTGCACGGCGATCTCGAAGACCCGATGCGAGCGGTGCGCGGGCGGGGGCGTGTACTTCGGTCCCCGGCCATCCGGCGGCGCGTAATTCCACAGCGCCAGGACGAGCGCGCCGTCACGCCGCCGGGTGATGAGCGCCGATCGCACCTGCGGCAGCAGGCGCACGTGTCCCAGCCGATGCAGCAGCTCGAACGCATCGAACGCGGGCTTGCGGATATTGTCCTCGGCGATCAGTCCGAAGCCGCCATAGAAGGGCTTGCGCACCACGCCCTGCTCCTCGAACACATCCGAGAAGGTCCAGTAGCTCATCATGTGCACCAGGCCGTCGCACTGGCGAATGGTGCTCGCAATCCACGGACCCATGTAGGGCGTGTCGGTCACATCCGGTTCATTGCTGTAACTGGCGTTGAATTCCGACAGGACCAGCGGCAGATGCGGATACGGCGAGCGTGCGATCTGCCGGTGAACCTTGCGCACCGCGCGGCACACCATGGTGCGCCGCGAGACCTTTACCTTGCGGCCGAAGACATTCATGGCCGTATCGTTGCCGTAGACGTGGGTGCTCACGAAATCAACCGGCACGTGGTGCTTGGCATCGTGGCGCAGAAAGGCCGTCACCCATGCGGCTTGCGCGGTCGCTGGACCCCCGACGCGCAGACGTTCATTCACGCTCTTGAGGGCGCGGGCGGTGTGATCGTACAGCGTGAAGTAGGTGCTCTGCTTCGGCACGCCGCCCCAGAAATCAAGGTTCGGCTCGTTCCAGACCTCGAAATACCACGTCGCGACTTCATTGATCCCGTACTGCTGGATGAAGTTGCGCGCCAGCGCCTTGATCATGTCGTCCCATTGCGCGTAGCTGCGTGGTGGGGAAACGACCGGGTGATACCAGAACGACTGCGTCATCTCCGGATCGCGCGCCAGGGCTGGCGGCATGAAGTCGAGCTCCACGTACGGGCGCACTCCGTGCGCCAGCAGTGCGTCCATGATCTGGTCCACATAGGAAAAATTGTACGGTGGCCCTGCCGCGTGGCCGCGCGGCCCGGCGGCATACCGGTTGTAAAACGCCGCCGTGTGCCTGCCGGTCAGCCCCACGCCTCGATCCAGCAATCCATGAAAGCGCACGAACTGGATGCCGGTCGCGCCCTTCATCAGAGCGAGATCGTGCTGATAGTTCGCCCGCAGCACGAGCACGGCGCGTCCCGAACCGAACATGTGGTCCCAGAAGTGCGGGAAGGGCTGGCCCGCTGTGTGCGCATCGACCACGATGTGCTCTACCGGCAGCGTGCGGGCACTGGCGGTCGCGAAAGCGCCGAGCACGACGAGGAAACCGACCATCAGCCCGCAAACGCGGTGAAACTTTGTGCGACGACTATTCATCGGGCATGCCCTTATTGCCATGGGTTGACTGGAGAAGCAGGCGCGGCGGACCCGCGGGGCGTGGCCGGCCGCAGAGCCGACCGATCGTCGCGCCGAGATCCCCCGCAGCGGTCGCGAAGCCACCCCCGCCGCCGATGCGGGCATCGGTCTCGGGGTTTAGCTGTTGCGAGGCGACCGGGCCGCCCCAGGATCTGCCGAGCAGGAGCTTCAGGGTCTTCGCCCGACCCGCGCGCACGCCCAACTCATCCGCAATCGTCCAGCAGGTCGCGAACGGCAGCCGGTAGCTGCCCGGCAACCCATACGGCTGGCCGATGAGATCGG
>JAKAYU010000170.1 GCA_021809525.1 Pseudomonadota bacterium | reverse complement strand
CCGCGGCGGGCTTGCGAGCGGCGTGGTCATCGAGTCGAGCGTGGAGAAGGGCCGCGGCGCGGTGGCCACGGTGCTGGTGAAGAAGGGCACGCTCAAGCTTGGCGATCCGATCATCGCCGGCACCGAGTTCGGCCGCGTACGCGCGCTGTTCGACGAGAACGGGCAGCCCGTGGAGGAGGCGCCCCCCTCGATGCCGGTGGTCGTGCTCGGGCTCTCCGGGGCCCCGAACGCCGGCGAGGAGATCCTCGCGCTCGAGAGCGAGCGCAAGGCGCGCGAGGTGGCAACCTATCGGCAGAGCAAGTCGCGCGACGTGAAGCTCGCGCGCCAGGCCTCACGCACCGAGGATGTGTTCTCGCAGCTCGGGGAGGAGAAGGCCGGGGTCGTGGCGGTGCTGATCAAGGGCGACGTGCAGGGCAGCGTGGAGGCGCTGCGGGAGGCGCTCGGCAAACTCTCCACGGATGAAGTGCAGGTCAAGCTGATTGCGAGCGGTCTCGGCGGTATCACCGTCTCGGACGTGCAGCTCGCGGCGGCCTCCAAGGCGCTGATCATCGGCTTTAACGTGCGCGCCGATTCCGGGGCGCGCGAGGCGATGAAGGAGACCGGTGTCGAGGTGCGCTACTACAGCATCATCTACGAGGCCATCGACGATGTGCGCCAGATGATGACGGGCCTGCTGCAGCCGGAGATCAAGGAGCAGATCGTGGGGGTGGCGCAGGTGCGCGAGGTGTTCCGCTCGAGCAAGTTCGGCGTGGTCGCCGGGTGCCTCGTGACCGAGGGCTTCGTGCGGCGCAACAATCCGATCCGCGTGCTGCGCGACAACGTGGTGATCTTCGAAGGGGCGCTCGAGTCGCTGCGCCGCTTCAAGGATGACGTCGGGGAGGTGCGCGCCGGCACCGAATGCGGTATCGGTGTGAAGAACTACCAGGACGTGCGCGTCGGCGATCAGATCGAGTGCTTCGCGCGCGTCGAGGTGGCCCGGACGCTGTGATGAGTGCCGCTGGCGCAAGAGTCCGCAAGATCGAGTCGCAGCTGCAGCGGGTGCTGGCGGAGCTGATCGCCCGCGAGGTCAAGGACCCGCGGGTGGGCAGCCTGACCATCACGGCGGTGCGGCTGTCGCCCGACATGGGTCTCGCGCGCGTCTACGTCACGCCGTTCGCCTCGCGGCTCGATCCCGCAGAGGTGCTGCGCGGATTGACGCATGCGGGCGGGTTTCTGCGCGGGCAGGCCGGCCGCGAGCTCGGCCTGCGGCATGCCCCGCGTCTGGAGTTCGCCCTCGATGACACGGCCGAGAAGGCCGCGCGCCTGACCGGACTGATCGACCGGGCCCGGGCCGAGGATCAGGCCAAGCACTGAGCCGATGCCGACCGGGATCGTGCTGCTCGATAAGCCCGCCGGGCTCTCCTCGAATGCCGCGCTGCAGCGGGTGCGGCGGCTGTTCGGGGCGGCCAAGGCCGGCCACGCCGGCAGCCTCGATCCGCTCGCCACCGGCATGCTGCCGATCTGTCTCGATGAGGCGACCAAGATCGCAGGGGAAATCCTCTCGAGCCGCAAGCGCTACCGCTTCACCCTCGCCCTCGGGGCGCGCACCGCGACCGGGGATGCCGAGGGGCCGATCCTCGAGCGCGCCGCGGTGCCCGAGTTGCCGCGCGCCTCGATCGAGGCGGCGCTCGGGCATTTCCTCGGTCCGGGGAGGCAGATTCCGCCGATGTTCTCGGCGCTGAAGCGCGGCGGGCGGCCGCTGTACGAGCTGGCGCGCGCGGGCGTGTCGGTGGAGCGCGAGGCGCGTGCGATCGAGCTGTACGAGCTGACGCTGCTTGCGCAGCAGCACGAGCGGCTCGAGCTCGCCGCCGTGTGCTCCAAAGGCACTTACGTGCGGGTGCTCGCCGAGGATATCGCCCGGGCGCTCGGCACCTGCGGGCACGTTGCCGCCCTGCGCCGCGAATGGGTGGCGCCGTTTGAGCACGAGCCGATGCACACGCTCGAGGCGCTCGAGCAGCGCTGCGGGCAGGCTGATGCGTGGGCGCTCGAGCTGCCGGCCGACCGTCCACTCGGGCATCTGCCGGCGGTGCATCTGGATGGCGCTCGGGCCGAGCGCATCCGCCACGGGCAGGCCGTGCAGTGGGCCGGCACGGCCGCGGGCAAGGCGCGTCTGTACGACGAGCGCGGTGCGTTCATGGGCATCGGGGAGCTCGCTGCCGGGACCGTGCAGCCCCGACGGCTGCTCGCGCAATCGGCGCAGGAACCCTCGCGGGGCCGCTCGGGCGGGACTCCGCTCTGAAGGCAGCGCCGGCCTGCCGCTTTACGGCGGGCCCGAGGTGGTCACGCTCGGGTCGAGCGTCTGGAGGGCCCGGGCCAGATTGGTGTGGCCGGTCTGGCGCAGCTCGCGCCCGCTGTATGTGCGGGAAAACGGGCGGCACGCCTCCGGTCCGACCTTCGGGGCGTCCTTGGGGCAGGAGGCCGCCGCGGCGGTCTCGGGGCCCTTGGGCGCCGGCAGGCTCGAGCATCCTGCCAGAGCGATCGCGCTGCCGAGGACGATGAGAAGCGATCGGATCATGGCCGCCGGAGCATAACGCAGTGGCGAGCTTGTCGCGAAGGCCACTTGACGGGTAAAATTGCGGGCTTCCTTATACGGGCACTTAATACAGCTACTTAGGACCGTTTTGCAATGGCTTTAACCAGCGAGAAAAAGAGCGGGATTCTGGCGCAATTCCAGCGCGGTCCTGCGGACACGGGATCTCCCGAGGTTCAGGTTGCGCTTCTTTCCGAGCGCATCAACGGCCTGGGCGAGCACTTCGGCGCGCACAAGGGCGATCACGCCTCGCGGCGCGGCCTGGTGAAGCTCGTCAATCAGCGCCGCAAGCTCCTCGATTACCTCAAGCAGACCAAGCCGCAGACCTACCAGGAGCTGGTCGAGCGCCTGGGGCTTCGCCGCTAACCACACACCAGGAGGGCCGCACGATCTCGCGGCCCTTCATTTTTTCCGCCCTGGTGTTTTCCGCTGAACCTATTCCAATTCGAGGACTCGACCTTGAGCGTCAGTAAGTCATTCCAATACGGTTCCCACACGGTCAGGCTGGAGACCGGCGAACTGGCCCGTCAGGCCGACGGCGCGGTGCGCGTCTCCATGGGCGACACCGTGGTGCTGGTCACCGTGTGCGCGCAGAAGAGCCCTGCCGCCGGCCGCGATTTCTTTCCCCTCACCGTCAACTACATCGAGAAGACCTACGCCGCCGGGCGCATTCCGGGCGGGTTCTTCAAGCGTGAGGGCCGTCCGAGCGAGAAGGAGACGCTGACTTCGCGTCTGATCGATCGCCCGATCCGCCCGTTGTTCCCTGATGGGTTCTACAACGACGTGCAGGTCGTCGCCACGGTGGTCTCGCTCGATCCGCAGATCGATCCCGACATCGCCTCGCTCCTCGGCGCCTCCGCAGCGCTCGCCCTCTCGGGCATACCGTTCAACGGGCCCATCGGCGCGGCGCGCGTCGGCTGGAAGGCCGGTGAGTACCTGCTGAACCCGACCCTGAGCGAGCTTGCCGACTCGCAGCTGCACCTGGTGGTCGCGGGCACCGAGCACGGCGTGCTCATGGTCGAGTCGGAGGCTAAGGGCCTCACCGAGGAGCAGATGCTCGGCGCGGTGGTGTTCGGCCACCAGCAGATGCAGACCGCGATCGCTGCCATCCGCGAGCTCGCGCGCGAGGCGGGCAAGCCGCGCTGGGACTGGCAGCCGCCGGCCGAGAGCGCCGAGCTCGCCGGCGCCGTGGCCGCCAAGGCCCGCGAGGCGCTGGCGCAGGCTTACACCATCACCGAGAAGCAGCAGCGCTATGCGCGCATCGGGCAGATCAAGGCCGAGACCGTCGCGGCGCTGAGTGCGGGCGAGGCGGCCAAGTGGAGCGCCGAGCAGGTCGATGCGGCGCTGTTCAAGCTAGAAAGCGACATCGTCCGCCAGCGCATCCTCAACGGCGAACCGCGTATCGACGGACGCGACTGCAAGACCGTGCGGCCGATTACCGTCAAGGTCGGCGTACTGCCGCGTACCCACGGCTCGGCGCTGTTCACGCGCGGTGAGACCCAGGCGCTGGTGGTCACGACGCTCGGCACCACGCGCGATGCGCAGATCATCGATGCCCTCGAGGGCGAGCGGCGCGAGCCGTTCATGCTGCATTACAACTTCCCGCCGTTCTCGGTGGGCGAGACGGGCATGATGGGCTCGCCGAAGCGCCGTGAGATCGGCCACGGCAACCTGGCCCGACGCGGCGTGAACGCCATGATGCCGGACATGGCCAAGTTCCCGTACGTGATCCGCGTCGTGTCGGAAATCCTCGAGTCGAACGGCTCGAGCTCGATGGCGAGCGTGTGCGGCGCATCGCTCTCGATGATGGACGCGGGCGTGCCGATCAAGGCGCCGGTGGCCGGCGTCGCCATGGGCCTGGTGCTCGAGAACGGCCGCTTCAAGGTGCTTACCGACATCCTCGGCGACGAGGATCACCTCGGCGACATGGACTTCAAGGTCGCCGGCACCAAGGACGGCGTGACCGCGCTGCAGATGGACATCAAGGTCGAGGGGGTCACCCCCGAGATCATGAAGATCGCGCTCGAGCAGGCGCGCGAGGGCCGTCTGCACATCCTCGGCGAGATGAACAAGGTCATCAGCGCTCCGCGGGCCAACATGTCCGAGTGGGCGCCCTCGATCATCACGCTGAAGATCGATCCGGAGAAGATCCGCGACGTCATCGGCAAGGGTGGCGCGGTGATCCGCCAGATTACCGAGGAGACCGGCACCACCATCGACATCGAGAGCGACGGCACGGTCAAGATCGCCTCGGTCAACGGCACGGCCGGCCGCGAGGCGCAGCGGCGCATCGAGCTGATCACAGCCGATGTCGAGGTCGGACGCGTGTACGAGGGCAAGGTGGCGCGGCTGATGGACTTCGGCGCCTTCGTCACCATCCTGCCGGGCCGCGACGGCCTGGTGCACATCTCGCAGATCTCCAACGAGCGCGTCGAGCGCGTGAGCGACAAGCTCAAGGAAGGCGACGTCATTCGCGTGAAGGTGCTCGAGGTCGACCGTCAGGGGCGCATCCGCCTTTCGATGCGCGACGTCGACGTGGCCTGAGCGCGCGGCGCCTGAGCGTGCCGGGGCCCGCTCTCGCGAGGGAGCGGGCCCCGTTCGTTTTGGCGAGGGCGCTTGCGCTCAGGGCCCGGCGGGCTCGGACAGGGCGATCGCTCGCAGACCGTGCAACGGCGCGCTCGACCAGTGCTCGAGGGCCCAGGCGAGCACCTCGCGCGCCGGGGCGCCCACGAGCGAGCGCGGCGGCTCCTGGCGCAGCAGGGTAAGCACGGTGAGCAGCTGCTCCCCGGCGCGCTGCGGCTCGAGCGCGAGCGAGCGGCGGGATTTGGCGAGCTTGGCACCGCCAGGCTCGGTGAGCAGCGGCAGGTGGCCGTAGCGCGGGGTCGGCAGGCCGAGCGCACGCCCGAGGGCGATCTGCCAGCCGGTGCTCTCGAGCAGGTCCGCGCCGCGCACGACAGTGGTGATGCCCTGCAGCGCATCGTCGAGCACGACGGCGAGCTGATAGGCGAACACCCCGTCGCGGCGGCGGATGATGACGTCCCCGAGGGCGCCGGCGGGCCATTGGATCGGGCCCTGAAACAGGTCCTCGAACGCGAGGGCGAGCTTCTCATCCACGCGCAGGCGCGTCGCGGTCGGCCCGGGATGGCGCGCGCCGGTGCGGCAGGTGCCGGGGTAGCGCCCGAGCGCGGCCGCCTCGCTCGCGAGCTCGCGCCGCGAGCAGCTGCACTGGAATGTCACTCCCGCCGCGCGCAGCCGCTCGAGCGCCTCCTCGTAGTGCGCCGTGCGCCGGCTCTGGTACTCGACGGGGCCGTCCCAGGTGAAGCCGAAGGCCTCGAGCGTGCGCAGCTGCTCCCCGGCGCAGCCCTCGATGCAGCGCGGGTCCAGATCCTCCATGCGCACGAGCCAGCCCCCGCCGTGCGAGCGCGCCTCGAGGAAGCTGCCGGTGGCGGTGAGCAGCGAGCCCAGATGCAGCGGGCCGCTCGGTGAGGGGGCAAAGCGCCCGCGGTAGGCGGTGCCAGCCGGGGCGGGGCTAGCGGTAGCGGTCGTCGCGGTCGCCGTACTGTTTCTCGCGCCGCTCGCGCCGTTCCTGGGCCTCGATGCTGAGCGTGGCCACGGGCCGCGCCTCCAGACGCTTGATGCCGATTTCCTCGCCGGTCTCGAGGCAGTACCCGTAGGTGCCGTCCTCGATGCGCTTGAGCGCCTCGTCGATCTTGCGGATCAGCTTGCGCTCGCGGTCGCGGGTGCGCAGCTCGAGACTGAACTCCTCTTCCTGCGTGGCCCGGTCCGAGGGGTCCGGGAAGTTCGCCGCCTCGTCCTTCATGTGCGAGACGGTGCGGTCCACCTCGACCATCAGGTCGCGCTTCCAGCTGTTGAGAATGTTGCGGAAGTGATCGAGCTGCTCCTTGCTCATGTACTGCTCGCCGCGCTTGGGGATGTACGGCTGAACGTTGCGGGGGCCTGCGAGCAGGCTTCCGGGCTCGATCCCCTCGCCCTCGTCGCTCTCGGCGCTGAGCAGCACCCGCGCCCGCAGCGGCGGGGCCGGGGCGAGCGCCTCGGGGAGCGCTGCGGCGCGGGCGGTCTGGAGCTTCGCTTCGCTCTCGGCTGCGCTCGGCGCATGCGCATGCGCATGCGAGGACTTGCCGGGGGCGCTCTTGTGCGCCACCGCTCGGGCGCTCTTGCGCGCGACCGGCCGCTTGGCCGCGAGCGGTTTCTTTGCCGCGGTTTTCGCAGGCGCGGCCTTCTTACCCTTCGCGGTTTTTGGCGCGGGTTTCTTGGCCGACATCACTCGCTCCTACGCATATAAGGCTTTTGCGGAACCCGCGATTATACCGGCGCCTCAGGGCCTGTACAGCGCCGCGTGCGCACCGGCGGGGGCCCTCAGGGCAGGTGCACCGGCGGGGGGGGCTGCCAGGCGCTCGAGCGCCGCTCGACGATCACCTGCGTGTAGATCCCGCCGCGCACCTTGAAGCGCCCCTCCAGGCGCAGATAGCGCGGCGCGAGCTGCCCGGCGAGCTCATCGGCGATCTCGTTGGTGACCGCCTCGTGGAACACCCCGCGGTCGCGGAACGACCAGATGTACAGCTTCAGCGACTTCAGCTCCACGCAGCGCTGCTCGGGCACATAGGCCAGATCGAGCGTGGCGAAGTCCGGCTGGCCGGTGCGCGGGCACAGGCAGGTAAACTCCGGGATCCGCATGCGGATGGTGTAGTCCGCTCCGGGGCGGGGATTGGGGAAGGTCTCGATGTGCTGGGCAGGCTGTGAGGGCATGGTCATTTACTCTACACTAGCGCGCCTCGCTGCGGCGGCCATTGAGAAGAGAACGGAAGACAACGCAGATGCGGCTGACCAAGATCAAGCTCGCCGGTTTCAAATCCTTCGTCGATCCGACCCAGGTCACCTTCCCGAGCAATCTCACCGGCGTGGTGGGTCCGAACGGCTGCGGTAAATCGAACGTCATCGACGCGGTGCGCTGGGTGATGGGGGAGCTGTCCGCCAAGCATCTGCGCGGGGACAACATGGCCGATGTGATCTTCAACGGCTCCTCGGCCCGCAAGCCGGTCGGCACCGCGTCGGTGGAGCTCGTCTTCGACAACTCCGACGGCAAGATC
>JAKAYU010000169.1 GCA_021809525.1 Pseudomonadota bacterium | reverse complement strand
CCCTTAACAAACTTTTAGATCGAACGCCGCTCGGCACGTGCCGCAATCCTGCCTCGCGTCGCGAATCAACGCGAGCCGCTGAGGGGGTTTGTGGTCGCCGCTCAGCGGCGCAAATCAGGCGCTGCCGCCGTGTGCGCGGCGACAGCGGCCCGCCCGCATCGCTCAGGGCGTTTCGTTGCGCTCCGGCATCCGCACGAGCAGGACCGGAACGGTCGCGTGGCGCACGATGTACTCCGCGCTGCTGCCGAGCAGCAGTCGGCTGATGCCCCGCCGCCCGTGCGTGCCGCATACGATCAGGTCGGCCGGCCATTCGCGCGCGCGCCGCACGATGCACTCCCCGACCGGGGTGCCCAATTCCTCCACCAGCGCCGTCTCGACGCCGATGCCGGCCTCGCGGACCTGCGCGGCGGCCTTCTGCAGCAGTTCGGCGCCGGCTTCGCGCAGGGCCTTCGAGCCGGCGTCGAGGTTCACGCCGGCCATGTCCCCCGCCGCCACCCGCCATTCATCGACGACGTGCAGTAGCAGCATCGCCGCGTCCTGATCGTGCGCCAGCCTGATGGCCTCGCGCAGACCCTGGGTTGCGGTGGGGCTGCCGTCGACCGGGACAAGAATGCGCTTGTACATGCTGTGCCTCTCATGGCGTTCAGATGGGCGAAGGGTACGCGTGAATCGGCCGCGCGGCACCTGCCGCCAGCCCGCGTTGTGCTGCGGCCGCCCGCGGCGGCCGCAGCGCGGGCCATGGAATAATGCCGGTCCGTGCAACGAGGAGGGCGGCCGAGAGTCGAAATTCCATGCTGGGTGCGTTCACCACCTTTCTCGTCGCGCTCGCCCGCGCCCATCAGGGGCTCGCCTACGGGCTGGTCGGGCTGGTCGCGCTCTCGGAGTCGCTGCCGGTGATCGGGGCGTTCGTCCCCGGGGATGCGGTCATCCTCGGCATCAGCGCGCTCGTGCCGACCGGTGCGCTCGGGCTGTGGCCGCTGATGGGCGCGGCGCTCGCCGGCGCGATTGCCGGCGACGCCTTCGCCTTCTGGCTCGGTCGGCATTACCACGCCGAACTTCTGAACCGCTGGCCGCTCCGCGGCCGCCCGCGGCTCGTGACGCGCGGCACGGCGTTCCTGCAGCGCCATGGTGGCAAGAGCGTGTTCGTGGCGCGATTTACCCCCGGCGTCCGGGCGATTGTGCCGGTGATCGCCGGCATTCTACAGATGGACGCGGCGCGCTTTTATCTCATGAATGTCCTCTCGGCGCTCTTGTGGTCGCCGGCGCACATCCTCGCCGGAGCAGCCATCGGGGCCTCGTTCGTGCTGCTCGGCGCCGTGGCCGGACGGCTGGCGCTCATCGTGGCTATTCTCCTGGTGTTGATCGGGGCGCTGTACCTCGCAGTCCGCGCCGCGGTGCGACGCGTGCCAGCGCTGGCGGCGCGCGCACAGGCGCAGCTGCGTCTGTGGGCCGGCGCGCGCGACAGTTGGCTCTCCCGGCAGCTGCTCGCCGTCCTCGATCCGGCGCGCAAGGAGATGCCGGGGATCGCGCTGCTTGCCGCGATCATGCTCTCGAGTCTGTGGCTGTTCTTCGGTGTGTTGCAGGATGTGCTCGCCGGCGATCCGCTGGTGCGCGCCAACGAGGCGGTGTTCCACTTTCTGCAGGGCCTGAGGAGCGAGTGGGTTGATCAGGCCATGGTCGCGATCACCGAGCTCGGCGATGCGCGCGTGGTCGCGACGGTCGCGCTCGCGGCGCTCGCCTGGCTTGCCTGGCGGCGCAACTGGCGCGCCGCGGCCCATCTGATCGCAGTTGTGGCGATCGCGGGAATCGCCACCGTCGTTCTGAAACTCGCGCTGCACATCCATCGGCCCGAACCGATCGGCACCGGCTGGGACGCGTTCGCCTTTCCAAGCGGGCACTCTGCCGCCAACGCGGCTCTTTACGGCTTTCTCGCCATCATCACCGCCTGGGAGATCGATCCTCGCTGGCGGCTGCCGGTCACCGGCGTGCTGGCCCTGCTGGTCGGCATCATCGCCTTCTCGCGCATTTACCTCGGTGCGCACTGGTTGTCCGACGTGCTCGCGGGGACCGCATTCGGGATCGCTTCCGCGGCGCTGCTCGGCATTGCCTATCTATGGCACGACCCGCCGCCCGTTGGCGCCACGGGTTTGTGCATCACGGTCGGCCTGAGCCTGCTGATCACTGGTGCGGTGCACGTCGATCGTCAGCATGCGTTCGACATGAGTCGATACGCCGTGCGCGAGCAGACGCGTGTGATCACGTTCACCGCGTGGTGGCGGAATGACTGGATGAGCCTGCCGCCGCGCCGGGTTGATCTGATCGGCGGAGCCGAGGAGCCGTTGACCGTTCAGTGGGCCGGCCGGCAAGCCGTGCTGCGGCGCGAGCTTCAGGCACACGGCTGGCATGCCCCGCCGCGCTGGTCGGTGCGCGGCGCGGTGCGCTGGCTCGAGCCGCACGTGACGCTTCAGCACCTCGCGGTTCTGCCCCACCTGGAGAGCGGCCATCGCGAGGCGCTGGTTCTCGTGCATGCCGTGACAGGACACGCGCGGCGCGAGCGGCTCGTGCTCAGACTGTGGCGCTCGAGCGTCGAGCTGATTCGCGGCCCGGCGCCACCGTGGCCTCTGTACGTCGGGACAGTCGTCGAACAGCGTATCGAGCGCGTTGCGCCCATCATGACGATCACGCGGGCGTTGCCTGAATACAACGCGCCGCGCAACGCGCTCGCCGGGGCGCTGAAGCTATGGCGACTCGCCGCGAGACACGGTGCATCCTTCGGTCGAGGCTGGGACGGCTGCGTACTCCTCGCGGCGGTGGGGGCTCCCCCGGCCGCCCGCTCCGGCGGCGCCGCTCAGGTGCGCGTCGCGCGCACCCGTACCCACCAGCGGCGCACGGCCACGGCCGCCCAGATCGCTTCAACAAGTCCGAACGGCCAGGCGCCCTGCAGAAATCCGTAGATCGAGCCGAGCACGCACGCCGCGGCGAACGCGAGCGTGAACGCCATCCGCCGTTCCTCGAGCGCGTAGCACACGAGCATCAGGGTGACCGCAACGAGACCGAATACGGTAAGGGGGCGCATGCGGCAATTCTACGACGGTTGCGCGTTCGCGCCACGGCATGCGTCGGACCCCAAAACTCACGCTCCCTCAATCTGTTGCCCGACGAACCTCGCGCGGTAAGCGCGCGGCTGTCACGAACACGCAACGCTCCCGCAACCTCGACGTCACGAGCGGCGGCTACCTTCCCAGGCCATTCATGGGTCGGTCTCGGGAAAGGGCAAAAAGATGAATCCACGCATACGGTATGCCGTGCAGATGATCATGGGGGCGGTGCTGGTGAGCAGCACGTTGCCCGTGTACGCGGCACAGTCAGGGGCTGCCGGCAGCGCCGCGCACCAAGAGACGGTGGCAAATGACCCGCCGGCGCCGCTGAGGCGAGCTCTGAAGCTGGTGAAGATCGAGGGCTACCGCGATTTCACCAGCCAAGTGCTGAGCGCGAAGCAGCTGCGCGACTCCTCGCAGCCGGCCGAAGCGGTGACCCGCTCAACGATCGCGCTGTTCGGGCCGGACGCCGGCGGCACCCAGGCGCTCACCGCGCTGCCGAACGTCTATGTGTCCGGCACCGACAACTTCAGTGCGACGGGGCGCCAGCAGATCTCGATCCGCGGCATCAAGGTCGGCTACAACAGCATTCCGGGCGACGTGGAGACGAACGCGATCACGGCCGAATTCGACGGCGTGCCGCTGAACAGCCTCAGTCAGGGTACCGGCTGGCATTCGGTCGAAATTCCCCTCGGTGTGTTGATGTCCGGCGAGAATGTCATCATCGGCCCCGGCAATCCCAGCGAGCGCTGGTATAACAGCCTGGGCGGTACGATCGATTTCATTCCCGTGCAGCCGACGGTCCGTTCCGGGGGTAAGGTCACGCTCGCCGGCGGCAGCTCCTCCACGATGGACGCCTCGGCGGTCTACAACACCGGCACGATCGGCGGCTGGTCGAGTGTCTTCGGCGCGGCGACGGGCCGCAGTCAGGCCATCCGCACCACGAGCGACAGTCTGCCGGCGGATACCGAGGAGGTCTACGTCAAAACGCGCAAGCAGCTCGATGAGGGCTCGGTGAGCTTCGGGGCGTACTACCAGCGCAACCACGAGTGGCGTCCGAACATGATTCCGCTGACGCCGCAACAGTACGTCGGCATGGGCGGATTCGGCCTCGGCGCCCCGTACAGTCAGCAGACCTCGGGGTTCTATGCCACGCTGCCTCGCTCGGTGTGGCACAAGACCATCCTGATCAACAACTGGCTGCTGTGGTCGCACTTGCACCTGAAGCTCTCGCGCAGCCTGAACATGTCGAACATGGTCTGGGTGCGCATCGGCAAGGTGCGCCATTATCGCAGCAACGATACTCTGCTGCCGAGCAATCCCTACTACGCGCAGTACGGCAATCCGACCAATCATGAGCACTACATCGAGCGCTCCAAGACATTCGGCGATCGGCTCGCGTTCCATGAGCGCTTCGGTCACGTCGATACGCTCAGCTTCGGCGGCTATCTGATCATGGCGCGCGCCAAAAGCGATTACCAGGGCTACTCGACGTTCGATGGCAGCTCGCTCGCGCAGCCGGAGCAGACCTATTTCAACACGACGACGAGCATCTACTGGGCCGGTTTCCTGCAGGATGACTTCCGCCCGCTGCCGCGGCTGAAGATCGTGCCGGGCATCCGCGTCGTGGACTTCATCACCGATTTCTCGAATCTGAGTCCGTCGGTGGCGTGTGCGGAGTACCACATCACCGGTTGCAACTACGGTCAGCCCATACCGACATTTCCAATCATCGGAGGCTCGGCTATCAGCGTCAACGGGAAGACCTTCCAGTTTCAGTCCTACGATACCGCGCCGGATGAGTCGACGGATTTCCTGCGCTACGAGCCATCGATCGGCGTGAACTACGAACTGGTCCGCGACCTCAATCTCTTCGGCAACTTCTCGGTCACGAGACATAACCCGGGTTCGGGAAATCTCGACCAGTATCCGCTCAACCTGGCGTCACTGAAGCCCGCGCGCGCCGAGGAGTGGGATGTCGGAGCCCGCTTCGCCGCGCTTCGCCTGGGTGACATGCGCGATGTGTACGCCTCGGTGGATTTCTTCCACATGCTGCTCAGCGACGAGACGATCACGTACTCGACCGCGAACAACCCGAACGTGACGTATTTCGGCTACGGCTCGGCGACGTACAAGGGCGTGGACCTTTCGCTGCGGGCGGATTTCACCCGGCACTGGAGCGGGTTTGCCAATGTCGGCTACCTGCATACCCGCTGGAACGAGTTCCAGGCCGCCGTGACTCCCTCCGGACCGCAACCCACCGGTTATGGGCTGCCGGTGCCGAACTCGCCGAAGGACACGCTCAACGCCGGGGCCAGCTACCGGTTCCGCGTGCCCTTCGGCCGGGTCGACGCGACGCTCTGGGATCAATACATCGGGGCGCGGTACCTGTTCAACAAGAACACCGGTCTGCCGTCGAACCTGACGAACCCCGCCTATAACCTGGTCAACTTCTCCGTGACGGCGCGGACGAACTGGTTCCACTCTATGATTCCGGACGTGCGGCGTACCAACCTGTCCCTGCAGGTCCTCAATCTCACCAACAAGGAATACAATTCTACGGAATACGTCAGCTCGGGCGGTTATTTCGGCACGCCGACCGGTGGTTATGTCATCGCCAACCCGGGCGCGCCGCGTCTCGTGTACGCTTCGCTCACGGTGCACTTCTAGCTGCGAGTGTCACTGGAATGACGGCAGTCCTGCGGACGGATCTTTGCTGCGGCGCGCAGGGACGCGCGCCGCCGTTCTCTCGGTGTCCCCGGGTGAGCGCCGGGATGATTGCAGGTCTCGAGCGGCCGCGGTGGCGGGCTTCGGCACGTGTGCGGAATCAAATTATGTAATATCGGCCGAGGGCCGCATGCACGGCGCGCGCGGGGGGCGTCTGCCGGCCCTGTGTGAATTGCCTGGCTTGTGATCCTCGTCGCCGTCGCGCGCCGCACGCTCGTATATCAAGTACGCCAGGTAATACAAATGCGTCACTACCCGGCGTCGAGTGCGCGCGCCCCGCGGGGCATACATAGCATTGGCCTGCGTGCCGAGTTGCGCCGTCCCGAGCGATGTCTTGGGGGCGGCGGGCCGTGATCATTGTGGCATTCGGGGGCGGCTTGCTCGCGCTGGCGTTGGCCACGGCTGTCCTGCTGCGGCGCGGGCCGCATCCGTCGGATGCTTCGCCCGGCTGCGCCGATCTGTTCGACGCCGCGCCGGACGCGCTACTCGTGGTCGATCGCCGTGGCGTCATCGTCAGGGCCAACCGTCTGGCGGCGGAGCTGTTCGGCTGGCCGCAGAGCGCGCTCGCCGGGCAATCGATCGAGTCTCTGGTCCCGGAAGGCCTGCGCGCGCGGCACGAGTCGCTGCGTCGTGGCTTTTATGTCCGCCCGAAGCGCCTGCTCGCGAGTGCACGCACTGGCGTGATGCGGGGGATGCGCCGGGACGGACGTGAATTCCCGCTCGAGGTCACCTTGAGCCCGTTGTCTTCGGGCGAAGTCGTTGCGGCGGTGCGCGACAACACGGACGCCCGTGTCCAAGTCGAGCAGATCCTGTTCCTGAACCGCATGTATTCGACCCTGGCGCAGACGAATCAGCTGATCGCCCGCTGCGAGAACGAAGCGGAACTGTTCGACCGGGTGTGCCAGGTGGCAGTGCGCTACGGGCAGCTGAGGCTCGCGTGGATCGGACAGGCCGAGCCGCACTGCGGACTCATCAAGCCGCTCGCCCGCTGCAGCGCCGCGCCGCGGTTCGAGCGCTATCTGAGTGATCTGACGGTGCACGTCAGCGCGAGCCGCCCCGAGGGGCGCGGTCCGGTGGGAGTGGCGTGGCGGGAGGGACATGCGGTGTTCGTGCAGGACTACCGGCAGGATCCGCGCATGGCGCCGTGGCGCGGCGCACGCGCCCCGTGGGGCTCGTGCGCTGCGCTGCCGCTGCGCCGCGGCGGGGCAGTCCACGCGGTGCTGGCGCTGTATGACACCGAGCCGGAGGCGTTCACCGACAAGATCCGCGACCTGCTCGAGCGCATCGTGGTGGACATCGAGTACGCGCTCGACCGGCTGGATCTGCGCGCCGAGAAGGAGCGTGCTGCTGGGGAACTGCAGATCGCGGCGCTCGCCTTCGAGTCGAGCGGCGCGATGCTGGTGACCGACGCCGAGGGCCGCCTGCTGCGCGTCAACGAGGCGCTGCGCCAGATGAGCGGCTACGCGCTGCAGGAGCTGCTCGGCCAGGAGCTGCGGCTGCTGTGCTCGGACAGTCACGCCCTGCCTGCGCCCGCGGAGCTGTTCGCGCGTGTGCGCGAGTGCGGCCGCTGGCAGGGGGAGATCTGGGGACGGCGCAAGAACGGCGAGGAATTCCCGCTGTGGCTGTCCCTGACCGGCGTCAATGCGGGTGCTCGCTGGACGCACTACATCGCGAGTCTCGCGGATCTATCGGATCAGAAAGACGCCGAGCAGCGCATCTCGCGGCTGCTCAACTTCGATGGGCTCACCGGACTGCCGAACCGCCGCGTCATGCTCGATCGCCTGCGCTCCGCGGTGCAGTGGGCGGAGCACGCCGGCGGCCATGGAGCGGCGCTGCTGCTCGGACTCGACAAGTTCAAGGCCG
>JAKAYU010000168.1 GCA_021809525.1 Pseudomonadota bacterium | reverse complement strand
AGGCCGCGTCGAAGAGCTGCGCCACGCCAAATATGAGAACATTCTTGCAGACAACCCGGAAATTACCGTGCTGCGCGGTGCGGCACGATTTGAAGATGCACGCACCCTGATCGTTTCGCTCGCCAATGGGGACTCCCAGGAGGTGAGATTTGATCGTTGCTTGATTGCCACCGGGGCACGCCCGGCGATTCCCCCCATCCCCGGTCTTGCCGACACGCCCTATTGGACTTCCACGGACGCGCTCGCGAGCGACATGATTCCCGAGCGTCTCGCGGTGATTGGCTCATCGGTGGTGGCGGTCGAGCTCGCGCAGGCCTTCGCCCGCCTCGGCAGCAAAGTGTCTATCCTGGCGAGAAGCCGGCTGCTGTTTCGGGAAGACCCAGCCGTGGGCGAGGCGCTCACGAACGCGTTTCGCGCCGAGGGCATCGAAGTCTTGGAGCAGACGCAGGCGAGCCGCGTTGCATACCAGGCCGGTGAATTCGTGCTGACCACCGGTCACGGCGAGCTGCGCGTCGAGCGGCTGCTCGTCGCCACCGGCCGCACGCCGAATACCGATACACTCAACCTGAGCGCTGTCGGCATCAGACTTGACCCGCGCGGCAGCATCATCATCGACCGCGCCATGCGCACGAGCAGAGCAGATATTTACGCCGCGGGCGACTGCACCGATCAACCCCAATTCGTCTATGTGGCCGCCGCCGCCGGGACCCGGGCTGCGATCAATATGACCGGGGGCGAGGCGACACTCGACCTCACGGCGATGCCGGCGGTGATCTTCACCGACCCGCAGGTCGCAACCGTCGGCTACAGCGACGCCGAGGCGCACCACGAAGGGCTCGAAACCGACAGCCGTCTGCTGCCACTCGAGAACGTACCGCGCGCACTCGCCAACTTCGACACCCGCGGGTTCATCAAGCTCGTCGTCGAGGCCGGCAGCGGTCGGCTGATCGGCGTACAGGCCGTCGCTGCGGAGGCGGGCGAGCTGATCCAGGCGGCGGCGCTCGCAATTCACGCACGAATGACCGTCCAGGAACTCGCCGATCAGCTGTTCCCGTACCTCACGATGGTGGAGGGTCTGAAACTCTGTGCGCAGACCTTCACTAAGGATGTGAAACAGCTTTCCTGTTGTGCCGGCTGAGGCAGTATGAAAAGCGTGTGCCTCCCCTCGAGCTCGCCCCTGGCGGTTCGATTCCCGGTCCCTCCCTCCTACCGCCGCCTCTTTTTCACGCGTTTGCCGCCATCACGTCGAGCGGCGCCCGCTTTCTGCCCGCGCGGCATCGGTTTTTTCGGCTCGGTCAACGTGTCCAGAGCTATCGCTCTTTCCTTGATGCGCGCCAAAACCTCCATGCACGAACGCAGCTCGGCAGGCGGTACGCCTTCCAGCAATTCGCCGCTCAAACGCGCGGCCATCGCGTTGATCTGCTGGAGCAATGCGCACGATTTACGGCGCAGGTGTACCGTCTTGCTGCGTCGGTCGGTGTCCAATCCGCGCCGCTCGATCCAGCCGTCGGCCGCCATTCGATCCAGGAGCCTGACCAGCGTTGGACCTTCGATGCAAAGACGCTCGGCCAGTTCCTTCTGTGTCATGCAGCCCTCGGACCGCGAAAGCTTCAGCAGCGTGATCCATTTCGCCTGGCTCAGTCCGAGCGGCTTCAGTCGCTGATCGAGCCGATAACGCCAGGCGCGGCTGGTTTCCCCGAGCAGCGTGCCGAACCCGGCGCTATCGCTGCGGTTAAGCACCGTTGATGGCCTGTGGGCCCATGACGACACACACCCAGCATCCGCCTCGTTCCATATTCTCCGACATTCTCACGAGAGCAGGCGATGCGTCCCCCACGCGTACGATCGAGCATCTCCCGCAATGCTTGTCGCTCCGCAAGGCGGAGCAATACGCCGCCCAAGAGCGCCCGACCCGGTTACCGGCTCGCGCGCACCTCACGGCCGCGCAACCACAGGGGCGCTGCTGCGCCGATCACGTGCCAGATACGTGTAGATCACGGGCACCACATAGAGCGAGAACAGCGCACCGATCGCCAGACCCGCCGCGATCACCAAGCCCATATCGAAACGGCTCACCGCACCGGGACCGGTTGCGAACACCAGCGGCAGAGCACCAAGCACCATTGCCCCGGTGGTCATGAGAATCGGGCGCAGACGGATGCTCGAGGCCTTTTCCACCGCAGCACGGCGGTCGAGACCCTCGGTTTCCTGGATGACGTTGGCGAACTGCACAATCAGGATGCCCTGCTTGGTGATCAAACCGATGAGGGTGATCAGTCCGACCTCGGTATAGATGTTGATTGTGGCGGCGCCGAGGTAAAGGAAGACGAGCGCCCCTGTGATCGCCATAGGCAGCGTAACCAGGACGATCAGGGGATCTCGGAAGCTCTCGAACTGCGCCGCCAGCAACAGATAGACCAGCAACACGGACAGCACGAAAGTAATGATGATCGCGTGGCCCTGCTGGATGTATTGGCGTGATTCGCTGGCATAGCTGATGCCGAAGCCGGCCGGCAGGATCTTATTCGCTTCCGTCTTCAAATACGAAAGCGCCTGCCCCAGAGTCACACCGGGGGCCATGACACCCTGTATCGTCGCGGAGTTAAGCTGCTGGAACTGCGGCAGGTACTCCGGCTGAACTTCGGTATGCACCTTGATCAGCGTCGAGAGCGGGATCAGGGGACCCGCAGCGCCGCGGATGTAGTAGTCGCGCAGCATCGAGGGATTGGCCCGGAACCGGTCCGACACCTGCGGGATCACCTTGTAGCTGTGGCCAGAGATATCGAATCGATTGACGTAGTTCCCGCCGAGCAGCGGCTCCAGATTGTCGGCAATATTTGCCATGTTGATGCCGAGATCCCCGGCCAGATCGCGGTTGACGTGCAGCACCACTCCGGGAGAATCATAGCGCAGGTCCTTGGTGAGGAACGCGAACCGTCCGCTGCGCATCGCCTTGCCGATGAGCGCGTTGGCCACCTGGTCGATCTGGCGAAAGTGGCCGCTCGAGGTGATGACGAACTGGACCGGGAATCCGCCCGCAGAACCCGGCAGCGTCGGTCTCGGGAAGGCCGCGGCCTGCACGCCCGTCAGACGATTGAGCTTTTGCTGCACTTCAGGCATCAGCGCCATCTGTGTCTTGGAGCGCTGGCTCCAAGGCTTGAGCTTCATCCCCCCAATCAGGGCGTTATCCGCCGCGCCACTGAGGGATATGCCGTTGATCTGAAAGACTTGCTTCGTCTCCGGAAAGCTCCTGAAAATATGCGCGATCTGGCGTGAATAATGATCCAGATAGTGCAATGTCGCCGTCGCGGGGCCGGTCGCCGAGACAAGGATGAGACCCTGATCTTCCGTGGGCGCCAATTCGCTCGGTGTGCCAAAAAACAGCACCGGGATCGACACGAGAACCGCTGCGGAAACCACGAGCGCAGCAGAGCGGTACTGGAGCACCGCCGCAAGCGAACGGTCGTACGCGCGGCGCAGACGCTCATACCCGGCATCGAGTGCATGCGCAAAACCGTGCGACGTCGACGGCCGCAGCACCTTCGACGAAAGCATCGGCGAGAGCGTCAGTGCAACGACGGCCGAGACCGCAACCGTGAACACGAGCGTGAAGGCAAACTCCGAAAACAGGCTTCCCGTCAATCCGCCAGTCAGGGCGATGGGGGCGAATACGGCCGCCAGAGTGGTCGACATCACGATGATCGGGCCGCCGAGTTCGCGTGCCCCGAGAATCGCGGCATCAAATCCGCTCATCCCCTCCTCCATGTGCCGATGGATATTCTCAACGATGATGATTGCATCGTCCACGACCAATCCGATGGCAAGCACGACGGCGAGCAGCGTGATCAGATTGATCGTATAGCCGGCGGCAAGCATGAAGATGCCGCCACCCACAATCGACAGCGGGATGGCAACGGCGGGAATGAGCAGCGAGCGCAGTGAGCCGAGAAACAGGAAAATCACCACCACGACCACAACGAGCGTGATCGCAATGGTCGTCATGACCTCATGGATCGATTTCTGGATGAACACGCTCCCGTCGTACGGGATCGCCGCCTCGATCCCTGGAGGAAGCGAGCGCCGCAATCGCGCAAACGCGGCGTGCACGCCCTTGGCCACCGACAGACTGTTGGCATTCGGAGTGGCGAACACGCCGATGAAGACGGCCGGCCTTCCGTTGTAATAGACAGCCTGATTGTAGTTCTGGCCGCCGAGCGCGACTTTGGCCACTTCACCCAGGCGCACCAACGTATTGCCGGAATGCGCCACGACGAGATTACGGAACTGGCCGGCATTGTGCAGAATCGTGTCAGCGCGGATCGGTCGCGCGATATTGGTCGAGCGGGTGCGGCCTACTGCGCTGATGTAGTTATTGGAGGCAAGCGCCGCGGATACTTCCGCGGGTGTCACTCCCAGGGCGGCCATGCGGTTCGGATTCAGCCACACGCGCAGCGCAAAGCTGTCGCCGCTCGGACCGGTCCCGGCCGGCACGATCTGCGCCTGACCGACGCCTTTGACCCCCTGGATCGCCGGCTGCACGACTCGCAAGACGTAATCGTTCACCTGCTGCTGACTCAGCGTCTTGCTGTAGAACGCAAGGTACATCAGCGCGGTCTGATTGCCGACGGTCTCATTGATCACTGGCGCCTGGGTACCGGTGGGCAACTGGTTCTGCACCTGCTGCACTTTGGACATGATCTGCGCGACCGCGGCATTCGGATTGTAATTGAGCCGCATGTACACCGTGATCGTCGAGGTCCCCTGCGCGCTGGTGGCCGTCATGTAATCGATCCCCGGAGCCGAGGCGATCGCCTGTTCGAGGCGTGCCGTCACGAACCCGAGCACCGTGGAGGAGCTCGCGCCCGGATAGGCCGTGGTCACAGTCACGAGCGTGCTCGTGACCTTCGGATATTGACGCACCGCCATCTCGCTCCAGGCGCGCAGCCCGAGCAGCAGGATCACCAAGCTCAAGGCGGTAGCAAGCACCGGCCGGCGTATGAAGATGTCCGTAAAACGCATCGCGCTGTCCTTATGCTCAGTGCGCGCTGCGCCGATGAATCACGACCGGCGCTCCATTGCGCAGCTTGATCTGGCCCGCAGTGACCACTTGCTCCCCGAGATGCAGCCCGGCTCGGACTTCGGTGAGCTCGCCACGGGTGTGCCCCGTCCTTATCGGCGTGGAAACGGCCACCTGCATCTCGTGGGTCCCTACCTTGCGGTCTTTGATGACGTACACGTAGTCGCCGAAGGTGCTGTAGGTGACCGCCACGGTTGGTACAGCGAGTCGTTTGTGCACGGTGCCGACCAGGATTCGCGCCTCCCCGAACATGCCCGGACGCAGCCGCCTGTGCGGATTCTGCACGATGGCCTCGACGGTTACATTGCGAGTATTGGGGTTCACCTGTGAATTGATCGCTGTGATCCGTCCCTGAAAGCTCCGGCCCGGAAAGGCATCGACCGTGAGTTCGACCGGCTGGCCGGGATGGATCAGGCCGCTCTGGCTTTGCGGCACGGTGAACTCGGCCCGAAGGGGATTCCACACGTTGAGTGCGGCGATTTCCGTCCCGGGCGAGAGATATTCGCCGAGACTGATTTGCCGCACGCCCATCCAGCCCGAAAACGGCGCACTGACGGCAAGCTTCGCGAGCGTCGCACGGACGTTGTCGACAGCCGCCTTGGCGCTTTGCTCGTCCGCCCGCGCGGTATCCAGCGCCGCCAGGCTCGTGGCGCGTGCCGCGTACAAGTGCTGCGCTCGCTCGTAGTTGATGCGGGCAAGCGCCTCATTGGCGCGATCCTCAGCCAACGCCGCCAGCTGGTTCGAGTCATCGAGCTGAACGAGCCGCTGGCCCTTCTGCACGTGCTCGCCGGAGTGGAAGTAAATGCCGGTGACCTGCCCGGAGAGCTGAGGTGTGAGATTGACGCCAGCGGTGGCCACCAAGCTCGCCACCGTGTGGATCTCCGAGCGCCAAGACACTTTGACCACCGGCGCCGCCGAAACACTCACCTCGAAGGCACCCTGGTGCGCGTGGGCTGCCCGCGCGGCGTGCTCCCGCCAGAGCTTCAGGCCGCCGATCAGCGCAATCACCACCGCGACGATGAGCACTGTGCGCAATATGACGCGCCGCTCCGGGTTCGCCATCGGTCAATTCTCCTCAGCCATTCTGGATGTTCCTCTGGAGGCAGCCGCCGGATGCGCCTTGGCAGCCGGCAGCCGCGCCGTCCAGCTCCCACCGAGAGCGACAAACAGGCTCACGGTGTCTAGGTACCGTTGCGACTGCGCCTGGATGTCGCTCAAGCGCGCATCGCTGTATTGCACTTCGGCGGTCAGCAGCGAGAGATAATCGATCGCGCCGTCCCGATAACTCGTCTCGGCGACGCGTAAGGCGGCGTGGTTGGCGGCGAGCGCCTGCTGCTCGGCACGCAGGGTTTGAGCATCGTGCTCAAGAGCCCGCAGGGCATTGGCGACCTGCTGAAAAGCCCCCAGTACCGTCTGGCGATACGCCGCAAATGTCACATCGTAGGCAGCAACCGCTTCGCGCTTCTGTGCCTCGAGGGTGCCGCCGGCGAAGATCGGCATGGCCAGATCCCCCGCCAGACTCCAGATGTTGCTCGCAGCGTGCAAAAGCGCCCCCGGCGCAGTGCTTTCCTGGCCGAACTGCGCGGTCAGCGTGACGGTCGGATACATTTGCGCCTTCGCCACACCGATTTCGACGTCCGCATAACGCAATTGAGCTTGCGCGGCGCGGATATCGGGGCGCTGTTGCACAAGAGTAGACGGCAGACTCACGGGAATCCGCACCGGCAGCCGGACCTCCGCCATGCTCGGTGCACGGTCGCGCCACTGTGCGGGCAGCTCACCCACGAGGATCGCCAGTTCGTGCCGATAAACCGCCAATTGCTGCTCGAGCGACGGCAAGGTCGCCTCGCTCGAAGCCACGCGGCCGCGCTGCGTGAGGACGCTCAGGTAGGGTACGGCACCGAATCGATATTGCGTTTCGGTGAGCTTCAGCAGCGACTTCTCATGGGCAATGATGGAGCGCGTCGCCACAATCTGCGCGCGCACGGAGGCGGCACTGATCGCAGCGGAGGCGACGTTCCCGATCAGCGTCAAACGAGCCGCGGCGAACTCGTAGCGCCGGTAGTCCACCTGTGCTCGCTCGCCCTTGTAAACCAGGCGATTGACGCCGAAAAAGTCCGGGTAGTAGCTCACGGCGAGCCCCCCGGAGTACAGCGAGTAAATCCGACCGGGAAAGGACCCGCCGGAGCTGGCCGAAGATGTCCTTTGCCGTGAGGCGCCGAGGTCGCCGCTGACCTGCGGGTAGAAAATGCCCGCCGCGGCGGCCATAGCGGCCCGCGCCTCGCGCAGCCGCGCCTGCTCCTGAACCAGCCCAGGATTGTTCGCGAGCGCCTGACGAATCAGCCTGTCGAGTTCGGGCGAATCGAACTGGCGCCACCACTCGGCTGACGGTGAAGCGCCATACTCGAACCGCTGGGCCTGACCGCCCGATCCGGTGGCGCTGACGGTGACACGCGGCGCCGGAGCACGCGTGTAGGACTCCGTCGGAACGGCCGGCAAAGAATACCGGGGCGCGAAGGAGCAGCCCGCAAGGCTCAGCAGACAGGCGCAGCCGGCCAACAGGAACGCAGACCTGGTTTTGTGCACGCGCGGCCCAGCATGTCGCTGCGAGACGCAGCGCACGCGAGCCGAGCTCGGGCAACGATAATTTGCAAGCATCCCTAGCTCATCAAACGCAACAGCCGCACCTGTGTGACACGGCGGGCGAGCGGTGGTTCATTCGCGTCTGGACAGTACTCATC
>JAKAYU010000012.1 GCA_021809525.1 Pseudomonadota bacterium | reverse complement strand
GTCCGAGGCCCACCGCGAGCGGCGCGCCGAGGTCGAGCGGGAGTTCGAGCAGCGCCAGCAGCGCTCCCTCGATGAGCTGCGCAAGGAGGCCGAGAGCCGCGAGCTCGCGCTCATCCCGACCCCCGAGGGGGCGGGGCTCGCGCCGATGCGCCGCGGAGAGGTGCTCGGGCGTGAGGAGTTCGAGCGCCTCCCGAAGGAGGAGCAGACGCGCATCCGCGCCAACATGGAGAGCCTCGGGGAGCTGCTGCGCAAGCACCTCGAGAGCGTTCCGCGCTGGCACCGCGACCGGCACCGCAAAC
The DNA here is from genome assembly GCA_021809525.1 of Pseudomonadota bacterium. GTDB lineage: Bacteria > Pseudomonadota > Gammaproteobacteria > Steroidobacterales > Steroidobacteraceae > 13-2-20CM-66-19. The sequence goes on along the minus strand of JAKAYU010000012.1, from coordinate 33,875 downwards.
TGCGCGAGCTCGACCGGGGAGCCACCGCCGCGACAGTGCGCGTGCACATCGAGGAGTTGAGCACGCGCTATGCGGACTGCCCCGAGGTGCTCGGTCACCTCCAGAGCGTGCGGGATGATCTGATCGACACCGCCGGCGGCACGCTGCGCGCGGAGTCCGCCGCACCTGCCATCGCGGGCCTGGAGTCGCTCGACAGCGAGCCGCGGCTCTCGCGCTACGACGTGAACGTGCTGGTCGACGGGCGCGAGAGCCACGGCGCGCCCATCGTCTACGAGGGCAACCCCACCTATCAGAACCTGATCGGCGCGATCGACAACATCGCGCAGTTCGGGGTGCTCAAGAGCGACTTCATGCTGGTGCGCCCGGGCGCGCTGCACCGCGCGAACGGCGGATTCCTCATCCTCGATGCCGAGCGGCTGCTCAGCCAGCCGTTCTCGTGGGACGCGCTGAAGCAAGCGCTGTTCGAGCACAGCGTGCGCATCGAGCCGCTCGGGCAGCGCCTGAGCCTGATCAGCACCGTGGCGCTCGAGCCCGAACGCATCCCGCTCAGCGTGCGCGTGGTGCTGATCGGCACGCGGCGGCTCCATCAGCTGCTCTGCGCCTACGACGCGGAATTCGCCGAGCTGTTCAAGATCGTGGCGGACTTCGATGACGCCGTCGAGCGCTCGCCCGAGAGCACCGCGGGCTACGCGAACGCGGCCGCCTTCTGCGCGCGCCGCGAGAGTCTGCTGCCGCTCGAGGCGGCCGCGGTGGCGCGCCTGGTGGAGCACGGCTCGCGCCTCGCCGGTGATGCGCGCAAGCTCTCCACGCACCTGCGCAGCATCGAGGATGCGGTGCGCGAGGCAAATCATTTCGCGGTGGCCGCCGGCCGCAGTGCGATCGGCGCCGAGGACATCGCACGCAGCATCGCCGCGCGCCGCGCGAGCCTCGCGCGCGTGCACGGGGAGATCCTCGAGGCGATCGGCCGCGAGACGCTGCTGATCGAGACCCGCGGGCAGGCCCTCGGGCAGATCAATGGCCTCTCGGTCATCGAGGTCGGCAACGCACTGTTCGGTCAGCCGACGCGCATCACCGCCGCGGTACGCCTCGGGGAGGGCGAGGTGGTCGGTATCGAGCGAGAGGTCAAACTCGGCGGAGCCATTCACTCCAAGGGCGTGCTGATCCTCGCAGCGCTGATCGGCGCGCGCTTCGGCGCCGAGCACCCCCTGTCGCTGCACGCGAGCCTGGTGTTCGAGCAGAGCTACGGCGGGGTCGAAGGCGACAGCGCCTCGCTCGCCGAAGCCTGCGCGCTGCTCTCGGCCATCGCGGCGGTGCCGCTCAGCCAGTCGCTCGCGGTGACCGGTTCGATCAATCAGCACGGGACCGTGCAGGTGATCGGCGGCGTCAATGAGAAAGTCGAAGGGTTCTTCGCCACCTGCCGCCAGCGCGGCCTCACCGGCAGCCAGGGCGTGATACTGCCGGCGGGCAACGTCGAGCATCTGATGCTCGATGAGGAGGTGCTCGATGCCGTCGAGCACGGCATGTTTCACATCCATGCCGTCACGGCGCTCGATGAGGCCATCTCGCTGCTCACTGGGCTGCCGGCCGGTACGCCCGATGCGGCGGGCCACTACCCGGCCGGCTCGGTGAACGCGCGCGCCGAGGCGCGCCTCGCAGGACTCGCCCAGCGCCGGCAGGCCTTCGTGCGCGCGGCAGCACCGCTCGGCGCGCCGGGCCGCTGAGGCGCCGGGCGCTACAGGGGCTGCGGCAGTACGGCCGGGGCGGGCGTCGCGCCCACCGCGGCGTGCTCATAGCGCGTCTTGACGACGAGCAAGTCGCACTCGATCTTATCGACCAGCCGTTCGGCGAGCCGCTCATCCGGCTCTCTCAGCACTCCCGAAGCACAGCGGACACTAAACACCAGCGCCTGCGCCCGCGCTTCGCGCGCGTACATCGCCAGGGATTCGCCCGGCTCGCCGAATTCCACGCGCACCTCCCGCGCCGCGATCCCGTGCAGCTCGGCGAGGTGGCGCACCTGAGCCTCTGTGCTCGAAGCGAGCACGCTCGCGACGCCGCCCTCTGGAGGCTGAGCGGCGTGAAACAGATGCACCGGGGCCTCCCCAAGCGCCCCGGCGAGCGTCTTGGCCGCGCCGATCGCCGCCTCATCGAGATCCCCGCCCCGATCGGGAGTGCGGCGCGGATCGACCGCCGCGACGATGCAGCCTTTCGAATAGGTCTCGCGGGTCTTCATGAACAGCACGGCGCAGGGCGCCTGCTCGATCAGGCGCTGCTCGCGATAGACGAGCGTGCGCAGCGTCTCCGCGAGCGCAATCGCCGGAAGGATCAGCAGCTCGGCCTTGTAGCGCAGCGCCTGACGGATGATCCCCTCGTAGGTCGGGAAATCCCAGCGCACGCTCGTGCTGACCGCGACGCCCTGGTCGCGCAGAATGTCGGCAAGGCGCTCCAGGCGCCGCCGCCGCTCCTCGACCCGCGCGGCGATTACGCTGCCGGCCCGTCCGTGCACGGCCTCGGCCTGCACGGCCTGCGGCTCGTACAGACAGTGGAACAGATCCACATGCGCGCCAAAGGCGCGCGCCATGCGCCCGACCCGGTCGAGCACATGAATCGGAACGAGCTCCAGTTCCGAGACCGCCAGCATCAGCCGACGCCAGATCATCCTGTCGTCCCCATGAGCGTTGTGCCAACGGGGAGGATTTCACCCGGGGCCCGCGCCGTGAAGCCGCAACGACCGCACTGCGCTAGGTAATTGCCCCAGGAACCGGGCGCCGCACGCGCCCCCGCCCCCCGGCACCCGCAATGATACGGATGGCCGCAGCGGCCCCGCCCGTGGCTGAATAAGTTTCGGGTTGTGGCCGCACGGCGCGTGTGCCGGGCGGAGCACGTCCCGCCTGGACAGCGTTGCCCTCGGGGGTTGCATGATGCGCATGCGCGCACCCGCACGTGTCTTTGCCGATCGCGCCGCAGCGGGCGCGGCGCTCGCGCAGGCGTTGCGCCGGCTGTCGCTCGCCCCGCCCGTGCTCGTGCTCGGCCTGCCCCGCGGCGGGGTGGCCGTGGCTCACGAGGTGGCCGCGGCGCTCGGCGCACCGCTCGATGTCCTCATCGTGCGCAAGATCGCCCTGCCGTACAATCCTGAGCTGGCGATCGGCGCGGCCGCCTCGGGCGGGATCGTCATCTGGGAGGAGCAGATCGGACCATCCAGCGGCGCGGCGCTCGAGCCGCTGCGCGCCGCCGCCCTGCAGGAGATCGATCGGCGCGAGCGGCGCTACCGCCCCGGACGGGCCCCGCTCGATCTGCAGGGTAAGACGGTGCTCCTGGTGGATGATGGCCTCGCCACGGGAGCGACCATGCTCGCCGCGGTGCGCGCCGCGCGGCAGGCGGGCGCTGGGAAAATCATCGCCGCCGTTCCGGTGGGCTCGCCGGAAGCGGCCGCGCGCGTGCGGCGCGAGGCCGATCAGCTCGTGATCCTGCAGACCCCGCCGGAGCTGTTCGCCGTCGGCCAGTGGTACGAGCGCTTCGAGCAGCTCGAAGACGCGGACGTCTGCCGGCTGCTCGAGCTCGGCCCGCAGGCACACGCGCTGGAGTGAAGCAGAGTGCAGCTGATCATCCGTCACGCCGAGCGCACCGCCCCGGGGGCCACACCAGTGGAGGTCGCCGAGCGCAAGGGTGCCGGCCATCCCGACTCGATCTGCGACGGCATCGCCGAGCACGTGTGCGTGCGGCTCTGTCAGTACTACCTCGAGCGCTTCGGCCTCATCCTCCATCATAACGTCGACAAGGTGATGCTCTGCGCCGGCACCTCGCGGCCGGCCTTCGGCGGCGGAGAGACGCGCGAGCCGATCGAAATCTACCTCGCGGGGCGTGCCGCGGCCGAGCACGCCGGCGTGCACATCCCCGTGCAGGAGATCGCCACCGAGGCGTGCCGCGAGTGGCTGCGCGCGCACCTTGCCCATCTCGACACCGAGCGCGACGTGCGCATCGTGCCGCGGCTGCGGCCCGGTTCGCGGGATCTGAACTGGCTGTTCGCACGCGGCGCGGCCGGCGCGCTCGCCAACGACACCTCCTGCGGCGCCGGCTTCGCGCCGTTCACCGACCTGGAGCGCGCGGTGCTCGCCGCCGAGGGCGCGTTGAACGATGCGCACACGCACCAGATGCATCCGGCGATCGGCGAGGACATCAAAATCATGGGAGTCCGGTGCGAAGGCCGCATCGAGCTCACAGTCAGTTGTGCGTTCGTCGGCCGCTTCCTCCGCGGCATGGAGGAGTACCTGCAGAGCAAGCGCGTCGCGGCCGCCTTGGCCGTCGAGGCGGCGAACCGCGTCACGCAGCTGCCGGTGAACGCCTCGGTCAATGTGGCCGATGACCCGCAGCGGGGCGACATCTTCCTCACGGTCACGGGCACCTCGGCCGAGGCCGGCGATGACGGCCAGACCGGACGCGGCAACCGGGTCTGCGGTCTGATCAGCCCCTACCGGGTCATGAGCGTGGAGGGGACCGCCGGGAAGAATCCGGTCAGCCACACCGGCAAGCTCTACAACATTCTCGCGCTGCGGATCGCGCAGGCGATCATGGCGAACGCCCCGCAGGTGCACTCGGCCGACTGCGTGCTCGTCAGCCGCATCGGCCAATCGGTCGATGACCCGCAGCTCATCGACATCGCCCTCGGCGCGCCAGGGGCCGCGCCGGCGCTCGAGCGGCAGGTCGCGCAGCTCGTGCATGCGCACCTGCTGCAGCTGCGCGCGCTGCGCGAGGAGCTGCTCACCGAGCGGCTCGCCTTGTTCTGATGGACACCGGGCGGGCACTGCCGCAGCGCATCGCCAGCGGCGCGCCGCGGCACGAGCGGGTGCCGTAGTGCGCTCACCTGCCGACACACCCGCGCAGGAGCGCACGAGCCTGTTGTTTCGCGAACCCGAGACGCTCGCGGCGCTCACCGGGCCTGCCCTCGCTGAGCGCATCCGCACCGCGAGCGCGGCCGATCCGCTGCGCGTATGGGTGCCCTTCTGCGCAGGCGGCGAAGAGGCGTACACGATGGCGATCTGCCTGCTCGAGCAGTTCCCGGCGCTCGCCGCACAGCGGCTGCAGATCTTCGCCACCGACACCGACGATGCGGCGCTCGCGCGCACGTGCGCCGGGGAATACCCGCGCGAGGCGCTCGCGGGCGTCGCGCCCGAGCGCCTGGGGAATTATTTCGAGCCGGCCGCAGAGCAGCGCGTGCGGGTGCGCCCGCAGGTGCGCGAACTGCTCAGCATCGGCGCGCACGATGCGCTGCGCGACCCGCCGATCTTCTCGCACCTGGACCTGATCAGCGCCCGCAACCTGCCGGCCCATCTGACCCCGGGGGCAGCCGGACGCTTCGCGGCCACCGCCGAGTTCGCGCTGCGGGGCGAGGGGCGGCTGCTGCTCGCCCAGGCTGCCGAGGCCTCGCCGTTCCTCGAGCGCTTCGTGCCTCTCGCGGACGGGCTGGCGCTTTACGGCAAGCGGCCCGCGCGCGGCCCGATCACGCCCCACTTGCAGCGCCCCGCCGATGAGCTCGCCGCCGAACTCGAGGCCGCCAACGCCGCGCTGCGCCAGATGACGATCCAGCTGCGCTCGCTGCGCGAGGAGCGAGCGGTTCTCGACGTCGAACTGCAGCACAAGGTGCGCGCCCTCGAGGCGAGCAACGGCGATCTCGGCCGGCTCATCGGCATGCTGGATGTCGCCGCGGTGTTTCTCGATCCGGACCAGCGGATCCGCCGCTACGCCGGCAGTGCGGAGGCGCTGCTCGGGGTGAGCCCGCAGGATCTCGGCCGGTCGATCGCCGCGCTCGGCTCGCCCCTCACCGACGCGGCGCTCCTCGAGGCGGCGCGTCACGTGCTCGCCAGTGGCGCTGCGGCTCAGACCCAAGTGCACTGCGAGAATCAGCGCTGGTACCTCAGGCGGATCCAGCCGCACGCGCTCGGCAGTCCCCGCGACGGCGCGGTGATCACCTGGAGCGACATCACGCCCCTGAAGGCGCTGCAGCAGGAAGTCTCGCGCATCGCCGAGCTCGAGCAGCAGCGCATCGGCCAGGAGCTGCACGACGGCATCCAGCAGGAGCTCACCGCGCTCGGGCTGTTCGCGCAGAACCTGAGCGACGCACTCGCCGCCGGCGGGCAGACCCGCGAGCGCCAATCGGCCGCCCGCCTCACCGAAGGCATCGCCGTCGTGAACCGGCACATCCAGTCGCTGGCCCGCGGGCTCGTGCCCGTGCCGATCGACGCCGCCAGCCTCGCCCCGGCGCTCGCCGAGCTCGCGCGCAGCACCGGGGAGAGCGCCCGGGTGGCCTGCGAGTTCACCCTCGAGGGTGAGGTTCGCCTGCCGAACGCCGGCACTGCCACGCACCTGTACCGCATCGCGCAGGAAGCGGTGCGCAACGCGCTGCGGCACGCGCATGCCGAGCGCATCGCGATCCGGCTCGAGGCGCGCGGCAGCGCGGTGCGGCTTGAGGTGCACGACAACGGCATCGGCATGCCGCCGCGGATACAGTTCGGCCGCGGCGTCGGCCTGCGGCTGATGGAGCACCGCTGCTCGCTGATCGGCGGCGAATTCAGCGCGCAGAGCGAGCCCGGCGGCGGCACTGGCGTGGTGTGCACCCTGCCCGCCGCCGAGAGCCCCCGATAGACCTCAGCCGCGGCTCTCGAACGTCCAGAGCACGGCGCGGCGCAGCAGTTCCGTGCCGCTGCGCAGATTGAGCTTGGCGCGGATGTGCTCGCGATGCGATTCCACGGTGTGCACGCTGAGGTGCAACTGCGCGGCGATGACACGTGTGCCGGCGCCGCGGCCGATCAGCTCGAAGATCTGCAGCTCGCGGTCGCTCAGCACCTCCAGGCCCTGCGTGCTGCGCCGCCCGGCGACGGCCTGGCTGGCCAGGCGCTGCGCGAGGCCCGCACTCAGATAGATCTCCCCGGCGAGCACCGCGCGGACCGCCTCGATGACCGAGCCGTGCAACTCCTGTTTGTTGACATAGCCGTGTGCGCCGGCGCGCAGCATCCGCTCGGCAAACAACTCCTCGTCGTAAGCGCTGACGACCAAAATCCTAGGTCCGTTGCCGTCGGCGGCGAGCGCCTTGATCAGATCGAGACCGCTGCCGTTTTTCAGTGCCACATCGACGATGGCGAGGGCCGGCGTGCGCTCGCGGATCAGCTTGAGCGCCGTCTCGCTGTCCGCCGCCTCGCAGCAGACCTCGAGATCCGGCTGGGCCGCGATGCGCGCGGCGAGCCCTTCACGCACCAGCGGGTGATCGTCGATGACCGCGATGCGCGCCCGCGGTGCGGCGTTTGTTGGTTGTACGCTTGGACTCGCCATGGCTTACTCCCTGCGCCCATCCCCGAGCACGATGTTAACACCTTGATTGGTGAACCATTACCATCGGCGATGCGGCCGCACCGGCAGCCGTGGCGTCATGGTGGAATCCACCATGCCCTGTTGGCGGGGGACCCGATTGCCGCGGGAGGAAGAGTTGCGGAGGATCAAGGCATCTGTCACGCCTCGCGGCGCCATCGGCCTGAAGCCGCAGGGCCCGCATTGGGAGGGGAAGTCACCATGTTAACCGCTCCACCCGAACTTGTGCGCATGGCGCTGCAGTCCGCCCCCGACGGGATGGTCATCCTCGATGCGCTCGGGATGATCCTGTTCGCGAATGCGCAGATGTGCACGCTGTTCGGCTTCCCGCGCGAGGAGCTGATCGGCCAGAACGTCGAGATGCTGCTGTCCGAGCGCTCCCGAGGCGCGCACGCCACGCTGCGCAAGCGCTACATGAGCCGGCCGCACCGCCGCTCGGCGGGTGTCGGACTGCAACTGCGCGCGCGGCGGCGGGATGGCGGGGAGTTTCCGATCGAGGTCAGGATAAGCGCGGTGCCCTGGCAGGACGAAACGCTGATCGGCGCGTCCATCCGCGACGCCAGCGCGCGCAAGCGCATCGAGGCCGAGTTGCTTGCCGCGCGCGCCGCGGCCGAGCAAGCGCGCGAGAACGCGGTGCGCGCCGATCATGCCAAAAGCCGCTTTCTCGCCACCGCCAGCCACGATCTGCGCCAGCCGCTGCAGACACTGGCGCTGCTGAACGGCGCACTGCGCCGTACGGTGCACGATTCCGAGGCGACCGCCGCGCTCGCGCAGCAGGAGCAGGCGATCGGCGCGATGTCACGGTTGCTCAACGCGCTGCTCGACATCAGCAAGCTCGAGTCCGGCGCCATCAAACCGGCCCCGGCGGACTTCGCCATCGACGCTATGTTCGATGAGCTGCGCCGGGAGTTCACGAGTCTCGCCGCACGCAAGGGCCTCACGCTCGAAGTGAGCGGGACTGGTTATCGCGCGCACAGCGACCCGGCGTTGCTCGAGCAGCTGCTGCGCAACCTGATGTCGAACGCCATCAAATACACCCGCAGCGGCTGGATCAAACTGCGCTGCTCGCTCGAGCCCGATGGCGAGCTGCGCATCGAGGTGCGCGACACCGGCATCGGGATTCCCGCCGAGCAGCTCGCGCGCATCTACGATGAGTTCTACCAGATCAGAACCGCCGACGGCGCGCACGAGGGCTATGGACTCGGACTGACCATCGTGCGCCGGATCGTCGATCTGCTGGGTCTGCGGCTCGAGGTGGACTCGCACGTCGGGGAAGGCTCGGTGTTCGCGGTGCTGCTACCGGCAGCCTCGGCCGGCGCCAGCGTGGCGCCGGCCGAGGACGCGCCGGGGGCGCACCGGGACGCGCACGCGCTTGATCGCCGGCAACGCATCCTGCTGGTCGAGGATGACTGCGGCGTGCGCGATGCGACGCGCATGCTGCTGCAGGTCGAGGGCTACCAGGTCGCCGCGGTCGCCTCGCAGGAAGAGGCGCTGGCGGCGGCCGCCGAGGGTATCGACCTGCTCGTGACCGACTATCACCTGAGCGACGGGCAGACCGGCACGGAGGTGATCGCGGCGCTGCGCCGCACGCTCGGCAAGCCGCTGAAGTGCGTGCTCATCACCGGCGATACGTCGAGTTCCCTGCGCGAGCTGCCGGTGGATCCAGACCTGTGCGTGGCCAGCAAACCGCTGCAGGCCGAGCAGTTACTGACGCTGCTCGGCGCGCTGAGCGGGGCCACGGCCGCGCCTGCGGCGTAAACGGCGCTGCTGCCGTAGCCGCCTGGAGACGCTCGTGGATTTCCCATATGGATCCGGCCGATGCCTTCCGCTACCGTGTTCCCTACCCCGACAGTGCGCTTGAGCTGCAGTGGTACCCGCATGTTGCCTGTCTCGCAGCCCCACTCCATCGATGAGCTCCGCACCGGCGAGGGGCCCGGAGCCGAGCAGGACCTGCGCCACGCAGTGCTCGAAGGACTCGAGTGCCCCGTCTTTCTCTTGCGGTGCCAGGGGCAGCGTCAGGCTCTGATCTACGCGAACCGCGCCTTCGAGCGCTGGGCGGGCCGCGATCTGGCGGCGCTGCGGGGTGGGGACTGGCGCACGCTCAGCGGTCTCGCCGCCGAGGATCCGGGCTTGGCGCGGCTGCAGTCGTGCCTGCGGGACGGGCGCGGTGGGCTCGCCGTGGTCCGCACCCAGCCGCTCGAGCGCCCGCCCGGATGGGCGCAGCTGCGCCTCACTGCGCTGCCGGTGGACAGCGGCTGCGTGTGCTTCATCGGGCAGCTGCGCGATGTGACCGCCGAGATGCGCGAGCGCGAGCAGCTGCGCCGCCAGGCGCTGCACGACTCGCTCACCGGACTGCCGAACCGCCGCCTCCTGCAGATCCGCCTCGAGCGGGCGATCGCGCGCTCGCGCGAGGACGCCACCCCGTTCGCGCTGGTGTTCCTCGATCTCGATCGCTTCAAACAGGTCAACGACTCCCTCGGGCACGAGACGGCCGATGCGCTGCTGCGGCAGGTTGGGCGGCGGCTGCGCCACGGGGTCCGCCCGCAGGACACGGTAGCGCGGCTCTACGGCGATGAGTTTGCGCTGCTCATCACGCCCCTGCCCTGCGAACAGTCCGCCGAGCTGATCTCGCGCCGCATCGCCGCCTGGCTGCGCGAGCCGTTCGCCATCGAGGGCATGCGGCTCATCGTCAGCTGCAGCGTCGGCGTTGTGTTGTATCCGGACGGGACGGACGGGCAGCACCTGCTCGGCAGCGCCGATCGCGACATGTACCGCCACAAGCGCATCGGCCAACCATTCGCGCCGGCCGGTCCGGCCTGACGGCCCGTCCGCCTGCAGCCGCAGCCCGGGCCGCTGGCCTGAACCGCAGCGCCCGGGCGGCAACCGCAGCGCTCATCTACATCGGCACACCGCAGCGGGCCAGCACCTCCCGCAGGTCGCGCAGCGGCGGGAACACCTCGTTGTTCCAGTCCCTGCCCTGCGCGTCATGCGCCCGCTGCTCGTACTCGACGATCTCTTTGTCCTCGCGGAAGATGTTCTCGGTGAACCAGACCACGAACGGCCAGGCGAGGTGAATCAGCCCCGGCACCGGGGGCTTCTTCACCGACAGGTAGCCGAAGGTGCGGTTGGTGCGGTGCTCGGCATCAAGCGGCGTGTAGCACAGCCACACGTCGAGCACCGGATCGTGCGTCTGCTGGATGTTGCGCCCCACCCAGACTTTCAGGCTCTGCGCCGGATAGTCGGTGCGGATGCGCATGTGATCGCGGAAGTCCTGCTGCTCTGCCGCTCGCGTGCGCATCATGTCGACGATGACGCGCTCGCCGAGGGAGGATTTGCCCTCCGTGCGACTGAAGCTGTACTCGACTTCGGCCCACCCATCCCCGTGCCGCCGTCCGAGGCAGCTAGCCCGGATCGAGCCCATCTGCTTGCGGTGCATGAACTGGTGGTTCATATCGAACAGATTCTCGTGCATGAACGTGTAGTGGCAGGCCACCTCGCGGTTCAGCCGCCGTGTCTTGTAGTCGCGGCGCTGCGAGGAGCCGAGCGCGGCGGGCAGGCGCCCGTCCGCGAGGGCGGGGTTGCCGGGAAAGATGAAAATGAGCCCGTCGATCTCGCGCACCGGGTAGCTGCGCACCCCGTTCGGCTTGCGCTCCTTGCCGAGGTAGGGAACGTCCACGCACTTGCCCGCGCAGTCGTACGCCCAGCCGTGGTAGTGGCACTTGAGGACATCGCCGACGACGACCCCGAGGTGCAGCGGCACCTGCCGATGGGCGCAGCGGTCCTCGAGCGCGAAGACCTGCCCGCTCGCGCCGCGATACAGCGCAATCGGCTCACCCGCGAACCGGCGCCCAAGGATCTGGCCCGCCTTGAGCTCCGCGGACCAGGCGAGCGGATACCAGTAATCGGGATTGGCGGCCGTGCGCCGCAGATCCACGTCGCCGGCCGGGCACTGCGGGCGTACGGCGCCCAAACTCGAATGATCGTCCGGCATCGATGCCCCCACGCTTTGTAGTAAGGGGACGAGATTACGCTGAAGAGCGCCGCCAGAGAAAGCTCAGTTTTGTGACATCGGGGGGCGAGACCGGGCCGCGACCAATGCCCCCTCATCGAGCAGCCCGCCGACGGCACCGCTCCCCTCGGGCTCGCGGGCAGCGCGCACACCTCCTGTGCTTCGGGCCGGCCCCTTCCGTTCACGTCCACGAGCGGACTGCGCGGCTGCACCGCCACGCTGAGCGATCCGACCCGCGACGCACTGCGGCCGATCGAGTGCAGCGCCCGGCGTGCGGCGGGCTACAACATTGCCGTTGCGGATGCACCGCAACTGCCGCAGCTGCCGCGCAGGGGGCGCTGAAGGATTCCCCCGAGCCGCCGCCAGAGTCCGCGCACGGATGGCAGTGAACGTGTTGGCGGTTTCCCCGCCGCAGGCCTCGATGCATGCGCGACGGCATGGCCCGTGCGAGCGCCGATGGCAAGCGCGTGAAGTGCGACGATCGATGCCATGGTACAGCGTAGCGCCGGCGCGCGATTGGCCGGCACGCGCAGTGCGCGAGCCGCAGACGCTGCACGCGCGCTCCCCGTTTCGGGCCGCAGCGAACGAGCACCCAGCCGGTCGCGTCGATCCCCGCCGAGCCCGCAGCGATTCTGCCCGCCACGCCCTGCTCGTCGCCGGGGGGAGGCGGCCGGCTCTGGCGGCTCGCGCCCGTGCACTGCGGCAAGTCGCTGGTGCCGTGTTGCGTTCCTGTTGGCACGTAAAGGACTCTCCGGGGGTCGAATGTGCCGTCAGCGACGGCACCGCAGAGCGGTGCGTGCGGGCAGCCCCCGAGACTGTGTTGCGCGATGAGGAGCGCGCCGAGATGGGCTCGACGGGCAGGTCATTGCTCAGTGCCAGCCACCTCACCGCCGCGGCGAGCGGCTGACGTTCCTGCGCCGGATCGACCGTGAGACGCCCAAAGACAAGACGACTACCCCGCCCACAAGGATCCGGCCGTGCAGCGCTGGCTCGCCAAACGGCCGCCTCTGCAGGTACATTGCACGCCGACCTGCGTCTCGTGGCTGAACAGGGTGGAGCGCTTTTTGCGCGCCATCACCACCGAGCGCTTGCCGCGCGGCGTCTTTACCAGCGTGCCCGAATGGCTCGCGGCGATCGACGAGCGCAGCTCGCATCACAGCATCCATCCCAAGCCACTCAATCTGGACCAGGAGCGCACGCGACATCCTGCAAAAGCGCATCGGCGCCAATGGCCGCTTAAGTTCCAAACAGAATGAAGCACCGCACTCGCGGAGCGTCGGGGAGGACCGAGTCCGGCGGCAGGCCGAGGCCGCTGCCCATACCCCCGGGGCACGCCGGCTGTCCGCGCGCCTGCAGGGTCCGCGCGGCCTCCGGCAGCGCTCCTCAGTCCTGCGCAATCGGAGCGAGGCGGCGGATTTTCCGGGAGAGCTCCGGTCTTTGCGCACGCCAATGGGCGATGGGCGCCGACCCGAATCCCGACGCAACCAACTGTTTTAGCAAGGGATTTGAGAAGTGGCGGAGCGGACGGGACTCGAACCCGCGACCCCCGGCGTGACAGGCCGGTATTCTAACCAGCTGAACTACCGCTCCACCGAAAGGGGCGCGCATCCTAGCGGACAGCGCGACCGATGTCCATCGGGCCGTCCGCCCGAACGCATCCGCTGCCGCATTCTCGGGCCGAGGAGACGAGGTATGCCGCCGGCGGCCATAATACGTTGAAGTGAGCAGGGGTCCTTCGGCTATAGTCCCGCCATGAACCGTATTCCAGCCGCCACCGCCACCGCACTCGCCTGCGCCGGGCTGCTCTGCTCCCCCGCCGCCGTCATTGCCGCCCGGGCCTCCCTCGGGGAGCCGGCCACTTCGGTCGCGGCCGATCAGCTGCACCTGAAGGGCCAGATCCGCCACAGCGCGGCAGCGGGCTATCAGGTCGATCAGATCACCACCCCCGAGGGCACCGTCGTCAAGGAGTTCATCTCCCCGGCGGGCATCGTGTTCGCGGTGAGCTGGCGCGGCCCGGTGATGCCGAACCTCGCCCAGACCCTCGGCAGCACCTATTTCGGAATGCTCACGAACGCTGAGAAGCGCGAGCGCAGCGGCCTCGGCCACGATCACGTCCAGCTGCGCACCCCGCAGCTCGTCGTGCATGCCGGCGGGCACATGCGATTTTTCTTCGGCGTCGCATACGTTCCGTCGCTCCTGCCGCCAAACGTGTCGCTCGCCGATCTCCACTGACCCGCAACGAGGTTCTCCGTGCGCAAGACCCTGATCGTTGGTCTCGTCCTGGTCGTGCTCGCCATCGCCGGCTGCGGCGGCGGCGGCGGCAGTTCGAACGTCGCGGCCTCCACAGGCACGGGTGGTGGTGGCGGCGGCGGCGGCGGACAGACCATCGTCACCTCCGGACCGAACGTGGTCACCATGACCGTCGATGCCGGCCCGAACGGCAACTCCGTGGACATCCCCTACATCACGGTCACCTTGTGCGAGCCGGGCACGACGGTGTGCCAGACCTTCGATCACATCGAAGTCGATAGCGGCTCGTATGGGCTGCGGATCCTCGCGGATGCTACCGACACGACGGGCAATCCGTTCTCCCTCGCGCTGCCGCAGGAGACGGTCAACGGCAACCCGGTCGCCGAGTGCACGCAGTTCGTCGACGGTTACAGCTGGGGCCCCATCGACACCGCCGACGTGCAGGTGAGCAGCGAATCGGCGCAGAACGTCCCGGTCCAGGTGATCGGGAACCCGAACTACGCGACTGTCCCGAGCGCCTGCGCGGGCACGGGCACGCAGGAGGACACGGTGTCGACCTTTGGGGCGAACGGCATACTTGGCGTCGGCCCGTTCGCCCAGGACTGCGGCACGGCTTGCGCCACTCAGGCGAACAACGGCGACTACTACGCCTGCACGGCCTCGGGCTGCCAGCAGACCACGCTGCCCGTCGCCGAGCAGGTGACCGATCCGGTGGCGGATTTCCAGACCGACAACAACGGGGTGATCGTGGAGCTGCCCCCGCTCGGCGCCTCGGGCACCGCCGCCTCGATCACCGGCTCGCTGGTCTTCGGCATCGGCACCGAGGGCAACAACACGCTCGGCGCGCAGACCGTGCTCACGGCCGACAATTACGGGGACATCAGCACGACCTACAATGGCCAGTCGCTGCCCTACTCATTCCTCGACACCGGCTCGAACGCCTATTACTTCACCGACAACTCCATCCCGGACAGCTGCCTCACCCAGGGCAACTGGTACTGTCCGGCCGCGACGCTCGAGCTCTCGGCAACCAACCTCGGCCAGAACGGCATGCAGTCCGTCGTGGACTTCACCATCGCCAATGCCGGTACGCTGTTTCAGCAGTATTCGACCAACTCGGTCTTCGACAACATCGGCGCCAACGCTGGCAACCAGTCGGCCTTCTGTCCCAACAAGGCGAGCGTCTGCTCGTTCGATTTCGGGCTGCCGTTCTTTTTCGGACGCAACGTGTACGTCGCCTTCTACGGCGCACTCACGAGCGACGGTTACGGGCCGTATTTCGCATATTGAGCGATTGCGCGGGCGCCGCCGCCAGCACCGCCCGGCTCACAAAGTGCGCACCGGCGGCACCCGGATGGGGGCGATCCCCGCTCGGTGCAGCTCGCCGTTCAGCCGCGCGATCTGCCCCACCGTGCCGTGCCAGCGTCCCATCGCCGCATCGAGGCTCCCGAGCAGGATCTTCAGCACGTGCTCGTCGGCCGCGGTCGGCGGGAAGTCTGCCGATTCCGCATCGGCCTCGAGCGCGCTCAGGCGGCGGTTGAGCGTGAGCAGCCCGCCCGCTCCCTTGCCGGAGGTCTGCGCGAGCAGGCGCCTCACCGGCGCGGCGAGCGGCCGCGGTGCCTTGCCCGCGGCAACGCGCGCCTGGAGCGCGACCAACCGCTGGTGGACCGGATGGGCTGCATCGTACAGAGCCTTCAGGCGCGCCAGAGCGCCATCGATCCTCTGGCTGTACTTCAGCAGCGCACGCAGGTCGGCCCGGCTGACGTGCTCGCGCGGATCGAGGCGCACCACCAGCGGCGCGCGGTACTCCTGCCCGCCCGCGCTGAGCACCAGGCTGTAGATGCCTGGCAGCACGAACGGTCCGTCCACCTCGGTCGGGGTGTTCTCGCCCCACACGGCGTGCATGCTGTAGCTGTAGGAGATCGCCGGCGGGCGCGCATAGCGCAGGTTCCACACGAAGCGGTGCATGCCCGGGGTCCCGGCGAGGCGCGCGGCGGGTTTCAGCCAGCCTTTGGCGAAGTAGCGGTCCGCGTGAATCGGCTGCGGCGGGGTGTCGGAACGGAAGCGGCGCACCAGCTGGCCCTTGAAATCGTAGATCGAAAGGCTCACCGGACCGCTGATGTGCGGCCCGAGCCAGTAATCGATGATGGCTCCGGCCGGGGGGTTCTGGCCCTGCGGCGTGCCCGGGGGCAGCGGCGTGTCGCGGTTGTTGTTCGGATGCACGCGCCAGGCGGGCTCCGGGGCGAACAGGTGCGCGGGCGAGGCCAGCACGGCGGCCGAGAGCTGCCGCAGCGGCGAGAGGTCATCGAGGATCCAGATCGCGCGCCCCTGGGTGGCCGCGATCAGATCATCGCCGTGCACCAGCAGGTCCTTCACCCAGGCATTGGGCAGATTCAGCTTGAGCGACTGCCAGTGCGCGCCGTCATCGAACGACACGAACACCCCGTCGGTCGTGCCGGCGTAGAGCAGCCCGGCGCGCACCGGATCGGCGCGCACCACCGAGACCGGCTCACCGGCGGGCAGCCCGGCGTCGATCTCAACCCAGTTCGCCCCGTAGTCGTGCGTGCGCAAGAGGTAGGGGTGGAAGTTGTCCTGACGCTGATCGTCGATCGACACGTAGGCGGTGCCCGGATCGAGCGCCGAGGGGCTGATCGAGCTCACCTTCTCCCAGGGCTGCAGTTGCGGCGGAGTGACGTTGATCCAGTGCGCGCCGTCATCACGAGTCAGCTGCACCATGCCGCTGTCGGTGCCGACCCAGATTTCCCCCGACTTCAGCGGCGAGGGGCCGATCGCGCTGATCACCCCGAAGCCGCACGCGCGCGCCAGCTCCCCACGCGCGGCGGCCGTGCAGCCGCGCGTGCCGGGAATCTCGCCGGTCAGGTCCGGGGAGATCACCCTCCAGGTCTTGCCGAGGTTCATCGACTGGAACAGCACCTGCGCGCCGAGCAGCAGCGCGTAGGGCTTGGTCGGGGTGAACACCAGGGGCGTGACCCAGCCGTAGCGGTACTTGACCTTCAGAGGCGCCGCCCCGTAGCTGACGATGGGATAGGGGGAGACATTGGCCACCTGGCCGGTGCGCGCGTTCCAGCGGGACACGCGTCCGCCGAGTCCGCTGCCGAACACCAGGTCCGGGTTGGCCGGATCGGGCACCATGTAGTCGCGCTCATCGCCGCCGACGGGATGCCAGTCGCGCCAGGTGAGCGAGCCGTAGTCGCTGCGGCTCGCCGCGCCCACCGAGCCGCTGTCCTGCTGCCCGCTGTAAATCCAGTACGGGAAGCGCTCATCGGCGGCCAGGTGGTAGAACTGGCCGGTCGGCTGGTTGTACCAGCTGCTCCAGCTGCGGCCGCCGTCCACCGTGACCACCGCGCCCTGGTCGGAGGCGGTGATCCAGTGGTTCGGGTGCAGCGGATTGATCCACACGAAGTGGTAATCGTCGCCGCCGGGGGCGCCCTTGATGATGTGCCAGGTGCGCCCGCCGTCGGTGGAGCGGCGGATCGACTGCCCGGCCGAGAACACCACGT
This sequence comes from Pseudomonadota bacterium, assembly GCA_021809525.1. GTDB lineage: Bacteria > Pseudomonadota > Gammaproteobacteria > Steroidobacterales > Steroidobacteraceae > 13-2-20CM-66-19. The sequence continues at coordinate 16,739 of JAKAYU010000012.1, read as the reverse complement.
TCGGATCGACCGGATCGACGGTGAGCCGGGAGAAGTACCAGTTGCCGAACACGTCCTCCTCGTCGTTGACCCGCCGCCAGTGCGCCCCGCCGTCATCGGAGCGCCAGATGCCGCCCTCGGTGGGCGAGTCGACCGTGGCGTAGATGCGCGTGCCCTGCGCCGTGTGGGTCACGGCGAGCCCGATGCGCCCGAGCGGGCCGCTCGGCCAGCCCCCGCCGGCAAGCCGCGTCCAGCTCTTGCCGCCGTCGGTGGAGCGGTAAATGCCGCTGCCGGGCCCGCCGTGCGGCTCGAAATAATCGAGCCAGGGCCAGTCGCGCATCTGCCAGGCCGCGGCGAACAGCAGGTTCGGATTGCTCGGATCGGCGGCCAGATCGACGACGCCGGTCTTCTCGTTGATGTAGAGGACGTGCTGCCAGGTGCGCCCGCCGTCGCTGGTGCGGTAGATCCCGCGCTCGCGGTTCGGGCCGTACAGGTGGCCCATGGCGGCGACCACCACTACGTTCGCATTGTTCGGATCGATCCAGATGCGCCCGATGTAGCGCGTGGCGCGCAGGCCCACGTAGTGCCACGTACGCCCGCCGTCGGTCGATTTGAACACCCCGCGTCCGGCCCCCACGTCGTAGCGCGGCGCCACCTGGCCGGTGCCGACGTAGAGGGTCTGCGGCGCCGAGGGCGCCACGGCGATCGCGCCGATCGCCGGCGGCAGATTCCGGCCGACGGACTGCCAGGTGCGCCCCGCGTCCACCGTCTTCCACACCCCGCCGCCGGCGGTGCCGATGTAGAACGTGTTGGGTTCGGTCGGCACGCCGGCCGCCATGGTCGCCCAGCCGCCGCGGAACGGGCCGATGAGCCGCCAGCGCATCTCGGCGTAGGCGCTCGGCGGCAGCGGAGCACGTGCGGCCAGCGGCGCGGAGGGCGCAAACGGCACATTCGGCGGATCGGCCGCGCGGGCGCGTGCGAATGCGGCGGCGGCGAGCAGCAGGCACAGGCCGCTCAGGGCACGTGCCAGCGCGAGCGGGCGATGAGGTGAGCCGGTCAGAGCCATGGAGCCCTCCCGAAAAAAGCTGAACCATACCGCAATCCCGCGCGAGCCGCTGCCCGCCCCCCGCGGCGCACCCGCTCCCCCTTTGACCGGCCCGCGCGGTTCTGAGAGTCTTTACGGTTTCGCAGCCACAGAGAGACGAGTCTGCCCATGTCCAGTTCCGCCCCGCACGCCGCCGGCGCCTGCAGCCATCTGCACGCCATCGACGTCAGCTTCGCGCACTTCACCTGGGGGCAGATCGCCATTCTGGGGGTGGTGCAGGGCATCAGCGAGCTGCTGCCGATCAGCAGCACCGCGCACCTGCGCATCATCCCGGCCATGCTCGGCTGGCAGGACCCAGGTTCGGCTTTCTCAGCGGCGATGCAGCTCGCCAGCCTGCTTGCGGTAGTGACCTACTTCTGGCGCGATATCGTGCGCCTGCTCGCCTCGGGGGTCGGCTCGCTGCGCACGCGGGATTTCAGCTCCACCGACTCGCGCATGCTGCTCGGGATCATCATCGGCACCATACCGATCGGCATCTGCGGACTGCTGCTGCGCTTCGTGCTGAACGCGTGCCACTCCCCTATGCGCAATCTCACGGTGATCGGCATCGCCTGCATCGTCATGTCGCTGCTGCTGGCGCTCGCCGAGCGCTATGCGCGCCACACGCGCAAATTCGGCGAGCTGACGCTGCGCGACGGCATCTGGGTGGGCCTCGCGCAGGCCTTCGCGCTGGTGCCCGGCGTGTCGCGCTCGGGCGCGACGCTGACCGCGGCGCTTTATTGCGGCATGGAGCGCGAGACCGCCGCGCGCTACTCGTTTCTGCTCGGCCTGCCGGCGATCGTGCTCGCCGGGGGCCTGGAGATATACGAGCTGCTCAAGGCGGGCCTGAGCTCCTCGGGCTGGGAGACGCTGCTCGTCGGGCTGGTGGTGGCGAGCGTGACGGCGTTCTTCGCCATCTACTGGCTGCTGCACTACCTCGAGAAGCGCACCACCTGGCTGTTCGTGTGGTACCGCCTCGTGCTCGGCATTGTGCTGCTCGCCGGGGTCGGCTTCGGGTTCCTGCACTGAGGCCGCAAGGCGTTGCGTTCAGTGCGCGCCGGCGCGCGCATGGAGCAGCTGCCACATCTTCACGTACACCCCGTTGGTCCAGCCGAAGCCGGTCTCGTTCTCGGTGTAGCCTGCGGTGATCCGGACCCTGGCGCTGCCGGTCGCCATGTTGTATTTCTCGCGGATCGTGCCGTCGTGCGCGAAGCCCCGATCGACGGTGGCGATGAATTTCCCGGCGATGCGGCGCGCAGCGGCCCGATAGCCGTAGGCCTGCAGGCCGGCCACCGCCAGCCAGTTGGTCGGTGCCCAGCCGAACGGGGCATCCCACTGCGCGCCGCTCGCGTAATCGCTGGTCTGCAGCCCGCCTCTGCGCTCGAACAGCGGCAGATTGTCGCGCACCGCGCGCGCCTGGGCGCGCGAGGCGGCCCCGGCCCACAGCGGGTAGAACGTCGTGATGAACGCGTAGTAGGAGCGTTTGTGCGTGACGAAGTCGTAGTCGGTGTACTGCCCCAGCCGGGGATTCCAGAGATAGGTATTGATCGCCCGCCGGCGCGCGGCGGCGGCCGCGGCCCAGCGGCGCGCGGCCGCGCTGTAGCCGAGGCGCCGGGCAAACGCGGCGAGATCGAGCGCATAGCGATACAGCAGACTGTTCAGCCCCACCGGTGCGTAATCGATCGTCGAGCCGCTGTAGGGTCCGAAGCGAAACGTGGTGTCGAACCCCGACTCGCGCATGGCCCGATCGCCCTGGTAGAACTTGCCGGTGAGCCGGTAGCCGCCGTACCAGGCCTGCGCGCAGACGCGCGAGGCCCGAATGTCGCAGCTCACCTGCGCGAGCCGGGCTGCCTCGGCCGCCGAGGGATGCAGCGGCGAGCGGACCAGATAGTCGCGGTTCTCCCCAGGGTGCGCGAGCAGGAAACGGATGACGCCCCGGTAGTAGGTGGCGGTGCGCAGCTCGATCGCCGGCTCATGTCCGCCATAGTCGAAGTAGCGCGCAAGACCGGTGTGGCCGGCGAGCTGCTCTGGGCGCTCCCAGGTGGAATAGTCCTTCACCGCGAGCGGATAGGCGTGCCGCAGCCAGACGGTGGCGGCGGCTCGGTTCGCAAAGGCCGCCGGATCCTCGAGCAGCGTGCGGATCATCTCCCCGAGAAAGGGCGGCTGCGAGCGCGTCAGGGAAAAGGTGCCGTTGGCGTTGAGCACCGCGCCGTAATGGCGGACCTCGAAGAGAAAATTCTCGACGATGCCGCGCGCGAGCGCAGCGTGGTGGTCGGCGAGCAGACCCAATTCGATGAAGTAGCTGTCCCAGCCGAACATCTCGTTGAAGAACCCACCCGGCACGATGTACGGGTGCGGCAGATACAGCAGCCCCTGGCGCGGCAGCGCCGCGGGCTGCACGCTGCCGAGCTCGACGATGCGCGCCGGCAGACGCAGCACGCTCACGTGGCAGCGGGCCTGCAGCTCGCGCACGGCCGCGGGCATGGGCAGATCCTTCGGCAGGTACAGCACCCGCCGGCGCTGGCGCGGCCCGCTCGGGTAGGAGGCGCACCGGCTCGCCGAACGGGTGAGAGTGCCCCAGGCGTGCTGAATATAGCTGAGCGTGCGCTCGCTCAAGGCCGCAGGGGGCACGGCTGGGGCCGCGTGGGCGGAAGCTGCGATCGCGAGCGCCAGTGCGCACAGCGTGGATCTGCAAGCGCGTCCCATGACGGGCCCCCAGGGTGTCCGTGAAAACGAGGCGCCATGATGGCCCTGCCGGCATCGGCGGGCAAGGCGGCCGGCAGCACCTTCGGACTTGCCGTGACGCGGCGCGGCGCTCAAGCTCAACAGCCCCGCCGTGCGCCCTGCGCTCGCGCGCCGCAGCACCGGGAGCTGCCATGTTCGATTCCGCCGCCTTTCCCATCACCCGCAAGCAACCCGCCCGGCACCCCGAGCCTTTGCAGCCGTACTCGCTGCCGAGCCCGAACGGCGTGCAGGTCTCCATCATGCTGGAGGAGACCGGTCTGCCCTACGAGGCGCACCGCGTGCAATTGGCACTGCCGGTGCAGCTCTCGAGCGAGTTCCGCTCGCTCAATCCCAACGACAAGATACCCGCCATCCTCGATCCCAACGGCCCCCGGCGGCAAGCCGCCCGCGCCGTTCGAATCCGGCGCGATCCCGTTACATCTGGCGGAGAAGACCGAAGAGCTTCTGCCGGCCGAGCCCGCCGCGCGCTACACCGTCATCGAATGGTTGACGTTCCAGATCGGCGGGGTCGGCCCGATGTTCGGCCCGCTCGGCTTCGTCCACTGCTTTGCCGGCCGGGACATCGAGAACAAGCGGCCCCGCGACCGCTGCGTCGCGCAAGCCAAGAGCCTGCTCGGGGTCCTCGAGGGCCAGCTCGGGCCCCCTGCCTGGGTGACAGGCAGGGACTACAGCATCGCCGAGGCCGCCATCTTCCCCTGAGTGCGCAACCGGATCGGCTACTACGCGGCCGGTGAGCGTGTCGGCATCGGGGATTTTCCGCGCGGCCTGGAGATCCCGCCGCCGGCATGAGGCGGGGCGCGCAGCGCGCCCCGCTCCCTTCCCTCAGGCGTGCCGCTCACCGCCGCGTGGCGTTGGCGATGAAGGCATCGATGTTGTGCGAGAGCTGCGGCAGCACCGCGGGGTTCAGGTACAGCATGTGCCCGACCGGGTAGTAGTACTCGTGAATGTTGCGCTCCAAGCCCTGCGGCAGACCCATGTGCGCGAGCGTGTAGTTGGTCGCGAAGAACGGCGTGGCCATGTCGAACCACCCGTTGTTGAGCATCAGCTGCATGCCCGGGTCATTGCTCATGGCCCGCGCCAGTGCCGGGGCCACGTTGCGCACGCGCGGCAGGCTCTCGCTGCTGCCCACGCCCTCATCGAGCTCACTCAACGGCGGCACGTAGTGGCTCCAGTCCCAGGCCTTGAACACGCTGCCGCTGCTCTGCACGTACAGCCGGTCGCTGTGATAACCGAGATCGTGCTCGAGGTACTGATCGAAACTCGCACTCAGCGCCCCCCAGATCGCGGTCGTGGCCGCCCCGGCGGCCGAGCCGCCCTGCTCCGGCATGAGCGGCTGCAGCTCGGGCGTGGTGAAGCGCGCATCGAAGCGCCCGGTACTCGCACCGGTGTCGAGCAGGTCGCGCTGGAACACCGACAGCGGGATGCGCAGATCAGCCCTTACCCACAGGGACGCCGGCAGGCCGGTGTAGCTCGCGAGCTGCGCGGCGATCTGACTCTTCTCGGCCGCCGGCAGCGCCGATCCCGCGAACAGCGCTTGCGCGTATGCACCGCCGGCAAAATGCTCGACCTGTTGCACGAAGGCCGGCAGATCGGACGGCCGCGCAGTGATGCGGTGGTGATACCAGGCGACGGCCGCGTACGACGGCAGATACAGCTCGTAGGGCAGATCATTGCCCGGAGTGTTGTTCAGCGTCGCGAAATCCAGCACCGTCGAGCACAGGATCACCCCGTCGAGATACACGCCGTGGCCCACCAGATCGAGCGCCAGCACGGCCGAGCGGGTGGTGCCGTAGCTTTCCCCGAGCAGAAACTTGGGCGATTCGAAGCGCTCGTTCTGCTGGACGTAGCGTTCGATGAACTGCGTGAAGGCTTGCGCATCGCCGTTGATGCCGTAGAACATGGAGGGCTTGCCCACGCCGACGATGCGGCTGTAGCCCGTGCCGACCGCATCGATGAACACCAGGTCGGTGGCCTTCAGAATGCTGTACGCATTCGGCACCAGCCGGTACGGCGGCTGCTCCGCCTTGACCTCACCGGGCGCCGGCCAGTCGATGCGGCGCGGCCCGAAGCCTCCGATGTCGACCAGCGCCGAGGCGAATCCCGGCCCGCCGTTGTAGGCGAAGGTGACGGGCCGCTTGCCCGGATCACGCACGCCGTCCTTGGTGTAGGCGATGTAGAACATGCTGGCGGTGGGCTTGCCCTGCTTGTTCTTCAGGATGATCGTACCGGCGGTGGCCGTGTACTCGATGCGCTTGCCGTCGATCACCACGCTGCCGTGGGACACGGACGCTCTGGCCTGGGGCGCTGCGGCGGTGGCGTCTGTCTTGGCCGGCGCATGCGCCGCGTAGCCTGGCGGAGACAGCGCGAACGCGGCGCTGGCGAGAAGCAGAGCAAGGGAACGGTGCATGCGCAAGACTCCTCCACGATCAGCCGGTGCCCGGCCGGTAGCGCGCGACACTGCCGCGGCCCGGCCTCTTGCGCGTCCGGCAGCCCCGCCCGCGCCGGCGACATCCTACCGCGTCCCGCCAGACGGATCGAGAGCAGCACAGATCAGCCGGGCGTGACGGGCCATCGGCCCGCCGCGGTCCACGCCTCACGCCACATCGCAAGAGGAGCGCATGCCAGCGCGGACGCCGACACATCCCGCCCCATCCTCCACCAGGAATCGCAACACATCCCTGCCGCGCCCGTCATGCCAAGACCGACCGGCTCATCTACGATTCGTATGCCGCGGTGCTCGATCGCAGGTAATCCGCGTATTTCACCGTCAGCCGACCCTTGCTGAGCCAACTTCGGTGCGACGCGAAGAGGATATTCAGCATGACGCGACGTCTCGCATGCATCTTGCGACGATGGAACGCTGATTGCCTACTGGCAGCGCACGTGCCGGCGCTTTCGCTTCCTGCACTTCGGGTCCGCCGACGTGCAGCGCGACAGGAACCGCCAGTGTGGCAAGGTAGCGTTCCAACTCGGCCACGGCCACAAACGCGCCAGCGCACGTCGCGGCATCCTCGGTACCAATCGTGATCGGCTCGCCGTGGAATGACACAACTTGCACGGCTCCCTCACGCGCTGCCTTGTTTAGCATTCGCGCGTGGGAGCGCAACGCCACTTGATAGTCGGTGCCGTTCGGGTCCGCGCCGGGGTGGAATGCCTCGGCAATGAGCGCCAGTATTCTCATCGTGGACACGACGCGTGTGCCGACGGGCAGCGTGATCGAGGGTGGCGGGCCGCTGGGCAGCTTGCGTGCCGCAGGTACAGCCGTAGGGGCAGCAGCAAGCGGAAGTTCAGGGTATGCACTGACCGCCCACGCGATCACGTCGTGCTTTCGATGCCGTGCTCGCCATCGCGCGGAACCCGCGACTGACGATCTTGTCCGGCCCGTATCCCATGCGGCGCAGGGCTTGCCCCAGGGTCGCATCGGATATCGGCTTGCCGTCCACCAGCCCCGGAAACAACGGGCCGTGCGAGTTGGTCCCGGTGATCGTGCGCAGCTCCTTAAGCAGCACCGTTGCTTGGGCCGAGAGCGGCACCAGGTGTTCGCCGGGATTCTTGCGCCTGATCTTCAGCCGCTCGCCCGGTGTGCGCCACAGGGGCTCGGGGCCGTCGAGGTCGAATTCAGGCCAGCGGGCATTGCGCAGCTCGCCGGGGCGTGTGAACAGCAGCGGGAGAATGCGTAGGCAGTAGCACCTGCTCGGGTCGCCGGTGTAGGCATAGATCGCGCGCATCAGCTCGGCAATCTCCGCCGGCGTGGTCAGGCTGCTGTACTTGTCGGAGTGAACGGGTGCCAGCACGTCGCCGGGGTCGGCGGCCAAGTCGCGCTCGGCGTGCCCGAGCGCCCCGGCATGGCGCAGCACGCGGCCAATCTGCGCGAGCACGCGGCGGGCGAACTCGTGGTGTCCTTCGGCCTCGATGGCGAGTACGACGTGCCGGATGTCCGTCGGGGTTAGTGCGCGGGCGGGAGTGTCCCCGAGCGCAGGCAGCCACTGCGCCAGCAAGTAGCGTCCGCGCTTCGCCGTCGAGGGTGCCCAGGCTTGCTTGTCCGCCCAGGCGGCGGCCAATACCCCCAGCGTCTCGCCGGTGATACCCGCACGGGCCGCTCGATACCTCCGCGCCGGGTCTTTCCCGTCGCGCAGGGCCGCGCGTGCCTCGGCGGCCCTCTGGCGGGCAGCGTCGAGAGTGATATCCGGCCACGGACCGAGGGAGAGCAGTTTCTCTTTCCCGCCGAAACGGTACTTGAGCCGCCACAGCTTGCCGCCCGCCGGGGTGAGGTACAGGTCAGGCCCGCGCCATCGGCGGCCTTGTAGGGTTTCCCTGCGGTTTCAGGGCCTTGATGGCCGGCTCGGTGAGCTTCTGGGTAGTCTGCACGGGTCGATACCCCCAAGTGCTCGGGCGCATGCCCTAACTACCCCCGGATATGCCCCGTTCGGTACGCTCTCGCAAGGTCTAACAGTGGTCCTGTTTCCGTCAAGGATCCGCCAAGTGCTTGAGTCTTTTAGTGTATTACACAAAGCACGAGAGATCGGGACAGGGTATTGGTGGGTGCTGAGGGACTCGAACCCCCGACATTCGCCGTGTAAAGGCGACGCTCTACCAACTGAGCTAAGCACCCGAGACTCTCGGCCGCACAGGGATTTGCCCGAACTGCGCGGTCTGAGTGACGGGAGGGGCAGGCGGCCCGCCTGCCCCGTCAGTTCCGCACGCCTCGCGCACAATCGCGCGGCGCGTCCCGGCGGTCAATGCGCCGGCGGTGCCTGCTTGCGCCCGTTGCGCCGGCCGCGTCGTCCCGCGGGCACCACCGCCGCTTCAGGCGCCGGCGCGGGAGCGTCGTGCGTCAGCGGGACCGGCTGCTGGGTAAGCGCGAGCGCGAGCACCTCGTCGATCCACTTGACCGGCTTGATCTCGAGATTGCCTTTGATGTTGTCGGGGATCTCGACCAGGTCCTTGCGGTTCTCATCCGGGATCAGCACTGTCTTGATGCCGCCGCGATGTGCTGCGAGGAGTTTCTCTTTCAGGCCGCCGATCGGCAGCACCTCTCCGCGCAGGGTGATCTCCCCGGTCATCGCCACGTCCGAACGCACCGGGATGCGGGTCAGCGCCGAGACGAGTGCGGTGCACATGCCGATGCCGGCGCTCGGGCCGTCCTTCGGCGTCGCGCCCTCCGGGATGTGCAGGTGCACGTCGAGCTTCTGGTAGAACTCGCTCTCCAGCCCGAGCACCTGGGCGCGGCTGCGCACCACGGTCATCGCCGCCTGGATGGACTCCTGCATCACCTCGCCCAACTGTCCGGTGTGCTGCAGCTTGCCCTTGCCCGGAACGACCGCCGCCTCGATGGTAAGCAGTTCCCCGCCCACCTCGGTCCAGGCGAGCCCGGTGACCTGTCCAACGCGGTTCTGATCCTCCGCCTTGCCGTAGCGGAAGCGGCGCACGCCGAGAAACTTCTCGAGGTTGCGCGCGGTGACGCTCACCTGCCGCTCGTCCTTCTTGTGCAGCAGCAGCTGCTTGACGGCCTTGCGGCAGATCTTGGCAATCTCGCGCTCGAGATTGCGCACACCGGCCTCGCGCGTGTAGTAGCGCACGATGTCGAGGAGCGCCGCATCGGCCACTTTCAGCTCATCGTCCTTCAGGCCATTGCTCTTCATCTGCTTCGGCACCAGATAGCGCCGTGCGATGTTCATCTTCTCATCTTCGGTGTACCCCGGCAGGCGGATCACTTCCATGCGATCGAGCAGCGGCGCGGGGATGTTCAGACTGTTGGCCGTGCAGACGAACATCACTTCGGAGAGGTCTAGATCGACCTCGAGGTAGTGGTCGTTGAACGTCGAGTTCTGCTCAGGATCGAGCACCTCGAGCAGCGCCGAGGACGGATCGCCGCGGAAGTCCATGGACATCTTGTCGACTTCATCGAGCAGGAACAGCGGGTTGTGCACGCCGGCCTTGGACATGTTCTGCACGATCTTGCCCGGCAGCGAGCCGATGTAGGTGCGCCGGTGGCCGCGGATCTCCGCCTCATCGCGCACCCCGCCCAGGGACATGCGCACGAACTTGCGGTTGGTTGCCCGCGCGATGCTCTGCCCGAGGGAGGTCTTGCCCACCCCCGGGGGCCCCACCAGACACAGAATCGGCCCCTTGAGCTTCTCCACCCGCTGCTGCACGGCCAGGTACTCGACGATGCGCTCCTTGACCTTCTCGAGCCCGTAGTGGTCCTCATCGAGCACCTGCTCGGCGCGGGCGATGTCCTTGATGATCTTGGTGCGCTTCTTCCACGGCACCTTGACCAGCCAGTCGATGTAGTTGCGCACCACCGTCGCTTCGGCGGACATCGGCGACATCATCTTCAGCTTGTTCAGCTCGCCGGTCGCCTTTTCGCGCGCCTCCTTCGGCATGCCGGCGCGCGCGATGCGGCCTTCGAGCTCGGCGAGCTCGTTGCCGCCCTCGTCCATCTCACCGAGCTCCTTCTGGATGGCCTTCATCTGCTCGTTGAGGTAGTACTCGCGCTGGCTCTTCTCCATCTGCGCCTTGACGCGGCCGCGGATGCGCTTCTCGATCTGCAGCACATCGAGCTCACCCTCGATGGCCACAAGGATGTGCTCGAGACGCTTCTTGACGTCGAGGATCTCGAGCACCTTCTGCTTCTCGGCGAGCTTGACCGACATGTGTGCCGCGACCGTGTCGGCGAGCCGGCCGGCCTGCTCGATCCCGGCGAGCGCGGTGAGCACCTCCGGGGGCACCTTCTTGTTGAGCTTGACGTACTGCTCGAACTGCGAGATCACCGAGCGCGTCATCACGTCCATTTCGCGCTCGTCGTAGGACTCGACGTCCGGCAGCAACTCGATTTCCGCAGAGTAGTAATCGCCGCCGGTCAGCCGGTCGATGCGCGCGCGGTCGACGCCCTCGACCAGCACCTTGACCGTGCCGTCGGGCAGCTTCAGCAGCTGCAGAATGGTCGCCACGGTGCCGACGCGATACAGATCATCGCCCTTCGGGTCATCGACATCGGCCTGCTTCTGGGCGACCAGCATGATGCGCCGGTCGGCCCGCATGGCCACCTCGAGCGCCTCGATGGATTTCTCCCGGCCGACGAACAGCGGGATCACCATATGCGGATAGACGACTACGTCGCGCAACGGCAGCACGGGGACGCCCCGCGCGGCAACGGCGGGCTGGACGGGGGTGTTGGATTCAGACACGCTCGAAGCCTCGATTGATTGAGCTGGCGGACGGCGCGCGCTTGACGCGCCCCGCGCGATCAGTGGCTCGCCGCCCGCCGGGGCTCCTCGGCGCCGGCAGCCCGGCCTTCCTCGGAGCGATATACGACGTAGGGTACGCTCGAGCCGTCGATCACCGTTTCATCGACCACGACCTTGGCCACGTCGCGCAGCGTCGGTAGATCGTACATGGTGTCGAGCAGCACCGTTTCAAGGATGGTGCGCAGCCCGCGCGCGCCGGTCTTGCGCTGCATGGCCCGGCGTGCCACCGCGCGCAGCGCATCGTCGCGGAACTCGAGCTCGGCGCCTTCCATCTCGAACAGCCGCCGATACTGCTTGGTGAGCGCATTTTTCGGCTCGGTCAGGATCGACACCAGCGCCGCCTCGTCAAGCTCATCGAGCGTGGCGACCACCGGCAAACGCCCGACGAACTCGGGAATCAGGCCGTATTTGATCAGATCCTCGGGCTCCGCGTCGTGGAACAAGTCGCTGCCGTGCGGACGCTCCTGCGCGGTGCGCACCTCGGAGGTAAAGCCGATGCCGCTCTTTTGCGTGCGGTTGAGGATGATCTTCTCCAACCCCGCGAACGCCCCGCCGCAGATGAACAGGATGTTGCTGGTATCGACCTGCAGGAACTCCTGCTGCGGATGCTTGCGCCCGCCCTGGGGCGGCACCGAGGCAATGGTGCCTTCGATGAGCTTCAGCAGCGCCTGCTGCACGCCCTCACCGGAGACGTCGCGGGTGATCGAGGGGTTGTCCGACTTGCGCGAGATCTTGTCGATCTCGTCGATGTAGACGATGCCGGTCTGCGCCTTCTCGACATCGTAATCGCACTTCTGCAGCAGCTTCTGGATGATGTTCTCGACGTCCTCGCCGACGTATCCGGCCTCGGTCAAGGTCGTGGCATCGGCGATGGTGAACGGCACGTTCAGCAGCCGTGCCAGCGTCTCGGCGAGCAGGGTCTTGCCGCAGCCGGTCGGGCCGATCAGCAGGATGTTGCTCTTGGCGATCTCGACCTCGTCCTTGGCACGCGCCCCGCCGGAGCGGGTCTGCAGGCGCTTGTAGTGATTGTAGACGGCCACCGAGAGCACCTTCTTGGCACGCTCCTGACCGATCACGTACTCATCGAGCACCTTCTTGATTTCGTGCGGCTTGGGCAGCTTGTCGCGGGCGCGCTCGGCACGGTCCTCGAGTTCCTCGCGAATGATGTCGTTGCACAGCTCGACACACTCGTCGCAAACGAACACCGAGGGGCCGGCGATGAGCTTGCGCACCTCATGCTGGCTCTTCCCGCAGAACGAGCAGTAAAGGAGCTTGCCGTCGTCGTGGCGGCCGCGGGAATCGTCACTCATTTAAAAGCCCTCAGGAGGCATGGTCTTCAGTCGTCTTACGAGACGTCGCGAACAGCGTCCGGTCGCCCGCGGTTTCCCGGATGAGACGGCTTTCTTATAGCACGCGGTACGGCCGCGAGGCAAAGCGCTGGTGCACGGCCAAGTCGTTGTCTCAGCGCGATTTGTTTGACGGATTTCACTACTTGACAAAGTAGAGTGCGACGCACGCCTCCGAGGCACGTAGCGCCTCACCCGAGCTCATGATGGGGCCGTCTAGGCGGACTTTCCAGCCCCCGCGCCCATGTCGCCCCGCTTCTCGAGCACTTGATCGATCAGGCCGTAGCGCCTGGCCTCGTTCCAGTCCATGAAGCGGTCGCGGTCGGTGTCGAGCTTGATCTGATCGACGCTCTGTCCGGTGTGCTTGGCGAGAATGTGATTAAGCCGGTCGCGCGTCTCGAGCATTTCCCTGGCGTGGATTTCCATGTCCGCAGCCTGGCCCTGAAAGCCGCCGAGCGGCTGGTGAATCATGATACGCGCATGGGGCAGACAGTAGCGCTTGCCGGCCGCCCCGCCGGCGAGCAGCACCGCGCCCATGCTGGCGGCCTGTCCGACGCAGATGGTGCTCACGTCCGGCTTGATGAACTGCATGGTGTCGTACATCGCCAGGCCCGCGCTCACCACCCCGCCTGGGGAGTTGATGTACAGCGCGATGTCCTTCTCCGGGTTCTCCGATTCGAGAAACAGCAGCTGGGCCACCACGATGTTGGCGACATAATCGTCGATCGGGCCGACGACGAACACCACCCGCTCCTTCAGCAGGCGCGAGTAGATGTCGTAGGAGCGCTCGCCGCGGGCGGTCTGCTCGACGACGATCGGCACCAGGTTCAATCCGCGTTCATTCATGCTTGGGTCTCCAGCTTGTCCCACTACGCTACGCAATCCCGCCCCGGGCGCAAGCGCGCCGCGAGGGGACTCGCCCAGGCGTTCGCCGCGTGCGGCGAGCGACCGGGCCCTGCGGTGGATGCTAGCGGGTTTCGTTCTCGCGGCCGAAGCCGGTCAGCTCCTGGAAGGACATGGGCTGCTCGCTCACCTTGGCGCGCTCGAGGAACCAGTCGATCACCTGATCCTCGAGCACTGCGGACTCGATCTGCCGCATCGCCTCGGGGCTCTTGTGGTAGGCAGAGCGCGCCTGCTGCGGATCGGGGTAGCTGGCGATGAGATCCTCCAGGCGCGCCTCGACGCGCTCGCGATCAACCTGCAGGTTCTCGCCCTGGATGATCTGCCCGAGAATCAGTCCCAGGGCCGCGCGCCTGCGCGCCGGGGCCTCGAACGGCTCGCGTGAGGGCAGCTGCGAGATCTCGCGCACGCCCATGCTGCGGGCCGCATCGAGCTGCATCTGCTGCACCTGCTCTTCGATGAGCGTGCGCGGCACCTCGATCGGATTGTGCGCGTAAAGCGCATCGAGCACCTGCGCGCGCAGTCGGCCGCGCACCAGATCGGCGAGCTCGCGCTCCATGCTCTTGCGCACCTCGGCGCGCAGCGCCTGCACTCCGCCCTGCTCGACGCCGAAGGCCTGGCAGAACGCCTCGTCCACCTCCGGTAGCGATTGCGCTTCGACGCGCTTGACCGAAACCGTAAGCTGCGCGGTCTTGCCGGCAAGCGTGGCGCTGCTCGTCTCCGGCGGAAACGTCACGGTCACGCTGCGGGTCTCTCCGGCGCGCGCGCCCTTCAGCGCCGCGTCCAGCTCCGGGCGGTTCTCCTTGCGCCCGAGCAGGACCACCACGTCCTTGCCCTCGCCGCCTTCGAACGGCTGGCCTTCCATCAGACCGGTGTAGTCGATCGTCACCCGGTCGGTGTCCTCGGCGGGTCGCTCGACGGGCGTGAACACCGGGCGCTGGCGGCGCATGCTCTCGACCATCGCGTCGATGTCCGCCTCAGTGACCTCGGCGCTCGGGCGAGAGATCTCGCTGCCCTCGGGGGACTTCACCTGGATCTGCGGCACCACCTCGAACACCGCCGCATACTTCAACTCCGCCCCGGGCGCCACCGCGATCGGCTCGATGCGCGGACCGCCGGCCGGCGTGAGGTTCTGCTCGCGCAGCGCCTGGGCGAGGGAGCTGCGGATCAGGTGGTCGACCACCTCCGCGTGCACCTGCTCGCCGAACTGCTGGCGCACCACGGGCAGCGGCGCCTTGCCGGGCCGAAAGCCCTTCAGGCGCGCCGAGCGGGCCACCTTCTTCAGGCGCTGCTCGAACTCCTGGTTTACCTCTTCGGCCGCAACGGCCACTTCCAGACGGCGCTCCAGAGCCCCGCGGGTGGACAACGAAACCTGCATTCGTGAACCTCGAACCAATAGGGGTGCGCAGCGGCGATCCGCCCAACCACACCGTCAACACGACCCGGCCTTGAACCGGCTCGAACGGGGCGCATCGAGCAAACCCGGTGACTGTCGGGCGGCAACCGTGCGGGACCATGTATTTTGCCACAGGGACGCGGCCGTGACACCCCTTCCCTGCAGGCGCGCTGGTGCGAAAGGAGAGACTCGAACTCTCACGGGTTGCCCCACTGGATCCTAAGTCCAGCGCGTCTACCAGTTCCGCCACTTTCGCGTGCGTGCCCGCCTGAGCCGTGGCGCGGCCCGGGGCGGCGATTATAGCCGCCGCAGCCGCTCGATCTGCTCGGCGATGCCGCCGGCGACGCCGCGCTGCAGCAGCCGCGCGATGTCCTCGTCGAGTTCGCAGTTCTGTTGCCGCAGGGCGGCGGCGGCCACCACCACCATGGAGCGGATTTCCGCCAGCTGCGCGAGCGCCTCCTCGAGCGAACCGTGGGCGCCGGGGGAGCCCGTGGGAAATCGTCGCCCGGAAGGCACCGCGCTGTGAGGGTGTGGCATCGCGCTCTCGCTGCAACCGGAGACGAGCCCGCAAGCCGACCCCGGACCAATCTGTACTTTTGTACAGATTAACCGTGATTGATATGAAATGCAATACTTTTGTGTGCCCGGAGTGACTTTTAGGATCCTATGCGGTACATTCATGCGCCATGTCGACTCACCAGGATGCTACCGGGCAGCGCAGCGGCTTCGCGGCGCGGCTGCGGCAGAGACTCGAGCGCTTCGGCAGCGCCGCTGCGCTGGCGCTGGCCATCCAGCGTTCGGAAAGCGCCGTGCGCAAGTGGATGCGCGGGCAGTCCGAGCCGAGTGTGACCGATCTACGTGCGCTCTGCGAGGTGACCCAGACCCGCATCGACTGGCTCGTCACGGGCCGGGGAGCGCCCGAGGAGGCCGCGGTGCTGCACGAACCGACTCCGCCTTACGGGCCCGGCGCGCGCTCGCCGCTCGATGTGGGACTCCTCGAGAGCGTCCTCGGCGCCGTCGAGGCGCAGCTGCGCGAAACCGGCACCACGCTGCCGCTGCTCAAGCAGGCCACGCTGATCGCCACCTGCTACGACCTCTCGCACGCCGGTGGCGGTCCGGATGCCGAGGTGATCGCGCGTCTTGTGAAGCTGGCCGGCTGAACTGCCCGCCCATGACTGTAGTCGCCACCGCGCATTGGGGAATATACGTAGAGACGGGCCGGCGAGCGCCGGGCGAGTATTTCCTATGAATCAAATGAACGCCCGCGTCGAGGAGACCAACCGGCGACTGCAGGAGCGTCTGATGCATGTGTCGCGTCTGGCTGCGGTGGGGGAAATGGCCGCTGGGGTCGCCCACGAGCTCAATCAGCCGCTTGCCGCAGTCGCCAATTACGCCCAGGCGTGCGAACGCCTGCTCGGCATGCCCGACCCCGATCTCGAGGAAGTGCGCGACGCGCTGCGGCAGATCACTGCGCAGGCGGTACGCGCCGGGGACATCATCAGCCGCCTGCGCGGCCTGACCCGCGCGCGCGAGTCGCTCGGGGAGCTCACCGATGTCAACGCCCTGATCCTCGAGCTCGCCGACCTCATCGAGTCCGATGCGCGGGCGCACGAGTCGAGCTGCCGCTTCGAGCTCGCCGAGGGGCTCGCGCCGGTCACGATCGACCGCGCGCAGATCCAGCAGGTGGTGTTCACGCTGGTGCGCAATGCGCTCGAAGCGCTCGATGAGCGGCCGATCGGCGCGCGCGAGGTCGTGATCGCCACCGCCCGGGCCGCCGACGGCGATGTGCTGATCGAAGTGCGCGACACCGGGCCGGGGATTGCCCCGGAGATCGCCCAGCGCCTGTTCGATCCGTTCTGCACGACCAAGCCGGCCGGCACGGGGCTCGGCCTGGCGAGCAGCCGCACGATCGCGCGCACGCACGGCGGCACGCTCGACCATCGACCCAACAGCCCGGACGGTGCCTGCTTCGTGCTGCGCCTGCCGCAACCGGCCGGACGCTGAGCCGATGCCGCTCGCCGCCAGCTCCGCTCCGGCGA
>JAKAYU010000167.1 GCA_021809525.1 Pseudomonadota bacterium | reverse complement strand
CCGCGGCGAGGCGCGCATCCTCTACGACCCCGAATCCGACAGCGTGACCATCGAAGTGACTGCCGGCGCCGTGCGGCGCCGGCGGTCCGACTGAGCCGCGCTCAGCGCAACACTTCCTCCAGGAACTGCATCAGCGCCTCCCAGGAGCGCCGGTCGGCGGTCTCGTCATAGGCCATGCCGTTGGCGCGATCGTTGGCCTGCGGGTTGGTGAAGGCGTGCAGCGTGTTGCCGAAGGCGTGCAGCTGCCAGTCTGCGCCGCCGGCGGTGAACTCCTTGGCGATGGCGAGCACGTCCTCGGGCGGGGCCATCGGATCGTCGTAACCGTGCAGGATGAGCACCTTGGCGCGCACCGGGGCGGGGGGCAGGCCGCTCGGCTTGAGCAGGCCGTGGAAGCTGACCACGCCGCGCAGCTCCGCGCCGCTGCGGGCCAGATCGAGCACGCACAGGCCGCCGAAGCAAAAGCCCATCGCCGCCACGCGCCGCGCATCGACCTGCGGCTGCGCACGCAGTGTCTCGAGACCCGCGCTGATGCGCCGCGCGAGCAGTTTGCGGTCCTGCACGAGCGGGCTCATGAGCGCCTGGCACTGCTCGGTGGTCTCGCCGCGCTTGCCCTTGCCGTACATGTCGAGCGCGAACGCCGCATAGCCGTGCGTGGCCAGCCGGCGGGCCTTGCGCTCGACGAACTCGTCGCGGCCGTTCCAGGCGTGGCTGATCAGCACCGCGGGCTTCGGTCCCGGGCGGGCCTCGTCATGACAGAAAAACCCTTCCAGCACGGTCGAGCCGTCGCGGTATTCGATCAGTTGTTCGCGCATCGCCATGGCGTTCTCCTTGAAGTGAGGCCGAAACGGAATATTAGCGTTTTTTAAGAAGTCCGAGTGCCAGCACCCCGAGCCCGACGCCGAGCACCGTGCCGCCGACCCAACCGGGCAGTCGGTGCTCGCGGCGCACGGTGGCTTCGATGCCGCCGAACTTGAACACGTTCTGCTGAGAGGCGTAATGCGGCGGACGCACGATGAGGAAAACTCCGCCAGCGATCAGGACCAGAGCGACGATGAGGGAGGCTTTCACAGGGATGCTCCAGCGCAGAGGGGTGGGCATTGTACCCAGGCGAGGGGCGGGTCTGACACTTGTTTCCCAGCGTCCTAACAGGGCGGGTCATGCGCCGCTTCGGGCACATCGTGTGGCCCGCCTGCGAGGATCGGCGGGGAGGGCTCTCGGGGGGCGGGCGGTGCGCGGCACTTGCGCAGCCGGGCGCATCGAGCGCAGCGGGGCGCTCGCATTGTGCCTGCCCGCCCTGGCCATTACACTTTCCCGACCATGACCACCGCCGCAGAGGCGCTGCTGCGCCTGAAAGAGGGCAACCGCCGGTTCGTCGAGCGGCTGCGCAATCACGACGCCCCGCTCGGCGGCTCCCCCTGCATCCGGCTCACCCAGGAGCAGAAGCCCTTCGCCATCATCCTCGGTTGCTCGGACTCGCGTGTGCCGGCGGAGATCGTGTTCGATCAGGGTCTTGGCGAGCTGTTCGTCATCCGCGTGGCGGGCAACATCGTGGCGCCGTCGCTGATCGGCAGCGTCGAGTTCGCTGCCGAGCAGTTCGGCACACGGCTCGTGGTGGTGCTCGGGCACTCACGCTGCGGGGCGATCCAGACGACGCTCGAGCAGCTGCGCCGCCCTGCCGAGAACCAGTCGCCCAACATCCGCTCCATCGTCGATCGAGTGCGGCCGTCCATCGAGGGACTGCTCAACACCGAGCTGCGCCACGACGAGGATGCGCTGGTGCGCCAGGCGGTGCGCGCCAACGTCGGGGTGTCGGTGAGCCACCTGCGCTACGGCTCGGACGTTCTCGAGCGGCTGATTCAAAGCGACGGACTCGCCGTGGTCGGCGCGGAATACTCCCTCGAGAGCGGGGAAGTCGAGTTTTTCGACAGCGCGGATGCGACTGCGGCCTGAGCCAGGCTATCGGCCGGCCGCGATCAGCGCACCGACCACCAGCAGAAACAGCGCGAAAACGCGGCTGAGCGCAGCGCCCGAGATGCGGTGCGCGAGGCGGGCGCCCACGGGCGCGAGCGTCATCGAGCCGGCGGCCGCAACCGCCGCCGCGGGCAGATAGAGATAACCCACCGAGCCTGGGGGCAGGGCCTCGGGCGGGGCATGCACCGAGAGCGCATAGCTCAGCGCGCTCGCAATCGCGATCATCAAACCGCACACCGCGCTCGTGCTCACAGCTTTCACGGGCCGGACCCCGAGTGTGACCAGCAGTGGCACGGTCATCGATCCGCCGCCGATGCCGACCACCGCCGAGAGCGCCCCGATCCCCGCCCCGGCGGGCAGCAGCCAGGGCGATCGGGGCAGGTGCTGCGGTCTGCCCGGGTCCTGCGCACCGCGGGTGCGGCGCACCATCTGCCAGGCCATCAGTGCGCAGAACACCGCGATCACCCAGCGGAGCGTGTGCGCCGAGAGCAACTGGGCGAGATGCGCGCCGGCAAACCCGCCCACCACCATCCCCGGCGCAAGCCACCGCCAGGTCGGCCAGACCACGCTCCCGCGGCGCACGTGCGCCATCGAGGAGGACGCCAGGGTCAGTACGTTTGCGGCCATCGCCGTGGCGACGGAGACGTGAATCACTTCCACAGCCGGTATCCCGAGCGCCGGCAGGGCGAGACTGAGAGCCGCCACCACCAGCAATCCGCCGCCGATGCCGAGCAGGCCGCTCAGGAATCCGGCTGAGGCGCCCGCCGCGAGGAGCACGAGGAGAGAGAAGAGCATCGGTCGAGTGTACCGAGTCGGCGCGGGATCTGTCGGCGGGCCGGGCACTCATCTGCGCGATCGCCTGGGCCGTCCCCGCGCGGCCGATCCCCGGCGCACCGACTCATCAGGAGAACCCGGCCCCCGAGTGCGCCCTCGGTGAGCGGCACTGCCCGCTCACGCTGGCCGGGCGTGCCGTGTAGCCCCATGGCCTCTCGCGCACCGTGACGCGCAACTCCGTGGTATCCCTCCTGCGCCGCGCACAGGCGCCGTGTTGGGCTCGTAGCCTCAGCGAATCCAGCCGAATCCGTGCGCCATCGCGCCCAGCATCGCGACCAGGAGTGTGACGAACAGGCTGGCGAAGGCCCAGGCGCCCCGCGTGATGCTTCGACGCAGATCGGCAATGTCCTCGCGCATGAGGGCATGGAGGGTCCTTAAGTCCTCCCGCATCTCGCAGCGAGCCGCTTTGAACTCCTCCCGCGGCTCGCTGCGGACCGCATTGAGCTGCTCCCGCGTCTCGCTGCGAACCGCATTGAGCTCCTCCCGCATGTCGCTGCGAACCGGATTGAGCTGCTCCCGCATTGCGTTGCCAACCGCTTTGAACTCCTGCTGCATCTCGCAGCGAACCACTTTGAACTCCTCCTGCATTTCGCTGCGGGCGGCATCGAACTTTTCTTCCATCCGGGCGTTCAGGCCGGAAATCTCGGCTCTGACCGACTGGAGTCCGTCGTACATCTGGGTGCGCAGGTCCGAGAGCTCTCCGCGTATCTCGCGCAGGTCAATCTTGATATCCGCAACGTCCGAGCGAATGAATGTAACATCCGACTCGAGTCGGGCGACTCGCGATTCGATCGATTCGGTCATGTCGAGTACCGCAGCCATGGCCACTCCGTGGCCGATTCATAACGCTGGCGAGGGCGGTGTGTCAATACAGACAGAGACGGTCTTGCAGACGGAGTTTGATGTCGAAGTTTTTTTACGAACGTCTGAATAGACGTACGAATCGGATGCTCAAGAAGCCGCTTGCTGTAACATCCAGTGCGGACGTGTGGCGCGACGTCTGTGGCGAACGGGCGTCGTGTTGTGGCGGCGGGAAACGCTTCGGGTCAGGCCATTCCGCCATCGACCGACAGGATCTGGGCGGTGATGTAGGACGCTTCCTCCGAAGCCAGAAAGGCCACGACGTTGGCCACTTCCTCCGGCAGGCCCGCACGTCCGATCGGCACCAGGCGCTTGATGTCCGCCTCGGCGAATATCCCCTCGCTCATGGGCGTGGCGATGATGCCCGGGGCGACCGCATTGACGGTGACGCCGCGGGTGGCGAGTTCGAGTGCGAGCGCCTTGGTCGCCGAATTCAACGCGCCCTTGGCGGCGGCGTAGTTCACCTGGCCGCGGTTGCCGATGAGCGCGGCGACCGAGGAGATGTTGATGATGCGGCCCCAGCGGGTGCGGATCATCGGCAGCAGCAGCGGTTGCGTGACGTTGAAGAACCCGTTGAGCGACACATCGATGACGCGGTGCCACTGATCGGGACGCATGCCCGGCAGCACCGCATCGTCGTGCACGCCGGCGTTGTTGACCAGGATCTGGATCGGCCCGGGCAGAACGCCGAGCGCCTCGCGGGCGCCCTGAGGATCGGTGACGTCGAACTGGACGGTCTGTGCGCTTCCGCCCTGGGCGTGGATCTCCTCGACGAGCGCATCGGCCGCTGCGAGGGCGCGCCGGGCATGGACGTACACATGGTGGCCGGAGCGCGCCAGGCGCCGGCAGATCGCGGCCCCGATGCCGCCGCTGCCCCCGGTGACGAGAGCCCGTTTCTGCATGCTCATGCCTGCGCCTCGGTAGCAGCGGCATCGAGCACGCCGAACACGATGCCAGCGCGGCCACTGAGCAGCTCGCGCTCAGCGCACTCGAGCGTGAACTCGTAGAGCGCGCTGTCGGGGTCTCCCGCAAGCCGCTGCGCGCGGATCTCGAGGTCGAGCGCGAGGTCATCGAGCCGGGTGACGGCAAGCTGCAGGTTGCGCACGCTCGCGAGGTAGCCGGTGCGCGCCGGGGTGCCGAGCAGGCCGGCCATCAGCGCCCCGTGCGCGGCCATGGCCTGGCCCGCATACTCGATGCCGGCCACTGCGCCAAGCCGGCCGAGCAGCCGCAGGGGGTTCTCGGGCAGGCGGTGGCTCGAGGCGCGGCAGCGGATCTGAGTGAGGTCCCAGCCCAGCACCTCATCGAGCAGACACATGCGGCCGCGGTGCGGGATGTGCTGCTCGAGCCAGCGGCGCTGCAGACGCACGGCGGCCGGCGGGGGCGGGCGGTTCAGGGACATCGGATCACCGTCACGGCGAGACGCAGATCGGTCAGATAATCCAGCACCACGCGCCCGGTGTCACGACGGGAAATCAGCTTCAGCAGCGGCAGGCTGCGCGCCGCGGGCACACCGGCGCGCAGCGCCTCGAGCCCTCCCTGCCCGAGCGTATCGGGCGCTTCCTTCACCAGAGTCGCTTCCAGGCGCACACAGACCCCCTCGGCGGGCCGCGGTTCGAGCAGCAGCGCAACAGCGAACGCGCCTGCGAGCGGCCGTTTGGCGTGCAGCGGCTCGGGATAGGCGGTCTCGTAGGCGATGAGCAGCACCGCCTCGCCGCTCACCGCCGTTTGGCTGAGCGCCTCGAGCAGTCCCGCGGCGAAACTGCCGTCGTAGGCGCACAGCGACGTCGAGGGGGCGGCGGCACGCAGCGCAATGCTCCAGTAGCCCGAGGCGGCGTTGTGCACCGAATTGTGGAAGCGGGTCGGGGAGATCTGCCGGTGCGCCGAGGCGAGCGTGGAGCAGATCTCGTCACAGATGGCCCCGTCGCCGCCGGAGGAGGCGAACACCGTGGCGAGGCGCTGCGCATCGGCGCCCGCGCGTGTGACCGCCTCGAGCCCCGCGGCGAGGGCCAGGCGGACCGTCTCGCCCGTGCGGCGCCGCTCGGCGGGCGGGAGCGCCGCCGGCGGGGGCACGGCGGTCGTGGCGGGCACGTAGGGTCGCTGCCCGGCGAGCACCGCCGCGGCGCTCGGCCAGTCGGCGAGCCCCGGCCCGAGCACCCCGATGCTGCGCACGTAGGCGCCGAGGGGCTCCCGGGGCTCACTCATGCGGGCTGTCCGGTCCGCGCCGCTCGAGCACCAGGGCGCAGTTCGAGCCGCCGAAGCCGAACGAGTTGGTGAGCACGCGCGTGAGCGCCGCGGGGCGGTTGTGCGTGAGATAGGCGAGCGGCAGGTCCGGATCGACGGCGGTGGTGTTCAGCCCGCCCGGCATCAGTCCGTGGCGCAGCGCGAGCGCGCAGATCACCGCCTCGAGCGCGCCGGCCGCCCCGAGCGTGTGGCCGGTGGCGCCCTTGGTGGAGCTCGCCGGCACCGAGCGGCCGAACAGCGCCGCCACGGCGTGCGCCTCGGTGCTGTCGTTGCTCGGCGTGCCGGTGCCGTGCAGATTGATGTAGTCGATCGCGGCCGGCTGAACGGCCGCGGCGCTGAGCGCCTGGCGCATCGCGGCGCGGGCGCCGAGCCCCTCGGGATGGGGCGAGGACATGTGGTAGGCGTCGCTCGACTCCCCGACGCCGGTGAGCGCGATGGTGCCGGGCTCGGCGTCATCGGGCAGTGGCTCGAGCAGCGCGAACGCCGCCGCCTCGCCGATCGAGATGCCCTCGCGCGCCACATCGAATGGCCGGCAGGGCCCGCGCGCGAGCAACTGCAGCGCGTGGAACCCGTAGAGCGTGGTCAGGCACAGCGAGTCGACACCGCCGACCACGGCCGCATCGATGAGCCCCGAGGCCATCATGCGCGCGGCCGCGCCGAAGGTCTTGGCGCTGGAGGAGCAGGCGGTCGAGATCACCGCGGCGGGCCCCTCGAGCCCGAGCACGCGCCGCACGAAATCCGCCAGGGCGTACGGGTTGTGGGTCGCGGCGTAATCGAACGCCTCCGGCAGCGCGCCATCCGGGCCGCGCCGGCGGTAGGCGAGTTCCGTCTCGAGCATCCCGGAGGTGCTCGTGCCGAGCACCACGCCGATACGCTCGGGCCCGCGCCGTGCCGCACAGCGCTGCACCGCGGCTGCGAATCCGTCCTCCCCGAGCGCGAGCAGCGCCAGGCGATGGTTGCGGCAGTCATAGCGGGCAAGCGGCCCGGGCAGGCGCACGGCGTCGATCCCGGGCACCTGCCCGAGGCAGCTCTCGAGTGCCGCCGTCTCGAACGCGCAGGGTGCCAGTCCGCCGCGCTGCGCCGCGAGCGCCCCGAGGGTCTGCTCGAGCCCCCGCCCGATGGCGCTCGTGGCGGTGAACTGACTGAGCGCGAGCGGCCTCACGAGAGCGCCTCGCGCAGCGTGACCGGAGTCAGTCCGGCCGCCGAGAGCGCCGCGAGCAGCCGGGGCAGCACCTTCAGCACCACGGGCGCCCCCTCACGGGTGCGGGCCGCGTGCCCATCGTGCAGCAGCAGGATGTCGCCGGCGGTCAGACCGCGCGCGAGCGCGCCGAACACCCGCTCGGGCCGCCGCTCGAGGGTGTCGAAGCCGCGGCGCGTCCAGCTCGCCAGCTGCAGCCCGAGCCGCTGCAGCACCGGATCGAGGAACGGGCTGCGCAGTCCCGCCGGCGCGCGGAAGAAGCGCGGCGCCTGGCCCGTGGTCGCGGCGATCGTCTCCTGGGCCCGCTCGATCTCCGCACGCAGCGCGCGCGGCCCGAGCAGCGAGAAATGCGCCAGGTGCCGCTGGCTGTGGTTCTCGATCGAATGGCCGCGCGCCACGAGCTCGCGCGCGAGCGAGCGGTGCGCGGCGACCCGCTCGCCGATGCAGAAGAAGGTGGCCGGCGCCCCGTGCTGCGCGAGCAGTTCGAGCACGCGCGGGGTGATCTGGGGATCCGGACCGTCATCGAGCGTGAGCGCGATGCGCGCGGCGGGCGTGCCGGGCAGGCGGGTCCAGTTCGGGCCCAGCAGCCGGCTGCGCGGGGAAAGCCCCGCGGCGGTGAGCACGGCGTGATTGGCCAGCACCGCCCCGAGCGCCCAAGGCCAGAGCGTGGGCTCGGCGAGTGCGCTCACGGCCGCGCCTCCATGCACGCCCGCGGAGGCGACGAGCAGAGGCGAGGGCCGCCAGCGGGGTCGGGTTCGGGCGCGGAGCATAGACCCATTCTAACCCGGCGCCGGCGCCGGCGCCTCCC
>JAKAYU010000011.1 GCA_021809525.1 Pseudomonadota bacterium | reverse complement strand
GGGTGGCCCGAGAGCTCGCCAAGCTCGCCGGGTGCCGGCCGGAGGAGGTCGGCTACGCCGGGCTGAAGGACCGGCGCGCGGTGGCGGTGCAGTGGTTCTCCGTGCCGCGCGGGGCGCGCCCGAGCGGGCAGTGGCCGGGCGTGAGCGGGGAGGGCTTCGAGGTGCTCGCGGCCCATGAGCACGCACGCAAGCTGCCGCGCGGGGCGCTCGAGAGCAACCGATTCCGCATCTGCGCGCGCGGGGCGCCGCCGCCGCGGGAGCTGCTCGAGGCGCGCATCGCGCTCATCGCTGCGCACGGTGTGCCGAACTACTTCGGGCCGCAGCGCTTCGGGCGCGGCGGTGCGAATCTCGAGCGCTCTCCCCTCGATGTGCGCCGCCTGCGCCCCGCGCAGCGCGGTTTCGTGCTCTCGGCCGCGCGCAGCCTGGTGTTCAACGCGGTGTTGGCCGAACGGGTGCGCACGGGTCGCTGGGCGCAGCTTGAAAACGGCGATCGCGCCATGCTCGATGGACGCGGCAGTCATTTCGCCGTCGAGGAACTCGATGCGGCGCTGCGCGAGCGGGCCGAGCGGCTGCAGATCCATCCGAGCGGGCCGCTCTGGGGGCGCGGGGAGCCGGACTGCCAGGGCGCCGTGCGCGCGCTCGAGGCGCGTGTGGCGGGGCAGTATCCGCAGTGGTGCGCCCTGCTCGAGGCTGCCGGCATGCGCCAGGAGCGGCGCAGTCTGCGCCTCGCGGTGCGTGAGTTGAGCGCGCACATCGAGCCGGACTCGGTGGTCCTTCAGTTCCGTCTCGCGCGCGGAGCGTTCGCCACGGCAGTGCTGCGCGAGCTGTTCGCGCTTGCGGACTACGAGGAGAGCAGCACGTAGATGGCTCCCGTACCGCCATCGACTGCCCGCGCCGAGACGAAGGCGAGCACCGGTGCGAACCGGCGCAGCGCCGAGGCGACCATGCCCTTGAGGACCGGCCCGCGGTGACCGGAGCGCAGCCCCTTGCCGTGGATCACCCGCACGCAGCGCCAGCGCCGTCGCAGCGCCTCGGCCATGAACTCGCGCAGGGCCTGCTTGGCCTGCGGCACGGTCAGGCCGTGCAGGTCGAGCTCGGCCTGCACACGGTATTCCCCGCGGCGCAGCCGCCGCAGCACCCCAAGCTGCACCCCCTCGCGCCGGAAGACGAGCTCGTCCCCGGCGGCGAGCGCCGGATCGAGCGGGTCCTCGCTGAGGCTCTCGGCGAGCACGGCCAGCCGGTCGGCCCGCGTGAAGCGCGCCGCCGGCGCCGGCTTGGGCCGCTCGCTCGGCGCGGCGGGGCGCTCGAGCGGCTTGACGTCGCGCACGGCTTGCCGGAAGAGCCGTCGCTCATCTTCGGGGTCCGAAGCGCACACGCTACCTCCGCGGATTTTGCTTCCAGTATAGTCGCGGCCTTCCCGGGGAGCGTCCTCGCCGAGACTTTGTTCCGCACGTGAAAATACTGCTCAGCAACGACGACGGCTACATGGCCCAGGGCATCCGCGTCCTGCGCCGCAGGCTCAGCGATCTGGCCGAGGTCACCGTCGTCGCCCCCGACCGCAACCGCAGCGGCGCGAGCAATTCGCTCACGCTCGATGTGCCGCTGCGGGTGCTCGAGATCGAGCCGGGGCTTTACTGCGTGCAGGGTACGCCGACCGACTGCGTGCACCTGGCGATCACCGGATTCTTTGATTTCGAGCACGACATGGTGGTCTCGGGCGTCAACGACGGAGCCAACCTCGGCGACGATGTGCTTTATTCGGGCACCGTTGCTGCGGCGATCGAAGGGCGCTTCCTCGGCCTGCCGACGCTGGCGGTCTCACTGTGCACCCGCCCGGGCAGCGGCGGGCACTTCGAGACCGGCGCCGCGGTGGCGCACCGGCTCATCGCCGAGATGCTCGCTCGGCCGCTCGATGCCTCGCTCATTCTCAACGTGAACGTGCCGGACGTGCCGCTCGAGGCCCTGCGCGGTTTCCGCGGCACCCGCCTCGGCTACCGGCACCGCTCTGAGCCGATCATCCCGGCGCGCGACCCGCGCGGCCGTCCGGTGTACTGGGTCGGGCCGGCCGGTGCGCAGCAGGACGCCGGCCCCGGCACCGACTTTCACGCCATCGACGCGGGCTACGTCTCGGTGACACCGCTGCAGATCGATCTGACCCGCCACGCGGCGCTCCCGTCCCTGCAGGGCTGGCTGGAGAGGATCGATGGCTGACCTGCGCTTCGCGGGCATCGGGATGACCTCCCTGCGCACGCGCGACCGGTTGGTGCAGCGCCTGCGCGAGCAGGGCATCAGCAACCTCGCCGTGCTCGATCGGATCCGCAACGTGCCGCGGCACATCTTCGTCGATGAGGCCCTCGGCAGCCGCGCCTACGAGGACACCGCGCTGCCGATCGGCTTCGGCCAGACCATCTCCCAGCCCTACATCGTGGCGCGCATGAGCGAGGCGCTGCTCGAGGGCGGTCCGCTCGGCAATGTGCTCGAAGTGGGCACCGGCTGCGGCTACCAGACCGCTGTCCTGGCGCCGCTCGTGGAGCGGCTGTTCACCATCGAGCGCATCGCCGGCCTGCTCGATCGCGCCAAGGAGCGCCTCAAAGAGCTCGACATCCGCAACGTCAAATTCCACCACGGCGACGGCACGCAGGGCTGGAAGTCCCAGGCGCCGTTCGAGGGCATCCTGGTGGCGGCCGCGCCGCTCGTGGTGCCGCAGGCGCTGTTGCGCCAGCTCGCCCCGGGCGGGCGCCTCATCGTGCCGGTGGGCGAGGACGGCAAGCAGGAGCTGATGCGCTTCACGCGCCGCGAGCAGGGCGTGACCCGCGAGCCGCTCGGCCGTGTGGCGTTCGTGCCACTGCTTGGCGGCAAAGGCTGAGCGCGCGCGGCGGCGAACTCCCACGTGCCGCTTGGCGTGAGCTCATCGAGATAACTGATTGAAATCAGGAATCTATTCGATCGGGGACAGCGCAAGGGGCCGAGCGCCCTCGCGCAGCGGTGAGCCGGCCTCGTCGCGCGCGGAAAACGCTTGCCAGGGCAAAACGCGCGTGGTTAACATACGCCCGTCTCTGCACGGCGACACGCGAGTTGGCGCAGAGGCGGAAGGAGAGGGCACAGGGAGGAGGGGAGCTGGCACAAAAGCAACAAATCGATCGCGACCCTCAAAAGCAATAATACGCCAGCGCGCCACAGCAGCGTTCGGCGCGCCGGGTCGGCGGGTTGAGTGCCTCTCCCTCTGTGCCTTCTTTATCCCCACACGCCGTAACACGCCAATGTTCAGGCCGCAGGTATAAGGCGTGCGCATTTCCGAGGCTCCGTCGGAGTTTTCTTCTGAACGCGCGTTGCAGTGCCGGTAGACCAACACCACGGCGCGCAAGCAACGCAATTCATGTCCAGAGGACGAGTGCGAGCGCACCTTGCGGGTGCAGGATAAACACGTCCCATGGTTGCGAGCTCGGGCGCCCGCTGTGAACGTCCTCTGAAACTACGACCGGGAGAGCTGCCGCAAGGTTCTCGATCGGCAGGGGCGGTTTCTCTCGTCTGCGGATCTGCACATATTCACCTCCGGTGCCATGAAGGCCGCTCTGGCGCTGCACGCCCAAGCCCGTCCAGCCGGTGAATGCGGAGTACCGCAAGGGGCGCATCCCGTTCAAGCAGCGCAAGCTGCGCTGGCACGTGTCCGACCGGCGCCACGCGCGCCACCGCCTCGGGTAGATCCCATTGAAGGCAGTCGCGATCCAGTGCAGATCTCGTGGCGTCGTGCGATTCGTGGGCCATACCTTCGCGTCGGCCTGAGGGACCTCCTTGCGACATCGGACGGCCTCCTGGTGCAACGCTACGGCGCAATCTTCATCGGCAACGTGAATGCTTCCGCTGTCGCGCAGACCCCGCCCGCGAAGGCGGTTCCTGAAGCTGGCTGGAGCGCATTCAGAGCACCGCTGCGCGAGCTGTAGATGGGGATTGAAAGGCGCCTGATTTTGAGGGCGAGACGCGGAAATCTGGATCGGTCCACACGCTCAAGTGCACTTGTCGACGGAGTTACATGGTACTCAGCTCACATCTGCGTCGCAGGTCCTCAGATGATTCCAGCCGACCCAGAACCCACTCCTGGCCGTGGGGGACATGCCTCGACCCAACGGTCTGTGGAGCAGTGGGATAGAATTTCCGGAGCGGACGTCTGGCAAATGGTGCAAATCCGCCGACTACTCTGGGTAAATCTTGCAGCGTAGGGCGAACACTCATGAACCGAAAGAAACGGTTTGCCATCATCTTAAGCCTGTACGGTCTTGCCGGAATCGGCATAGGCGCGCCCAGCGCCCAAGCAAAGTCTCCCGCCACTGCCTCCTTATGTTCACGGTTGGTCGCGCAGCTGCGTGCTTCCCGTGCAACAGTGCTTCACGATCTGTTCGTAAAGCATACGATGCTACCGCCATGGATCGTCAACGCGGCGTCCCAGCCCGCGCAAGGGGACCCGGCGTACCGCCACCTTCCGCCAATCTGGCGCATGATGGGAGGCCGAGGGGCCTCGTTTCCGACCATCGAATCCCTGCCTGGGACTGCGCTTGCGATGATCAGCGCGTATGCTGGGTCTGGAGACTGCCTGCAATATCAATTCTTTGAACGGAAGCGGGGAGGTGCGGTGCGCTTACTCGGCTCTCCGCCAGTCGAGTCCGATCTGTGCAGTCTCGCGGGGACGTCGGGCAGTCTTGCGACCGTAATGGGGAATCCCGCGTTCATCGTGTCCGGATCGGACAATCCCGACACTATCGGCACGCGTTTAAACATCATTCCCTGGAAGGCTACGTACTGGGGACAGGCGTGTCATGTGTCAATTCAGTGGCTGCACAGGTACCCCGTGAGACAGCAGTACTGCGGCCCCGATCGCGCGGTCTGCGCCGCGGCGCGTAAGGTTGCACCTGCCGTTGAACGTCGCTACCGAAGATATTCAACGGAACAGACTGTATATTTTAACGAAATCGGAAGATTCTCGATGCGAGGGTTTCGATTCCAGAACACGCCGACCGCACGGGGCCGTGCGCTCGTAGCGCGTGCGCGCCACATCGGGATGTCCAGGGTGACCGCAGCTGAGCGCAGAGGTGACACTCACTTGTCTCCTGATGTGTTTTCCGCAGACGTGGCGTTCTTTCCGTTGCATCTTGACGGCAAATTGTATGTTGCCTCTGCCACCTCGATCATCTCCAGTCAGAGTCTATTACGCTGGATTGTGCCGGCCGCGCAGGACTATTTCGTTAAAGTCGGGCGCAACCGTAATGACGGCTCGCTGCTGGTCGTGTATCGAGCCCCGCGCGCCCGCAGCCGCCGGTTGGTTCCGCTGGCTGTATTATCCATGCATTCGCGAACGAGCGGTATCAAGTCGATTGAAGCGGGTGATGGCTACGCGCAATGATGGGCGGTGTCGCGGGCGCACTTTCCACTCCGCAGACGGCTTGCGACGACATCACGCCCACCGCATTGCGGCCGTTCTGCCGAACGCGTCGGGTCGGGAGTTGCCGGCTGCCCCAGCCGAGTGGCATGTGAGGCGTGAGTAGCTGCGCTCGAGCCTATGTGAGCGCACATCCGATAGCCCGCAGCCGCGTCCTGGAGCGCCATTGGATGCGCCATCCTGAGACGATGGTCAAGCGTTGTACACAGCGCGGTGGCGAGACGCTGTTGACCTTTGTGGATAGCTGCGTTCTTGGGCTTCTTGGTGCGCCCGATGTGCACCGCTGTCCGGGTGACGGGTGCCGCGTTCCCGAGGTGACGCATCGGGGCTGAACTTCCTGACGAACTGCGGTGGAGATCGATCGAGAGAACACCACAGTGCTCCCGAATCTAGTGTATTCCGCACCTCGATACCCCGCTCGTGCTGCCTACGACCCGAACTCTTGTGCCAATTCCGCATCTCGCCCCCAAAATCACGCGGTTCCGGGTCCCCGCCAACACGAGAAGTGCCAGCTGCCAAGCGCGGTGTTTCTGCAGATCGATGCAGCTCGAACCACCCAGACCTGTCCAGCGTGCAGCGCACGCTGCGGCCCGCAAGGTATCGCGGGTCCCGGAATTAAGGAGAATGGGTCTGTCCGCGGTGCGCTGCGGTCGATGAGCGCGACGTGAACTGCGCCCAGCTCATCGGCGCGGCGGGGCCTCGCCGTCGCGCCGCAGGAATCTGCGCTCTTTAGGCCGCAGAGGAGCTCAACCCCGAGCGACCCGCAGCGCCCGGGCTTAAGCGAAGAACAACGCCGCGGCGACTCGCCGGTCCTCGTGCACCAGGATGTTGAAGGTGCGGCAGGCGGCCCCGAGATCCATCATTTCCAGTCCGATGGCGCGCGCGCTGAAGGCGGCGCGGATCGGCGCGGGCGCAAAGCGCTGGCGCGCGCCGGTGCCGAGCAGCACGATCTGCGGCTCGAGCGCGAAAATATCCTCCAGATGCGCCTCCTCGAGCGCCTCGAAGCACACCGGCGTCCACTCGGTGATCAGCCGCTCGGCGGTGACGATGCAGCTTGCGCGCACCACCGTCTGCCCGATGCGCAGCTCCTGCGGCGAGTAGGCCCGGACCGTATTGACCTGCGTTGTGCTCTCTAAGGTGAATCGCATGACGGTACGATAGCGCCCGTGAGCGAACTCGTCATCGTCATTGCGGATCTGTATCTGGACCCCGAAGCGGACGCGGCGGCGCCGTTGCCGGGCGACCTCGCGCTCGAGGGCATCGGGCCGCTGACGCGCTTTGCGCGCCGCGAGCCGCTCGAGCGCTCCTGGCGCGAATGGGCGGCGCGCTGGCTCGGGCTCGAGCGTTATGCCGCCGTGCCGCCGGCGAGCGTGGCGGCCGCCGCGCTGCCCGCCCCGCCCGCCGCGCAGAGTGTGTGGCTCGCCGAGCCGCTGCACCTGACCGAGGGGGTCGGGCGGGTGCACCTGGAGCGGCGCGGGCGGCTGCGCCTCGCTCGGGCCGAGCGCGAGCGCCTCGCCGAGCAGTTCAATGCGCTCTACGCCGGCTCCGGATGGAGCCTCGCGGCGCTTCAGTGCGGCGGGTTCGTGCTCGGGGCACCCGGGGCGGAGCGGGTCGACACCTGCGAGCCGGCGCGTCTGCCGGCGCGCACGCTCGCACAGTGCCTGCCGAGCGGCCCCGGCGCCCCCGCCCTGCGGCGCCTCGGCGCGGAGCTCGAAATGTGGCTGCACGATCACCCGCTCAATGCCGAACGGGCTGTCCGCGGCGAGCCGCCGGTCTCGACGCTGTGGATCTGGGGCGGCGGGGCACCACCGGCCACGCCCCTGCCCCGCGCTGCGGCGCGCGGCGCCATCCACGGTGCGGAGGGGTATCTGACGGGCCTGGCGCGGCTGGCGGGGAGCGAGTGCCGGGAGGCGCCGCCGGAGTGGCCGTACGCGCCCGGCGCGCCGATCGGGCGCGCGCTGCAGGTGCTCGAAGTGAGCGAGGCGCTGCGGCGCGAGCCCCGCTTCGATCTGCTCGCGGCGGTGGCGGACCTCGACCGGCGCTGGATTGCGCCGGCCGTGGCCGCCCTCGGCGCGGGGCGCCTCGATCAGCTCTGGCTGCTCGCCAACGACCGGGCGTGGCGCCTTCGGCCGCGCGATCGCTGGCGGCGCTGGCGGCGCGGCCGCGCGGGGCTGGAGGCGCTGGCATGATGCTGCGTGTGGTGCG
Organism: Pseudomonadota bacterium; assembly: GCA_021809525.1. Lineage (GTDB taxonomy): Bacteria > Pseudomonadota > Gammaproteobacteria > Steroidobacterales > Steroidobacteraceae > 13-2-20CM-66-19. The sequence goes on along the minus strand of JAKAYU010000011.1, from coordinate 27,185 downwards.
TCGCTCGAGCCCGAGCGATGGGGGCCCGCTCGGGGCCGGATTGCATCCGGTACTCGAGCGCGTGTACCGCGCGCGCGGGGTGCGCAGCGCCGAGGAGCTGGACACCTCGCTCGAGCACCTCACGCCCGTCGGCACGCTCGAGTCGGTGGAGGCGGCGGCCGATCTGCTGCTCGCCCAGCGCGAGGGCGGGCGCATTCTGGTGGTCGGGGACTTCGATGCCGACGGGGCGACCAGCACCGCGCTGATGCTGCGCGCGCTGCGCGCCTGGGGCTTCGAGGCGGATTTTCTGGTGCCGAACCGCTTCGCGTTCGGCTACGGCCTGACCCCGGAGATCGTGCGCGTCGCTGCCGAGCGCGCCCCGAGCCTGATCGTCACGGTGGACAACGGCATCGCCAGTCTCGCCGGCGTCGCCGAGGCGCGCGCGCTCGGCATCGAGGTGCTGGTCACCGACCATCACCTGCCCGGCAGCGAGCTGCCCGCCGCGCGCGTCATCGTCAATCCCAACCTGCCGGGCAGCCGCTTCGCGAGCCGTTCGCTCGCCGGGGTCGGGGTGGCCTTCTACGTGCTGGCGGCGCTGCGCCGGCGGCTCGAGGCGGCCGGTCTCGGCGGCGCACAGCGGCCCGGGGTGGCCGAGTGGCTCGATCTGGTCGCCCTCGGCACGGTGGCCGATCTGGTGCCACTCGATCGGAACAACCGGGTGCTCGTCGAGCAGGGCTTGAAGCGCATCCGCGCCGGACGCTGCGTCCCGGGGATCCGCGCGCTGCTCGCGGCCGCCTCGCGCCCGAGCGCGCCTCTGACCAGCGCCGACCTGGCGTTCGCGGTCGCGCCGCGGCTGAACGCCGCCGGACGGCTCGATGACATGTCGATCGGCATCCGGTGCCTGCTCGCCGAGGCGGATGCCGCGGCGGGCCTTGCCGCGCGGCTCGATGCGCTCAACCGCGAGCGGCGCGAGATCGAATCGCGCATGCAGACCGAGGCGCTCGCGGCGGTGCGGGGGCTCGATGAGGCGCGCACGCGCGCGCGGGAGCGCAGCGCCGTGTGTCTGTTCGACGAGGGCTGGCATCAGGGCGTGGTCGGGCTGGTGGCGAGCCGGGTGAAGGAGCGCGTGCGCCGGCCCGTGATCGCCTTCGCGGTGGCGAGCGACGGGGAGCTGCGCGGCTCGGCCCGCTCGGTCCCCGGCGTTCACATCCGAGACGTGCTGGCTGAGCTCGATGCGAGCCATCCGGGACTGATCGGCCGCTTCGGCGGGCATGCGATGGCCGCCGGCCTGTCGCTGCCGCGCGCGCGGCTCGATGAGTTCGCCGCGCTGTTCGATGCGCAGGTGGCCCGCTGGCCGCACGGCGGCGCGCTCGCCGATGCGATCGAGACCGACGGGGAGCTCGAGGTGCAGCAGATCGCGCTCGAGACGGCCGAGGCGCTGCGCTCGGGCGGGCCCTGGGGCCAGGGGTTTCCCGAGCCGAGCTTCGATGGAGTGTTCACGGTGCGCAACGCCCGCGTGGTCGGGGAGCGGCACGTGAAGATGTGGGTGCAGGGCCCGCGCAACCGCGCCTTTGACGCCATTGCGTTCAACTTGCGGGATCCGCACGCCGATGTGCCGCTGCCGCAGGGCGAGCAGCGCCTGGTGTACCGCCTGGACATCAACGAGTATCAGGGCGAGCGGCGCCTGCAGCTGCTGGTCGATCACCTCCTGCCCCCCTGAGCGGTTCCCTCCCCAGCCCCTGCTGCGTCAATTGTCATGGAGTGCGCGCGGTGGCACAGGCGGGCGTGTCCGCCGTGCGCCCCGCGCGGGATGCGCGGCAGAAGGGCTCTGATTCCGCGCGTGCATGAGCTCATAACTGCAACACCGTCGCGGCGTGCGGCACGGAGCGTTAGGATCCGGCTCAATCCTGCTGCGGTGCCGCGCCAGATCCGGGTCTGATCCGGCGCGGCGATGGCCTCATCACTGAAATAACACGCGGGCAGCCGGCATCGCCCCCGCTCGGGCGCGGGGCGGGCCGGTGTGGCCTGCGCTTAAGCGGGGGTGTGTCGAACATGCAAGCCATTCTGGATTTCGCGCAGCAGCTCTACCGCATTGCGCAGCAGGCCGAGACCGAGCGTTTCCAGGACCTGGCGCTCGCGGCGCTCGGGGAGCATCTGCGCTTCGAGGCGGCGCTGTGGCTCGCCGGTGCGCTGCGCGGCGGGCAGCTGCAGGTGCACCGCTTGCACGCCTACCGCATGCCGTTCGCGGCGCGCGAGGCGCTCATCGCTCTGCTGCGGCAACACCCGGATGCGCTCGAAGTGACCGCAGCGGCCCCCGGCTGCGCGCACGTGTTCGAGGCCGCGGAGCTCTACGGGCGGCCGGCCGGCCAGGCGGCGCTCGCGCAGGTGCGCCAATGGCGCATCGAGCGGCAGCTGCTCATCGCCACGGCCGTGTGCGGCCTGCCCGGCGGGCAGTGGCTCTCGCTGCACCGCCCGCAGAGCGATGCGCCCTTCGCCGAGGGCGACCGCGCGGCGCTGCGGCTGCTGATGCCGCACCTGGCGGAGTCCCGCGCGGTGAACCGGGCGCTGTGCCTGCGCCGCGCCTCGAGCGAGCCGCTGATCGCCCCCAGTGCGCATCGCGCGCTCACCCTGCCGGACGGCACGGTGCTGCACTGCGGGCGGCTGGTGAGCGAGGCGATCGGCGCCACCTGGCCGCACTGGAGCGGGCTGCGCCTGCCGCCGCCGCTGCTCTGGCGGGTGCTGCGCGAGGAGGCGGTGCCGCTCGCAGGCCGCGGCGAGATGCTGCGCGCGCGCCGGTTCTCCGATTCGCTCGTGCTCAGCATCCACAGCGTGCCGGTGCGCGAGCGGCTCACGCGGCGCGAGTACCAGGTGATCGAGCTGCACGCCGCGGGCAGCGACTGGCGGACCATCGCGCGCCGCTGCGCGCTCGCACCGGGCACGGTGCGCAACATCGTGCGCCTGTCCTACCGCAAGCTCGGCATCAACAGCAGAGCGCAGCTGGTGCGGCTGCTCGCGCACGCATCCGCCGATGGCTGAGGCGCGCCGGGGGCGCTTTGAGGCTGGAAATTCCCCCTGCGGGTCGTTAGCATGATCCGCTCAGTCGCGTATTTCACCCGGACGGCACCGCACGATGGAACTCAATCCCCTCAAGCGCCAGCTCAAAGACCTCGAGGAGCGCATGAGCTCCCTACGGGGGTTTCTTTGAGTACGATCGCAAGAAAGAGCGCTTGGAGGAAGTCGCGCGCGAGCTGCAGGATCCGGGCGTCTGGTCGCAGCCGGAACGGGCGCAGCAGCTCGGCCGTGAACGCGCCCGCCTGAGCGGGGATCTGCAGGCGATCGAGCGGGTCGACGCCGGCATCCGCGACGCGACGGAGCTGCTGGCGCTCGCCGAGAGCGAGAACGACGCGGCCATGGCGGGGCAGATCGGCCGGGACGCCGGGCAGCTCGAGGCGGCGGTGCGCCGGCTCGAGTTACAGCGCATGTTTCGCGGCGAGATGGACTCGCACAGCGCGTACCTGGATATTCAGGCCGGCGCGGGCGGGACCGAGGCGCAGGACTGGGCGCAAATGCTGCTCAGGATGTACCTGCGCTGGGGCGCCGCGCGCGGCTTCGCCTGCGAGGTGATCGATTCGAACCCGGGGGAGGTCGCGGGCCTGAAGAGCGCCACCATCGAGGTGAAGGGCGAGTTCGCCTATGGGTGGCTGCGCACCGAGACCGGCGTGCACCGCCTGGTGCGCAAGTCGCCGTTCGACTCGGGCAACCGCCGCCACACCTCGTTCGCCTCGGTGTTCGTGTCCCCGGAAGTCGATGAGGACATCGCGATCGACATCAACCCGGCGGACCTGAAGACCGACGTGTACCGCTCCTCGGGCGCGGGCGGCCAGCACGTCAACAAGACCGAATCGGCGGTGCGCATCACGCACATCCCCACCGGCATCGTGGTCGCCTGCCAGAACGAGCGCAGTCAGCACAAGAACCGCTCGACCGCGATGAAGATGCTGAAGGCGAAGCTGTACGAGCTCGAGGTGAACAAGCGCAACGCCGCCGCCAAGGTGCTCGAGGACTCCAAGTCCGACGTCAGCTGGGGCAATCAGATCCGCTCCTACGTGCTCGATCAGTCGCGCATCAAGGATCTGCGCACGGGCGTGGAGGTGGGCAATACCACCGCGGTGCTCGACGGGGATCTCGATCAGTTCTTGGAAGCCTCGCTCAAGGCGGGGCTGTAGGCAGGTTATGACAGACACTCATGCGGAACACGGCGGCGCCGAGCGCATCGATGAGAACAAGCTGATCGCCGAGCGGCGCGCCAAGCTCGCCGAGCTGCGCGCGCGCGGGGCGGCTTACCCGAACGATTTCCGCCGCGATGCGCTCGCCGGGCAGCTGCAGGACGCCTTCGGGGAGCGCAGCGGCGAGTGGCTCGAGGCCAACCCGACGCACGTGACCGTCGGCGGGCGGATGCTGCTGAAGCGGGTGATGGGCAAGGCGAGCTTCGCCAACATCGCCGACCGCACCGGGCAGATCCAGCTGTTCCTGCAGAAAGGAGCGCTCGGCGAGGAGCTCTACGAGGCCTTCAAGGGCTGGGACGTCGGGGATATCGTCGGGGCGAGCGGGGTGCTGTTCCGCACCAAGACCGGGGAGCTCTCCGTGCGCGTCGAGCGGCTGCGGCTGCTGGTGAAATCGCTGCGGCCGCTGCCCGACAAGTGGCATGGGCTCGCCGACGTCGAGACGCGCTACCGGCAGCGCTACGTCGATCTGATCGTCAACGAGACCAGCCGCAACGTGTTTCGCACGCGCGCGCGCATCGTGCGCTACCTGCGCGACTTTCTCGATGCGCTCGATTTCATCGAGGTCGAGACGCCGATGATGCAGCCGATCCCCGGCGGGGCGAGCGCCCGGCCGTTCGTCACGCACCACAACGCGCTCGACATGGACATGTACCTGCGCATCGCCCCGGAGCTGTACCTGAAGCGCCTGGTGGTCGGCGGGCTGGAGCGCGTCTACGAGATCAACCGCAATTTCCGCAACGAGGGGCTCTCGACCCAGCACAACCCCGAGTTCACCATGCTGGAGCTGTATCTGGCCTACGCCGACTACCGCGACCTCATGGACTGGATCGAAAAGGCGATCCGGGGGCTGGCGCAGAGCCTGCACGGCAGCGAGCAGCTGACCTATCAGGGGCGCCGCTACGAGCTCGCCAAGCCCTTCCGGCGCGTGACGGTCGAGGAGGCGATCCTCGAGCACAACCCGCAGCTCGAGCGGTCCTCGCTGCGCGAGCCGGGCTATCTGCGCCGCGTGTGCGAGCAGCTCGGCATCCCGGTGCAGCCGCACGACGGGCCGGGCAAGCTGCAGATCGAGATCTTCGAGAAGACCGCCGAGCACACCCTGTTCGATCCGACCTTCGTGTGCGCGTATCCGGCGGAGGTCTCCCCGCTCTCGCGCGCCAACGAGCACGATCCGTTCCTCACCGACCGGTTCGAGCTGTTCATCGCCGGCCGCGAGCTCGCCAACGGGTTCTCCGAGCTCAACGACCCGGAGGACCAGGCCGCGCGCTTTCGCGCCCAGGTCGCGCGCAAGGACCGCGGCGACGAGGAGGCGATGTTCTACGACGCCGACTATGTACGTGCCCTGGAGTACGGCATGCCGCCGACAGCGGGGCTCGGCGTCGGCATCGATCGGCTGGTGATGTTCTTCACCGATTCCCCTTCGATCCGCGACGTCATCCTCTTCCCGCATCTGCGTCCGGAGAGCGTGTGACCGTGCCGCCCGGCGCCCCGGCGCGGCCGTCTCGCGAGGGCGTGCCGCGGCGGACCGCGGTCGATCCCGTGCACCGCGCATGATCGGGGTGTTCGATTCCGGAGTCGGGGGCCTGACGGTGCTCAAGGCGCTGATGCGCGAGCTGCCGGCCGAGCAGTTCGTGTACCTCGGCGATACGGCCCGGCTGCCGTACGGCACGAAGAGTCCCGCCACCGTCGCGCGTTACGCGCTGCAGGCTGCCGAGGCGCTGAGTGCGCGCGGCATCAAGTGCCTGGTGGTCGCCTGCAACACCGCCTCGGCGGTGAGCCTGCCGGCGGTGCGCGCACACTTGGCTCCGGTGCCGGTGATCGGAGTGATCGAGCCGGGCGCCGAGGCTGCCTGCGCCGCCTCGCCCTCGGGGCGCATCGCGGTGATCGCCACCGAGGGGACGGTGCGCGGCGGGGCCTATCAGCAGGCGATCCTGCAGCGCCGGCCCGCGGCCGAGGTGCGCGCGCTGCCGGCGCCGCTGTTCGTCGCGCTGGCCGAGGAGGGGCTGACCGGCGGGCCCATCGCCGAGGCACTCGCGCACCACTATCTCGATGCGCTGTTCACGCCGGCCGGCGGGGCGCCCGCTGCGGACACGCTGGTATTGGGCTGCACGCACTTCCCGATGCTCGAGCAAGCCATCCGCGCCACGGTCGGCCCCGAGGTGCGCATCGTGGATTCGGCCGAAACCACCGCGCGGCACGTGCGCGTGACACTCGCGCAGGCGGGGCTGGCGTGCCTCGGCGGACAGGGCGGCCTGCGGCTGCTCGCGACCGATGCGCCCGAGCGCTTCGCCCGCATCGGCACGCGCTTTCTCGAGCGGCCGATCCGCACCGAGGAGGTCGAGCTGATCGACCTGTAGGGGCGAGGCGGCCTTACTCCGGCAGCGCGTAGGGCATCGCGAGCGGCTCGGCCTGCACCAAGGGCGCATCGCCCGCAGCGCCGCGCTCATCTGCCGCGAGCGGCGCGACCGCGAGGAATTCGCAGCGGCCGTCGGCCCGGCGCGCCGCCTCCACTACGGTGAAGACTCGCCCATCGGGCAACACGCCGCTCTCACCGGGCGCCAGTGCGAGCGCAGCGCGGGTGAGGAAGCGCTGCGCGCGGCGTTTGACGCGGCCGCGGTAGTGCGCCCGCGCGATGACTTCCTGACCGGTGTAGCAGCCCTTGTCGAAGGCGATGGCCCCGAGGACATCGAGATTCAACATCTGGGCGACGAACTGCTCGGAGGTGGCCGCGTAGATCTGCGGCAGTGCGGCGCGAACATCGAGCAGCCGCCAGGCCTCGCGCGCCGCAGCGTGAGCGGCGTGCGGCTCGCCTGCGCGCGCGGCGATCTCGAGCCAGCGGACCGGTTGCTCGCTGACGGTGAGGTAGAGCCGCTCGCCGAGCCGGCGCTGTGCGCCGGTGCGCGGCGGCGGCAGCTCATGCGGCAGGACGCCCGCGGGCTCGCCCTGCTCGAGCTCGGCGCGCGCGGCGAGCGCGCTGACGCGCCACTCGGCGGAGAGATCCGCGAGGCTGACCTTGGCGCGCAGGATGTATTTCGCGAGCCGTTGGCTGACGGGCGCGGTGAGCTCGCGCGGCAGCAGCGCGAGCAGCTCGTTGTCCGAGCGCAGCAGCAGGCGCAGCAGCGCGACGGTGCGTCCCTGGGGAGTGTGCAAGCCGGCGAGCAGCGCGCGCTCGGGGCCGAGCCGCGTCATGTCGTTCGACAGCTGTCCCTGTAGGAAGCGCCGCGCATCCGCTCCGGCGATGCGCAGCACGCCCAGATCCTCGAGCGCGGTACGGTGCAGTTCGTCATTCATATGACGATATCTTAGCGGACTGATCTTGAGGTAGGCTGTGCCATGGCGGGAACAGCGCGATTCTGGCAAAATTCTTGCGCATGCAGGACGACTCGAAGAACGCCCAACCGCCGCCCGCAACCCCAGCTGACGCGAGCTCCGGCAGGCAGGCGAGCACCGCCCCGGAACCCCCCCAGAGCGTCCCGCGCGAACTCGGTGGCCCCGCAGGGCTGGAGCCGACGCGCTACGGCGATTGGGAGCGCAACGGCCGCTGTATCGATTTTTGACCCCCGAGCACTTATGGCTGCACGTCCCACTTCGCCTCATCTGTCCGTGTACCGGGTACACCGCTACACGCTGCTCACCTCAGGCCTGCACCGCATCAGCGGGCTGGTGCTCTCGCTCGGGCTGATCGTGCTGGTGTACTGGCTGATGGCTCTCGCGGCCGGGCCCGTCGCGTACGCGCACGCCGCGGCGCTGCTCGGGCTCGGCGTGTTCAAGATTCTCTGGCTGGCGCTGCTTGCGGTGTTCTCATACCATCTGTGCGCAGGCCTGCGCCATCTGGTGTGGGATACCGGACGGGCCATGGAGCGCGCGCACTCGCGCGCCAGCGCCTACCTAGTGCTCGGCGCGAGCGCCGTGCTGTTCATCGGGCTCGCGCTCTGGCTGCTCGGCCGGAGGCACGCATCATGAGCCTGCGCAGTCCGCTCGGGCAGGCGCTCGGCCGCGGTGCGGCCAAGGACGGCGTGCATCACTGGCTGATGCAGCGCATGACGGCCGTGGCGCTGGTGCCGCTGGCGATCTGGCTCGTGGTGTCGCTGCTGTCGCTGCCCGCGCTCGATTACGCGACGGTGAGCGCTTGGCTGCGCCAGGACTGGACGGCGGTGCTGCTGATCCTCTCCGTGCTCACCGCCGCCTGGCATTCGCAGCTCGGCGTGCGGGTGGTGATCGAGGACTACGTGGGCAGCCGCGGCCTGCGCACCGTGCTGCTCGCGCTCGTGACCTATCTGCACGTGCTCGCCGCCGCCGCCGGCGTGTTCGCGGTCCTTAAAGTGGCGTTGGGAGGCGCCGCATGAGCGCGTACGAATTCATCGACCATACCTACGACGTCATCGTCGTCGGGGCGGGCGGCTCGGGGCTGCGGGCCACGCTCGGGCTCGCCGAGGCGGGCCTCTCGACGGCCTGCATCAGCAAGCTGTTCCCGACGCGCAGCCACACCGTGGCGGCCCAGGGCGGCATCAGCGCCGCGCTCGGCAATATGGGCGAGGACGACTGGCGCTGGCACATGTACGACACCGTGAAGGGTTCGGACTGGCTCGGCGATCAGGATGCCATCGAGCTGATGTGCAAGGAGGCGCCCGCGGCGGTGATCGAACTCGAGCACTACGGCGTGCCGTTCTCGCGCACCGATGCGGGGCGGATCTATCAGCGGCCCTTCGGCGGGATGACCACGCACTTCGGCAAGGGCATCGCGCAGCGCACCTGCGCGGCCGCCGACCGCACCGGGCACGCGCTGCTGCACACGCTCTACCAGCAGTCGATCCGCCGCTCCGCGACGTTCTTCGTGGAGTTCTTCGCCATCGACCTGATCATGGACAACGGGCAGTGCCGCGGAGTCATCGCGCTCGATATGACCGAGGGGAAGCTGCACCGCTTCCGCGCGCACATGACCATCCTCGCCACCGGCGGGTACGGGCGGGCGTACTTCTCGTGCACCTCGGCGCACTCGTGCACCGGGGACGGCAACGCCATGGTGCTGCGCGCCGGGCTGCCGCTGCAGGACATGGAGTTCGTGCAGTTCCACCCGACCGGCATTTACCGCGCCGGCTGCCTGATCACCGAGGGGGTGCGCGGGGAGGGCGGCTATCTCACCAACGCCAAGGGCGAGCGCTTCATGGAGCGCTACGCGCCGAACGCCAAGGATCTCGCCTCGCGCGATGTGGTCAGTCGCGCGATGACGATCGAGATCCGCGAGGGCCGCGGCGTTGGGCCCGAGCACGACCACATTCACCTGCACCTCGAGCACCTCGGGCCCGAGGTGATCCACGAGCGCCTGCCGGGCATTGCCGAGACCTCGCGCATCTTCGCTGGCGTCGACGTGACGCGCCAGCCGATTCCGGTGCAGCCGACGGTGCATTACAACATGGGCGGCATCCCCTGCAACTACCATGGCGAGGTCGTCCGGCCGCGCGATGGCAATCCCGACAGCGTGGTGCCGGGGCTGATGGCCGTGGGCGAGGCGGCGTGTGTGTCGGTGCACGGGGCGAACCGCCTCGGATCGAACTCGCTGCTCGACCTCGTGGTGTTTGGGCGCCAGGCCGCGCGGCGCTGCGCCGAGCTGGTCAAGCCCGGGACACGCCACGCGCCGCTGCCGAAGGACTCCGCGGAGCTGGCGCTCTCGCGCCTCGACCGCCTGCGCAACGCGCACGGCTCGCGGCCGACGGCCGAGATCCGCCTGGAGATGCAAAAGACCATGCAGATCGATGCGGCGGTGTTTCGCACCGGGGAGTCCCTCGCCGAGGGCGCGCGCAAGCTTGCGCAGACCTACGAGTCCTTCGCCGACGTGCACGTCACGGACCGCTCGCTGGTGTGGAACACGGACCTGATCGAGACGATGGAGCTGGAGAACCTGCTCATGCAGGCCACCGCGACCATTCACTCGGCGGGCAATCGCACCGAGAGCCGCGGCGCGCATGCGCGCGAGGACTACCCCAACCGCGACGATGCGAACTGGATGAAGCACACGCTGGTGACGGTCGAGGGGCCGGGCCGGGTGCGCTTCGAGTACCGGCCCGTGCACCTGAACACGCTCACCGACGAGGTCGAGAGCATCCCGCCGAAGGCGCGGACTTACTGAGCAAGGGTTTCCGATGGCTGAGTTCCGACTGCCTCCCAACTCGCGCATCCGCACCGGGATCACCCACAAGGCGCCGGACGGGGCGCGCGAGGTGCGCACGTTGCGCATCTACCGCTTCGAGCCGTCCTCGGGCGAGAACCCGCGCGTGGACACCTTCGAGCTCGACCTCGCCGAGTGCGGCCCGATGGTGCTCGATGCGCTGATCCGCATCAAAGACAGCGTCGATGCGTCGCTCACCTTCCGCCGCTCCTGCCGCGAGGGCATCTGCGGCTCGTGCGCGATGAACATCGACGGGGTCAATCGCCTCGCCTGCACGACCTCCCTGCAGGATCTCGGGCGCGAGATCCGCATCTACCCGCTGCCGCACATGCCGGTGGTGAAGGATCTGGTGCCGGACCTCACCCAGTTCTACGCCCAGTACGCCTCGGTCAAGCCGTGGCTCATGACGGACACGCCGGCGCCGCCCGACGGCGAGCGGCTGCAGTCGAAGGAGGAGCAGGAGAAGATCGACCGGCCGGCCGCGTGCATCCTGTGCGCGTGCTGCTCGACGGCCTGCCCGAGCTACTGGTGGAACAGCGAGCGGTACCTCGGGCCCGCGGCGCTGCTCGCCGCCTACCGCTGGATCATCGACAGCCGCGACGAGGCGACCGGGGAGCGTCTCGATGCGCTCGAGGATCCGTTCAAGCTGTATCGCTGCCACACCATCATGAACTGCACGGACGTGTGTCCGAAGGACCTCAACCCCGCCAAAGCCATTGCCGAGATCAAGAAGATGCTCGTGCAGCGGCAAAGCTGACGCCGGTGGCGGCGGTGCTCGATGCCGAGGGACGGCGGCTGTTGTGGCGCTGCCGGCGCGGTCTGAAGGAGCTCGACGTGCTGCTCGAGCGCTATGCGGCGGCCGCGCTGCCCGATGCGAGCCCCGCCGAGCGGGCCGTTCTCGCCCGCCTGCTCGAGCTGCCCGACCCGCAGCTCGCCGGCTACCTGCTCGCGGGGGCGGTGCCCGCCGACCCGCAGCTGGCGGCGCTCGCCGGGCGCATCCGCAGCACCGGTGGCGCCGCGGTGCCCCCTCGGGCATGATCGAGGTCAGATTCCCGGACCAGGATGCGGGAAGAAAGTGAGGACATCTGAACTTATCCAAAGATTCAGTGTCTATTCAGGTCGCGGCGCGAGCGGCCTTCCTTATTCAGGAGCAGAGGGCGCGCAATGAGCGCCGATGTCAGCGATTTGAGCCTGGTTCGCCGGGTACAGCGAGGCGATAAGGGCGCTTTCGACGTGCTGGTGCTGAAGTACCAGCACAAGTTGGTCAAGCTGGTGACGCGCTATGTCCGTAACCCGGCCGAGGCCGAGGATATCGCCCAGGAGGCCTTCATCAAGGCCTACCGCGCACTGCCGCAGTTTCGCGGCGAGAGCGCCTTTTACACCTGGCTGTACCGCATCGCCATCAATACCGCCAAGAACGCGGTGGTTTCCCGTGACCGTAGTCCCGTCGACTACGACTTCGACCGTGACAGCATCGATGAGTCCTACGATATGCAAGGCCGACTGAAGGATTCCGAGACCCCCGAGGGGCTGGTGCTCACCGACGAGATCCGCCAGACCGTCAACGGCGCGATCGAGCAGTTGCCGGAGGATCTGCGCACCGCGATCGTGCTGCGCGAGCTCGAGGGGCTGTCCTACGAGCAGATCGCGGCCACCATGGGCTGCCCGGTCGGCACCGTCCGGTCGCGCATTTTTCGGGCGCGCGAGGCGATCGACCGCCAGCTGCGCGAGGTGTTCGAAGGGGGCCTCGGCCGTACGGAGGAACTCGGATGAACGAGGAACTCGACAGTCAGCTCTCCGCCATGTTCGATGACGAGCTGCCGGCCGCCGAATGCGAGCTGTTCGCCCGGCGCCTCTCGCGCGACGAGGGGCTCAAGGCGCGCTGGGGCCGCTACGCGCTCATCGGCGCGGTGATCCGCGCCGAACGCGGCGTGGTGCTGCAGAGTTCGCTCGCCGGACGCGTCAATGCCGCCCTGACCCACGAGCCGCTGCTCGCCTCGAGAAGCGGTGCGGCGCGGTGGTCGGCCTCCCCGTGGGTGCGCATGGTTTCCGGGGCGGGGGTGGCGGCGGGAGTCGCGGCCCTCTCGATCCTGTGGCTGCGCGCGCACGCCCTGGCCCCGTCGGGTACTGCGGTGATGAGCGTTGCCAGCGTGAGCGCGCCTGCGGCTGGGACGCAGGGCGGTGCGAGCGATAGTTATGTCGTGCCGCCGGTATCGGCGCAGCCCGTGACGCCGATGCCGCCGACCCAGCTGGCCGATTATGTCGTGGCGCACAGCGCCTACTCCTGGCCGATCAGCGGCGGGAGTCTGTTGTCCTCGCTGATGGTCAGTGAGGCGGGCTCCCTGAGCGCGCCCCTCCCGTCCCATCGGCGTGCCGCCGGGCATAGCCATGCGACGCGGCATCCGCACTAGCGAGCGGCTCGGCGCCTGGGCGGTGCTGTGGGTGTTCGGCGGCGCCGTCGCGCTCGCCGGACAGCCGGCGCAGTGGCTCGAGCGCATGAACCACGCGCTCACCACCCTGGATTACGAAGGCACCTTCGCCCATTGGGTGGGCGGACGGGTGCAGATGCTGCGGATCATCCATCGCCTGAAGAACGGGGTGGTCTCCGAACGGCTCGTGTCCCTCGACGGCTCCGGCCGGGAGTTCATCCGTACCGGCTCGGATCTGACGTGCTACCTGCCCGACAAACGCGAGGTGCTGGTCGAGCACATCCCCTCCAAGCGCTCGCTCATCGGCACCATCCCGATCCTCAACAAGCAGACCCAGCGCTTCTACGCGCTGCACGAAGGGGCGCAGGAGCGCATCGATCAGCACCTCACGCGCCTGATCACCGTCATGCCGCGCGATCATTACCGCTATGGATACCGGCTGTGGATCGATCGGGCCGGGATGCCGCTGAAGATCCAGCTGTGGGACGCGCGTCACGGCGGGCGAGTGATCGAACAGATCGTCTTCGCCACCCTCAAGATCGACCGGAACATCCCCGATTCGGCCTTCCAGCCGCACCTCTCGACGGCCGGCTACCGCTGGCTGCGCACCCAGAGCCCGCCGCCGCAGAAAAACAGCGGTCTGGTGTGGCACGCGCTGTGGCTGCCGCCGGGCTTCCACATGGCCACGCACGTGGCGCAGAGCATGCCGGGGGCCCTCGGGCCGGTCGAGCACCTCGTGTATACCGACGGCCTCGCGTCGGTGTCGGTGTTCGTGGCGCGCCCGGCGCACGCGCACACGCACACCCATCCTCCGGCGGTAGAATGGGCGCACATGGGCGCCTCCTACGTGTTCTCGACGTTCGTTGACGGCCACCGCGTCACCGCGGTGGGCGAGGCGCCGGCGCGCACCGTGCGCTCCATTGCCGTGTCAGTGCGGGCCCGGCCCGGCTCGTACTCGGCGCCGCCGGGCGGTCCGTTCGCCCATGCGATGCCGCCACCATGAGTGGGGCTACCCTGACGCTGATCTACCGCCGCGACTGCCTGCTCTGCGACGAGATGCTCGCGGCGCTGCGCGCGTTCGGCGAGCAGGCCAGCCTGCCGCCGCTAGAGCAGCTCGACGTCGACAGCGATGCCGAGCTGCAGCGCCGCTATGGGCTGCAGGTGCCGGTGCTGCTGCTCGATGGGGCGATGGTGTGCCGGTTCCGCTTCGATGGCGCCGCGCTGCACAAGCGACTCGCGGGCGCCTGAGCGGTGGTGCGCCCCGGGGCACGCCCGGGCGGCGCGAACGGGCGCAAGTAGAGCGTAATCAGCGCGAATCAGCAGGTATAATCCGCCCGCCGCTGACAATCTGGCGCGGCAGAAAACGCGGCCCGGATTCATGCGGCTCATACGTAATTTTTGCATCATCGCTCACGTCGATCACGGCAAGTCCACGCTGGCCGATCGGTTCATTCAGCTCTGCCGCGGGCTCGAAGAGCGCGAGATGCACTCTCAGGTGCTCGATTCGATGGACCTCGAGCGCGAACGGGGCATCACCATCAAGGCGCAGAGCGTCACGCTCTATTACGACGCCCATGACGGGCAGCGTTACCAGCTGAACATGATCGATACCCCCGGGCACGTCGATTTCTCCTACGAGGTGTCCCGCTCGCTCGCCGCCTGCGACGGGGCGCTGCTGGTGGTCGATGCCTCCCAGGGCGTCGAGGCGCAGAGCGTCGCGAACTGCTACACGGCGATCGAGCAGGGCCTGGAGGTCGTGCCGGTCATCAACAAGATCGACCTGCCGTCGGCGGATCCCGAGCGCGTGATGCGCGAGATCGAGGAGATCATCGGCATCGAAGCGCACGATGCGCTGCGCGTGAGCGCCAAGACCGGCGAGGGCGTCGAGGCGCTGCTCGAGGCGCTGATCCGGCGCATTCCGGCCCCGCGCGGGGCTCCCGAGGCGCCCCTGCAGGCGCTGATCATCGACTCCTGGTTCGACAATTACGTCGGGGTCGTCTCGCTGGTACGCGTCGTCAACGGCAGTGTGGCGAGCGGAGAGAAGATCCGCGTGGTGTCCACCGGGCGCGCGCACACCGTCGATCGGCTGGGGCGCTTCACACCCAAGCCCATCGTCGAGCAGCGGCTCTCGGCCGGGGATGTGGGCTTCATCGTCGCCGGCATCAAGGAGATCGATGGGGCGCCGGTGGGCGATACCATCACGCTCGAGAACCGGCCCGCCGCCACGGCGCTGCCTGGGTTCCGCCAGATCAAGCCGCGGGTGTTCGCCGGACTCTTTCCGGTCAATTCCGAGGACTACGAGAGCTTCCGCGACGCCCTGGCGAAGCTGCGGCTGAATGACTCGGCGCTGCACTACGAGCCGGAGGTCTCCGGTGCGCTCGGCTTCGGCTTCCGCTGCGGCTTTCTCGGCCTGCTGCACATGGACATCGTGCAGGAGCGGCTCGAGCGCGAATACCACCTGGACCTCGTCACCAGCGCCCCGACGGTGGTCTACGAGGTGGCGCGCACCGATGGGCAGGTCGAGTACATCGACAACCCCTCGAAGCTGCCGCCCTTGAACCAGATCGAGCAGATCCGCGAGCCGATCATCATCGCCAACATCCTCGTGCCGCCCGATCACGTCGGGGCGGTGCTGAAGCTGTGCACGGACAAGCGTGGCGCGCAGAAGAAGATGCAGTACCTCGGCACGCAGGTCTCCCTGCAGTACGAGCTGCCGCTCGCCGAGGTGGTGCTGGATTTCTTCGACCGGCTGAAGTCGGTCAGCCGCGGCTACGCCTCCTTCGATTACGAGTTCTCGCACTTCCAGCCCGCCCCGCTCGTGAAGCTCGACATCCTAATCAACGGCGAGCGGGTCGATGCGCTCTCGATCATCGTGCATCGCGACAGCGCCTATCAGCGCGGCCGCGAGCTCGTGGACAAGATGCAGGAGCTCATTCCGCGACAGATGTTCGAAGTGGCTGTCCAGGCGGCGATCGGCAGTGCGGTCATCGCGCGCGCCACGGTCAAGGCGCTGCGCAAGAACGTGCTTGCCAAGTGCTACGGCGGTGACGTCAGCCGCAAGCGCAAGCTCCTCGAGAAGCAAAAAGAAGGCAAAAAACGCATGAAACAGGTCGGTCGGGTCGAGATTCCCCAGGAGGCGTTCCTCGCCGTGCTGAAGGTCGGCCGCAAGTAGCGTGGCGGCCGGGAGTCCTCTGCCAATGTTCCCTCGCTTGCGGGCAATGCACCGGCGCACGCCCTCAGATGCTGCCGAGTCGTACCCAAACTCGTCAATGGAGTTGCCATGCCGTCTATCCTGATGCAGCTGATCATCGTCCTGTCCTGGCTGGCGATCCCGGTGGGATTGATCTGCGTGATCGATGACTGGCTGTTCAAGCCGCGCCGTGCGCTCGGCGCTGCGCCCACGCCGGACCCGGCACTCGCCGCCTGGTGCTACCGGGCGCTGCCGGTGCTGCTGGTGGCGGTGGTGCTGCGCATCTTCGCGGCCGAGGCGCTGAACTTCAGCGCGGTGCTGCTCATCATCTGCGTGGTCACGGGAATCGTCTGGCTGATCGATGCGGCGCTGCTCGCGCGCCGGCGCGCCGCTGCCGCGCGCGCCGCCGGGCACGACCCGGCCACCCGGCCCGAGCCGACCACCGTCGATTACGCGCGCAGCTTCTTCCCGGTGGCCCTCGCGGTGCTGCTGGTGCGCTCGTTCCTGTTCGAGCCGTTCCGCATCCCGTCGGACTCGATGATGCCGACGCTGCTCGACGGAGACTTCATCGTGGTGGAGAAGTTCGCCTACGGGCTGCGCCTGCCGATCACGCACACCAAGATCCTCGCCACCGGCGAGCCGCACCGCGGGGACGTGGCGGTGTTCCGCTATCCGCTCAATCCGCGCGAGGACTACATCAAACGCGTGGTGGGCCTGCCGGGGGACCATGTGCTGGTGCGCGACGATCGGCTGATCATCAACGGCAGGAAGATACCGCTGAAGGTCACGGGCCTGTACAACGACGGCTGCTACCGCAACATGCAGATCGCCACCGAGGACCTGGACAACCACGTGCACCAGGTGCTGCTGTGCCCGGTGCCGCTCGAGGTCACCAACGATCCGCTGCCGACCTGTCCGCGCTCGGACGCGCGCGGGTACATCTGCGGCGGCACGCCGCCGCCGGATGCCGAGCCGCTCTACGAGCAGAAAGTCGTCGAGATGAACGTGCCGCCGCGAAACTATGTCATGATTGGCGACAATCGGGACAATAGCGACGACAGCCGGGTGTGGGGCTTCGTGCCCGAGCGCAACCTGGTCGGCAAGGCGACCTACATCTGGTTCAATTGGGACATTCACCGTAAAGGGGGGCCGATCTGGAGCCGGATCGGCATGAAGATCAAGTAGCGGAGGGCGTGGCGATGCGGCGAGAACGCGGGATCACTCTGATCGGCTGGCTGGTGCTGCTCACACCATTCGCCGTGTGCCTGTACGCCGGGATGCGCTTAGCGCCGGTGTACCTGAACTACATGAAGGTGTCGCACACGCTCGATGAGGTGCAGCGGCAGTTCCGGGGCGGCGGGGCGAGCGTGTTCAACATCCAGACCGCCATCTCGCGCCACTTCGAGATCGACAGCGTCAATTACCCCTCGGTGCAGGACGTGATCATCCGGCGCACCGGGACCGGCTGGAAGGTGCAGGCGGCCTACTACGACTACGCGCCGCTCTTTGGCGATATCACGTTGCGGGTGGCCTTCGACAAGACGGTGTCCGTGAGCGGCAGTGGATAACGGGCAGTGGCCGCAGCGCTGGCTGCTCGCGCGGCTCGGCTATGCGCCGCGCGAGCCGGCGCTGTTCCGCGCGGCCCTGACGCACCGCAGCGCCGCCGGGCCGAACAACGAGCGGCTCGAGTTCCTCGGTGACGCGGTGGTCAACCTCGCGGTGGCGCACCACCTGTTCGAGCGCTTTCCCGAGGCGACCGAGGGGGACTTGAGCCGGCTGCGCGCCCGGGTGGTCAGCGCCGAGCCGCTCGCCGAAGTGGCCGGGCAGCTCGGTCTCGGGGAGGTGCTGCAGCTCGGCTCCGGGGAGCTCAAGAGCGGCGGCTTTCGCCGCCAGTCGATTCTGGCCGATGCCTTCGAGGCGCTCTGCGGGGCGATGTTCCTCGATGCCGGGCTCCAGGCCGCCGAGGCGCTGATCCTGCGCCTGCTCGCCCCGCGCGTGGCGGCCCTGCCGCCGCCGGAGGCGCTGAAGGATCCCAAGACCCGCCTGCAGGAGCACCTGCAATCGCGCGCGCTCGCCCTTCCGCTCTACACTGTCGAGCACGTCGAGGGCGAACCGCACGCGCAGACTTTCGAGGTGAGCTGTGCGGTCGAGGCCCTGGCGCTCAGTTCGCGCGGGCGTGGCTCGAGCCGCCGCCGCGCCGAGCAGGAAGCTGCCGAGCGTATCCTGGAGATGATCGAAGAGGGTGCCGATGAGCGCCACAGCTGACTCCTCCCCGCCGATGCTGCGCTGCGGGTTCGCCGCGCTCCTCGGGCGGCCGAACGTGGGCAAATCGACGCTGCTCAATGCCCTGGTCGGCACCAAGCTCAGCATCGTCACCCCGCGCCCGCAGACGACGCGGCACCGCATCCTGGGGCTGGTGCAGCGCGAGGATGCGCAGATCGCCTTCCTCGACACGCCGGGGCTGCATCGCCATGCGCGGCGTGCGCTGAACAAGGCGATGAACCGCACCGCCGCGGCCGCGCTCGCCGACGCCGATGTGGTGGTGCTGGTGGTCGAGGCGCTGAAGTGGACCAGCGAGGATGAGCTCGCGCTCGAGCGCATCGCGCGCGCCGGGCGGCCGGCGGTCGCAGCGGTCAACAAGGTCGATCAGGTTCGCCCGCGCGATCGGCTCCTGCCGTATCTGGCCGAGCTCGGCGCGCGCCACCCGTTCCTCGCCCTGGTGCCGGTCTCGGCGCTGAAGTCCGACGGCCTCGAGCCGCTGCTCGCGGCCATCACCGCCGAGCTGCCGCTGTCCCCGCCGCTGTTCGAGCGCGATGCGCTCACGGACCGGGGCATCGCGTTCCGCATTGCCGAGACGGTGCGCGAGAAGCTCACCCTCGAGCTGAACCAGGAGGTGCCCTACGGCATCGCCGTGGACATCGAGCGGATGGCCGAAGAGGACGGGCAGCTGCTCGTGGATGCGGCCATCTGGGTCGACCGCGAGGGCCAGAAGCCGATCGTGATCGGCGCCCAGGGGGAGCGGCTGAAGCGTGTCGGCACCTCCGCGCGGCGCACGCTCAATGCGCTGCTCGGCCGGCGGCTGCACCTTCGGCTGTGGGTCAAGGTGCGCGAGAACTGGGCGGACAGCGCCCGCGCGCTGCAGGATCTGGGCCTGGAGCCATGAGCGCGCACGCGCGCCGCGTCCAGCTGGCGCCGGGCTATCTGCTGCACCACCGGCCGTACCGCGAGACCGGCCGGATCCTCGAGGTGTTGGTGCGCGAGCAGGGGCGCCTGACGCTGTTCGCCCGCGGGGTGCGCGGACCGAAATCCCGTCTCGCCTCCGTGCTGCAGCCGTTTCAGCGGCTGCTGCTGTCCTTCACCCTGGGGCGCGAGGCGGGCCAGCTCACCGGCGCGGAGTGCGCCGAGGTGCCCGCCGCGCTGCCGGCCGCGAGCGTGATGAGCGCCTTTTACCTCAATGAGCTGCTGCTGAAGCTCACCCTGCGTCACGATGCGGCCCCGGAGCTGTTCGACGCCTACGGCGCGGCGCTCGGCCGGCTGCGCGAGGGCGGGGACATCGAGGCGGCGCTGCGGCGGTTCGAGCTCGAGCTGCTGAGCGGCGTCGGCTACGGACTTGACCTCGCCGCGCAGGCGGGCGGGCGGCCGATCGAGCCGGAGGGCTTCTATCGCTTCCGACCCGCACAGGGCCTCGTCCGCGTGGCCGCTGATGAGCCCGGGGCGCTCTCGGGCCACTCGCTGCGCGCGCTCGAGCAGGGCGATCTCGCCGCCGCCCGCACGCGTGCCGATGCGCGCATCCTGCTCGCCGCGGCGCTCGCGGAGTGTCTCGAGGGCCGCGAGCTCACCACACGGCGCGTGGCGCGGGCGGTGCAGCGGGGGTCGCATCCGGCGCGCCCCTACGGGAAAATGACCGACTGAGCCCCCACTCGGGGCGCCACTGTGCGCGGAGGCCCCTGTGTCCCATCCCCCTATCGCCCTCGGCGTGAACATCGACCATATCGCGACGCTGCGTCAGGCCCGTCGCGGCCGTGATCCGGATCCCGTGCACGCGGCGCTCGAGGCCGAGATGGCCGGGGCCGACGGCATCACGCTGCATCTGCGCGAGGACCGCCGGCACATCCAGGATGCCGACGTGCGCACGCTGCGTACGCTGTTGAAGACCCCGATGAACCTCGAGATGGCGGTCACGGCCGAGATGCTGGACATCGCCAGCGAGGTGCGCCCGGCGCACTGTTGCCTGGTGCCGGAGAAGCGTCAGGAGCTCACCACCGAGGGCGGGCTCGATGTGGCCGGCCAGAGCGCGCGGGTGGGCGCGGCGCTCGAGCGCCTCGGCGCCCACGGCGTGCAGGCATCACTGTTCATCGATCCGGACCCGGCGCAGATCGAAGCGAGCGCGCGTGTCGGGGCGCCGGCGATCGAGCTGCACACCGGCGCCTACGCCGAAGCGAGCGGCACCGAGCGCGCTCGGGAGCTCGATCGGCTCGCGAGCGGCGCGCGCCTGGCCGCGCGGCTCGGCCTGCAAGTGCACGCGGGGCATGGCCTCGACTATCACAACGTGCAGCCGGTGGCCGCCATCGCCGAGATCGTCGAACTGAACATCGGACATGCCATCATCGCGCGCGCGGTCTTTCACGGGCTGCCGGCGGCCGTGCGGCAGATGCGCGCGTTGATGTCTGCTGCGCGCGCATGATCTTCGGCATCGGCATCGATGTGCTCAAGGCTGAGCGGATCGACGGGGTGCTCGCGCGCCGCGGCGAGCGGTTCATCGAGCGGCTGCTGATGCCCGAGGAGCGCGCGCAGCTCGCGCGCACGCAGCGGCCGAAGCGCTTTCTCGCCATGCGCTTTGCGGCCAAGGAGGCCATCGTCAAGGCGATGGGCACGGGGTTCGCCAACGGGGTGTGGATCCGCGACGTCGGAGTGGTGCACAACCGCCTCGGCAAGCCGGAAGTCGTCTATTCCGAGCGCGGGGAGCAGGTGCGGCGCGCGCTCGGCATCGGCGAGGGCCACGTGACCCTCACCGACGAGGCCGGTCTGGTCGTGGCGGTGGCGGTGCTGCTCAGGGCAGAATGATCCCCGCGGCAGCCAAACGGGTGACTCGATTCATATGAACTGTCTGGTGTTTGACATCGAAACCGTCCCGGACGTGGCGCTCGGACGGCGGCTCTACGGCCTCGAGGGCCTCAGCGATGAGGCGGTCGCCAAAGCCATGTTCGCGCTGCGCCGCCAGGACTCCGGCGGGGAGTTTCTCTCCCACGAGCAGCACCGGGTGGTGGCGATCTCCTGCGTGCTGCGCCGCGCCGATACGCTCAAGGTGTGGAGCCTCGGGGATGAGCAGGCTCCCGAGCACGAGCTCATCGAGCGCTTCTTCGACGGCATCGAGCGGTTCTCCCCGGAGCTGGTGTCGTGGAACGGCTCGGGGTTCGACCTGCCGGTGCTCACCTATCGGGCGCTCGCCGCCGGGGTGCAGGCGGGCCGCTACTGGGAGACCGGGGAGTCCGATCCGGCGTTCCGCTACAACAACTACCTCAGCCGCTTCCACTGGCGGCATCTGGACCTGATGGACGTGCTGTCGGGTTTTCAGGGGCGCGGACGGGTCTCGCTCGAGAACATCGCGCAGCTGCTCGGCTTTCCGGGCAAGCTCGGCTTCTCCGGCGCGCAGGTCTGGGACGCCTATCAGGCCGGCAACATCACCGGCATCCGCCGCTACTGCGAGACCGACGTGCTCAACACCTATCTGGTGTATCTGCGCTTTGAGCTGCTGCGCGGGCGGCTGACCCGCGCCGCGCACGAGAGCGAGCTCGAGCGGGTGCGCGCGCTGCTGCGCGCGGGCGAGGAGCCGCACTTCGCGCAGTTTCTGCAGGCGTGGGAAGGGGCCCGATGAGCAGACCGGCCGCGCTGCGGGCGCAGACCGCGCTCGAGGAGTGCGCCCGCGTCGCGGGCCTGACGCACGAGGGCGAGGGCATCGTGCGCGGGGGCAAGACGGTGTTCATCCCGGGCGCGCTGCCCGGGGAGACCGTGCGCTTCGTGCGCACCCGCCGGCACCGCCAGCACGATGAAGGCCGGCTGCTCGAGATCCTCGCGCCGGCCGCCGCGCGCGTGACGCCGCGCTGTGCGCATTTCGGAGTATGCGGCGGGTGCGCGCTGCAGCACCTCTCGAGCGAGGCGCAGCTCGCGCTGAAGCAGACCGAGCTCGCCGACAACCTCGAGCGTCTGGCGCGCGTGGCGTGTCCTCACTGGCTTGAGCCCCTTGCCGGTCCGGCGTGGGGGTATCGGCGCCGCGCGCGGCTCGGCGCGAAATACGTGGCCAAGAAGGGCAAGGTGGTGGTCGGGTTTCGCGAGCGCAACGCGCCGTATGTCGCCGACCTGCAGCACTGCGATGTGTTGAGTCCGCCGGTCGGCGAGTGGATCGCGCCGCTCGGGGAGCTCATCGGCTCGCTCGAGATCCGCGCGCGGCTGCCGCAGATCGAGGTGGCCGTGGCGGACAACGCCACCGCGCTGGTGCTGCGGGTGCTGGCGGCGCCGTCGGCGGCCGACCGGCAGCGGCTGCGCGCGTTTGCGACCCGTTACGGGGCGCGCCTGTATCTGCAGCCGGGCGGCCTGGAGAGCATCGAGCCGCTCGAGCCGGGCGAAGCGCTCGAGCCGCTCTACTACACGCTCGCGGACTTCGAGCTGAAACTCGAATTTCGGCCGAGCGATTTTGTGCAGATCAACGGCGTGGTGAACCGCGAGCTGGTCCGCCGAGCGGTGCAGCTGTTCGCGCCGGGGCCGGGCGATGCGGTGCTCGATCTGTACTGCGGTCTTGGCAACTTCACGCTGCCGCTCGCGCGCTCGGGCGCGCGAGTCGTCGGAGTTGAGGGCGAGTCGCAGCTGATCGAGCGCGCGCGGGGCAACGCCGCGCGCAACGGCATCGCGAACGTCGAGTTCCACGTCGCGGACCTGTCGCGGCCGCCGGACGCGCGCACGCCCTGGCTGCGCGGCCCCTTCAGCCACGTGCTGCTCGATCCGCCGCGGGTCGGCGCGCGCGAGATGCTCGCCACCATCGCCGCTCTGCGCCCGCGCCGTGTGCTGTACATCTCATGCCATCCAGGCAGTCTCGCGCGCGACCTCGGCGTGCTGGTGCACGAGCATGGCTTCACGCTCGAGGCCGCGGGAGTCATCGACATGTTCCCGCACACCGGGCACGTCGAGTCGATGGCGTTGCTCACCGGGCGCTGAGGCACACACGCGCATGACGCTCGGTCCGCTGATGATCGACCTGACGGGCACGGCGCTCACGGGCGAGGAGCGCGCGCTGCTCGTCCATCCGCTGGTGGGTGGGGTGATTCTCTTCTCCCGCAACTATGCCGAGCCGGCGCAGCTCGCCGCGCTCAGCGCGGCCATCCACGCGGCGCGCAGCCCGCCGCTGCTGGTCGCGGTCGATCACGAGGGCGGGCGCGTGCAGCGCTTCCGGGAGGGCTTCTCCGCGCTGCCCGCGGCGCGCAGCCTCGGCCGGCAGTTCGATCTTGAGGCGCGGCGCGGGCTTGCGCTCGCGCGCGAGATGGGCTGGCTGATGGCCGCGGAGCTGCTCGCCTGCGGGGTGGATCTGTCGTTCGCGCCCTGCGTCGACATCGATTACGGTGTCAGCTTCATCACCGATCGGGCGTTTCACAGCCGCCCGCAGGCGGTCAGCCAGCTCGCCGCGGCCTACGCGCAGGGCATGCGCGAGGCGGGCATGGCCGCCACCGCCAAGCACTTTCCCGGACACGGCGCGGTGACGGCCGACTCGCACGCGGCGCTGCCCGTCGACCGGCGTGAGTTCGCCGACCTCGAGGCCGATCTGATGCCGTACCGGCGGCTGATCGCCAACGGGCTGCCGGCGGTGATGGTCGGTCACCTGCTGTTTCCCGCGGTCGATGCGGCGCCGGCGAGCTTTTCCCACCGTTGGATCGGACAGGTGCTGCGCGGGGAGCTCGGCTTTCCGGGCGCGGTGTTCGCCGATGACCTGTCGATGGGCGGTGCGGCGGCGTACGGCGAGATCGTCACCCGCGCCGAGCGGGCGCTCGCGGCCGGCTGCGACATGCTGCCGGTGTGCAACGACCGTGCTGCGGTGGAAGCGTTGCTCGATCACCTGAAAGTCACGCCGGCGCCGGCCTCGGGAGTGCGCCTGGCGCGGCTGCACGGGCGGCAGCGGCAGGGGCCGCAGGCGCTGCGCGCCTCGGCGCGCTGGCGCGATGCGCAGGCGCTGCTGGCGCAGTGCGCGGCAGTGCCCAGGCTCGATCTCGACGCCGGCAACGACTAGTTTGCGGACGGCCTCGTGCGCCGAGGACTGCGGGTGACAAGTGTCACCCGGGGCCGGTGACGCATTGCACTGGGCGATCGCAACGGCCGAACCGATGATGCGTCCGGCCCACGGGCTCCGCCGCAGCGGGCGCGGTCCGGCGAGGGCCGAATTTACCCGGACCGGACGCTGTCGTAGAACGCCCTTGCCGTTGTGCTGCGCGTTGGGTTCCGACCGGTCGGGGGAGTGAAACTACAGTGGGTGTGGCCGGTCAGCGTGGACTCGCACAATAACAACGAACTGCTGGCCCAGCTGAAGATCGATCGCGGGCAGCGCGAGGCGGTGCACGCGCCGAGTACGGCGTGGATCGTGGCATCGGTCCTGGTGGTGCTCGCGGCGCTGGCGGCGGGAGCGTATTTCTTGTTGGCGCGGGACCGGGTGATCACCGTCAAGACCGCGACCGCTATTGCCCCATCCGCCCTGTCGGCGCCTGAGGCGGTGCTGCAGGCGAGCGGCTACGTCACGGCCGAGCGCGAGGCCACGGTGTCCGCGCAGATCGCCGGCATGCTGACCCACGTGTACTTCCAGGAAGGCGAGTATGTGCACCGGGGGCAGATACTGGCGCGCCTGGACGACAGCGCCACTCTGGCCTCCCTGCATCAGGCGCAGGCGCAGCAGCAGGCTGCTCAGGCGCTGCTGCAGCAGTACCGGGTGCAGTGGGCCGAGGCGCGGCGCGACCTGGCGCGTGATGAGGCGCTCATCGGCCAACACCTGGTGTCCGTGCAGGCGCTGCAGCAGGCACAGACGCAGGCCGCATCGCTCGGCGCGCAGGTGCTCTCCCAGCGCCGCCAGGTCGCGGTGGCGCGCGCGGCGGTGCAGGCCGCCGCGGTGCAGGAGGACTATACGGTGGTGCGGGCGCCCTTCAGCGGTGTGGTCGTCGACAAGGCTGCGCAGATGGGCGAGATGATCTCGCCGTTCTTCGGCGGCGGAGGCTTCACGCAGACCGGCATCGCGACCATCGTCGACATGAATTCCCTCGAGGTCGATGTGGACGTCAACGAGGCGTACATCGATCGCGTGCACGCGGGCCAGCCGGCAGTGGCGGTGCTGGATGCGTATCCGAACTGGCGCATACCGGCGCACGTCATTGCCATCGTGCCGACGGCCGACAAGAGCAAGGCGACGGTGCGGGTGCGCGTGGCGCTACAGAGCAAGGACCCGCGCATCCTGCCGCAGATGGGAGTGCGCGTATCGTTCCTGCAGCGCACGCGCGCCGGTGCGCCGGCGCGCTCGATCGTGCCGGCGGGCATGGTGTGGGTGCCGGCCTCGAGCGTGGTGCATCGCGCCGGCCACGCCGTGGTGTTCGCGGTCAAGCGCGGACGGGCCGAGGCGCGGACCGTGACCTTAGGTCCGCTGCGCTCGGATCTGCGGGCCGTGGGCGGAATCGCCGCCGGCAGCGCCGTTGTGCGTGCGCCGCCGGCGGATCTCGCCGACGGCGAGCGCGTGAGCATCAGGAAGGAGTGAGGCGTATGAGCGCATTGGTCGAGATCCGCTCCCTGAGCAAGGTGTATCAGCGCGGCCGCCAGCGCATCGAAGTGCTGCATCACATCAACCTCGATGTCGCGCCGGGGGAGTTCGTGGCGCTGATGGGCCCCTCGGGCTCGGGCAAGACGACGCTGCTGAACCTCATCGGGGGACTCGACACGCCCACCGAGGGCACTCTCTCGGTCGCCGGCGAGCGCATCGATCAGCTCGGGCAGGGGGCGCTCGCGCGCTGGCGTGCCGCGCACGTCGGGTTCGTCTTCCAGTTCTACAACCTGCTGCCGATGCTCTCGGCGCAGCGCAACGTGGAGCTCCCGCTGCTGCTGACTAAGCTCAAGGGCCGCGAGCGCCGCCGCAACGCGAGCGTCGCGCTGCAGCTGGTCGGGCTCGCCGACCGCTCCGCACACAAGCCCGGCGAGCTCTCCGGAGGCCAGCAGCAGCGCGTGGCGATCGCGCGGGCGATCGTGTCCGATCCGACGTTGCTGGTGTGCGATGAGCCGACCGGCGACCTCGACCGCCAGTCGGCCGAGGAGGTGCTCTCGCTGCTGCAGCAGCTCAATCGCGCGCACGGCAAGACCATCGTCATGGTCACCCACGATCCGAAGGCCGCCGAGCACGCCGGCCGGATCCTGCACCTCGACAAGGGCACGCTGGTCGAGAGCGAGCAGGCGGTCGCATGAAATTCCTGCACCTGGTCTGGGCGGCACTGACGCGCCGCAAGGCGCGTACCGCCTTCACGCTGCTGTCGGTGATGGCAGCCTTCCTGCTGTTCGGGCTGCTGGAGTCGGTGGGCAGCGCGTTCACCTCGGTGGGCCAGAGCATCGGCGCGGCGCACCGGCTGGTCACCATCTCGAAGACCGGGCTGATGAGCCTGCTGCCGTTGAGTCTGGAGAGCCAGATCCGCACCGTGCCGGGGGTGCAGCGCGTGACCAGCGAGACGTTCTTCGGCGGCACCTACCAGAAACCGAGCAACTTCATCAACGTGCTCGCCGTGGGGCGGGATTTCTGGGATCTCAACACCAGCATGAGACTGTCCGCGGGTGCGCGCCGGGCGTTCGCCACGACGCAGACGGGCGCGATCGTCGGGGCGGCGCTCGCCAGACGATTTCACTGGAAGGTCGGCGATCAGATCCCGATCAAGGCCATGATCTACCCGCGCAAGGGCGGCTCGTACACCTGGACGTTCGACATCGTCGGTGTGTTCCACGATCGCATGAAGCTGCGCGAGCAGGTGATGTTCTTCCGCTGGCGCTATTTCGACGAGGCGGCGCTCTTTGGCGGCGGCACGGTGGGTTGGTACGTCGAGCAGATCGGCGAGCCGAAGCAGGCCGGGCACATCGCCCAG
>JAKAYU010000166.1 GCA_021809525.1 Pseudomonadota bacterium | reverse complement strand
AGTCTCCGGCGAAGGGCACATCACCTGCGGGCACTGCCGCAACTGCCGCGCCGGCCGGCGCCACCTGTGCCGCAACACCGTCGGGGTCGGCGTGAACCGCCCCGGGGCGTTCGCCGAGTACCTGGCGATCCCGGCGGATAACGCCTTCAAGCTGCCGGACTCGATCAGCGATGACATCGCCTCGATCCTCGATCCGTTCGGCAACGCCACGCACACGGCGCTGTCGTTCAACATGGTGGGCGAGGACGTGCTGATCACCGGCGCCGGCCCGATCGGCATCATGGCGGTGGCCATCGCCCGCTTCGTCGGCGCGCGCCACGTCGTGATCACCGACGTGAACGACTACCGGCTCGAGCTGGCGCACAAGATGGGCGCGACGCGCACGGTGAACGTGCAGCGCGCGACGCTCGATCAGACCATGCGGGAGCTGGGCATGCAGGAGGGCTGGGACGTCGGGCTCGAGATGTCGGGCAATGCCGCGGCGTTCCGCGACCTGCTGCGCACCATGCACCACGGCGGCTCGGTGGCCCTCCTCGGCATTCCGCCGGAGGAGACCGCAATCGACTGGAACCAGGTGATCTTCAAGGGCCTGACCTTGAAGGGCATCTACGGCCGGGAGATGTTCGAGACCTGGTACAAGATGGCGAGCCTGCTGCAGAGCGGCCTCGATCTGAAGCCGGTCATCACCCACCACCTGCCCATCCAGGAGTACCCCGAGGCGTTCTCCATCATGGGTTCGGGCCGCTCGGGCAAGGTCATCCTCGACTGGCAGAGCCTCTAGGCACGCCTCGGGCCGTGCGGCCGCGTGCCGCGCCGCGCGCGGCTCGCCGGCCTCACGGTCGCCCGCAGAAGCAGTACGAGTAGAGCTGCCCGCGCGCGCCGAAGCGCTCAAGCTCGGCGAGCTCGCGCGCATACGGGCTCACCTGCGCGGCCAACGCCCCGAAGCCCGGCAGACGCACCTGCGGTCCGAACAGCGACACGGCGGTGAAGGCCGCGCGCGCCTGCGCCCGCTGCAGCAGCTCCTGCGTCCACGAGAGGTGCGGATGCAGGAACTGCACCCCGTAGTGCTTGAGCTTGGCGAGTCCGGCGGCGGCGCGCACCGCATCCTCGAGCGTGCCGAGATGATCGACGAGTCCGATGTGCCGCGCATCGGCGCCGGCCCACACATGGCCCTGGCCGATCGCGTTGACCTGCGCGTCCGTCAGGTGCCGCCCGCTCGCCACACGCGCGACGAACTCGGCGTAACCGCGCTCGATCTGCGAGCGGATCAGCAGCCGCGACTCGGCATTGAGCGGCTGGCCGACCGACATCTGTCCGGCGAGCGGGCTCGTGCCCACCCCGTCGCTGGTGATGCCGAGCTTGGCGAGTGCGTGTTTGAACGTCGGGATGATGGCGAAGATGCCGATCGAGCCGGTGAGCGTGGCGGGGCTGGCGTAGATCTCGTTGGCGGGCGCGGCAATGTAGTAGCCGCCGGAGGCGGCCAGATCGCCCATCGAGACCACCACGGGCTTGCCGCTCGCGCGCAGCGCGCGCAGCGCGTGATAGATCTCCTCGGCGGCCGTGACGCTGCCGCCGGGGCTGTCGATGCGCAGCACCACGGCCTTGATGCGCTTGTTCAGCTGCGCGGCGCGGATCAGGCGCGAGAGCGAGTCCCCGCCGATGGCCCCGGGCGGCTGATCCCCGTCGAGAATGTCTCCGGAGGCGACGATCACCCCGATGCGCTTCTGCCCGGCATCGCGCGCGCGCTGCTCGCGGCGCACGATGTCCGCATAGTCCTCGGCGGAGATCGCATTGAACGCGCCGCTGCGGTTCGCGCCGACCAGCTTGATCAGGCGCTGCTCGAACTGCTCCTTGTCGGCGAGCGCCGTGACGAGGTGCGCCTTGAGGGCCACTTCGGCGGCGTTGCCGCCGGCGGCGGTGATCGCCTTGGGCAGCGCCTCGAGATACGCGGCGATGGCCCCGGACGGCAGATCGCGCGCGGCGGTCACTTCCTTCTGATAGGTCGACCACAGCGCATCGAGGTACGCCTGGCTCTGCGCGCGGTCGGCCTTGGACATGTTCTGGCGCGTGAAGATCTCCACCGCGCTCTTGTACTTGCCGACGCGAAAGACGTGCACGTCGACGCCGAGCTTCTTCAGCAGTCCGCCGAAGTAAAGCGGATAGCGGCCGAAGCCGCGGATCAGCACGTAGCCGCTCGGGTCGAGATACACCTGGTCGGCCTGGGCGGCCAGGTAGTACTGGTCCTGGTTGTAGGCGCTGCCGTAGGCGAGCACCGGCTTGCCGCTCGCGCGGAACACCTGGATGGCGCGCGCCAGCTCCTCGAGCATCGGCAGTCCCGCCTCGTCCATGTCATCGAGGTCGAGCACGAGCGCGTGGATGCGCGGGTCCTTGGCGCCCGCGCGGATCGCATCCACCAGGCTCCAGAGCGAGGTCTGCTGCACGCCCTCGCCCTGGGCGTTCT
This sequence comes from Pseudomonadota bacterium, assembly GCA_021809525.1. Lineage (GTDB taxonomy): Bacteria > Pseudomonadota > Gammaproteobacteria > Steroidobacterales > Steroidobacteraceae > 13-2-20CM-66-19. The sequence continues at coordinate 5,635 of JAKAYU010000166.1, read as the reverse complement.
CGATGGCCCGCTCGACCGGATCGCCCGAGAGCTGCTCGACGAGCCGGCCCTGCGGGGCGATGACGAGCGCGGCGCGCTCCGGCACGCTCGGCGTCGACTCATGCAGCACGCCGATCACGAACCCGGCGATCGCCAGCAGCAGCACCAGGTGCAGCACCTTGCGCAGGCCGTCCAGGCCGCGCCACACCCCGAGCAGGATCTTGCGCACGCTCGCCACGGGCGGGCCGGTCAGATCTTCTCTTCGATTCTCGCGGCCTTGCCCGAGCGCTCACGCAGGAAGTACAGCTTCGCGCGGCGCACCTGGCCGCGGCGCTTGACGCTGATGTCGCTGATCGCCGGGCTGTAGGTCTGGAAGACGCGCTCGACGCCCTCGCCGTGGGAGACCTTGCGCACCGTGAACGAGGAGTTCAGGCCCCGGTTGCTGCGGGCGATCACCACGCCCTCGTAGGCCTGCACGCGCTCGCGGTCGCCTTCGACCACCTTGACCTGCACGACCACCGTGTCGCCGGGCTTGAAGTCCGGCACCTTGCGGGTCATGCGCTCTTTCTCGAGTTGTTGAATGATATTGCTCATGGTCTTACCCTCGATCCTCTCCCCGATCCGCCTCTGCGGCGAGGAACTCATTCAGTAACCGCTGCACCTCGGGCGCAAGCTCCCGCCCCAGGATCAGTTCCGGGCGGCGGCGCCAAGTGCGCCAGACCGCCTGCGCGAGCCGCCAGCGGTCGATGTCGGCATGCTTGCCCGACAGCAGCACCTTTGGCACCTCCAGGCCCTCGAACACTTCCGGCCGCGTGTAGTGCGGCCAGTCGAGCAGCCCGTCCGAAAACGAATCAAACGCGCTCGAGCGCTCATCGCCGAGCACCCCGGGCAGCAGCCGCGCCACCGCGTCGATCACCGTCAACGCCGGCAGCTCCCCGCCCGAGAGCACGTAATCCCCGATCGACAGCTCACGATCGATCCCGAGCTCGATCACCCGCTCATCCATGCCCTCGTAGCGTCCGGCCACGAGCAGCAGCCCCGCCCGCCCCGCCAGCTCCCGGGCGTGCGCCTGGGTGAAGCGCTCGCCCTGCGCCGAGAGGCACACCCGCGGGCTGCCCGCGGGCAGCCGCGCCGCGGCCGCGCGGATCGCCGCGAGCATCGGCCCGGGCTTGAGCACCATGCCCGGCCCGCCGCCGTAGGGGCGGTCATCGACCGTGCGATGCGGATCGTGCGTGTGATCCCGCGGATCCTCCGTGCCCACCGTGAGCCGCCCGCTCGCGAGCGCGCGGCCCACCACCCCGAAGCGCAGCGCTTCGACGATCATCGGCGGAAACAGCGTGACCACTTCGATCTGCATCGCCCGCTCACCCGCCCGGTGCGCCCTCGCGCCGGGGGCTACTCGAGCTCCACCGGCCAGTCCACGAGCACCCGCCCGGCCGAGAGCTCCACCTCGAGCAGATGCGTCGGATCGGCCAGCACCCAGTGCTCGCGCGCCGCACGGCTCGCCTGCGCTGCCGGCTGCCCGCCACGATCCTGCACCACCATGACCGCCCCTGCGGGCGCGTCGACGAAATACGCCACCGTGCCAAGCTCGCGGCCCTCGGTGTTGCGCACCGCGAAGCCGATCAGGTCCGCGCGGTAATACTGCCGCGCATCGGTCGGCGGCAGCGCGCTGCGCTCGACCTCGACCGCCGCACCCGTGAGCGCCGCGGCCGCGTTGCGATCCTCGATGCCCTCGAGCTGCGCCACCAGCCGCGCCCCGTGCACCCGGCCCTGAAGCAGCCGCAGCGAGCGTGCCTGTCCGCCGTGCGCGAGGCGCCACTCGGGATACTCGAGCAGCGCTTCGGGCGGGTCGGTGTGCGAGGACACATGCACCCACCCGGCCAGCCCGAACGGGGCCCCGATGCGCCCGAGCTCGACCCAAGGGGAGCGGGCGTTCAAGGCGGGCCCTGCGCGAGGCCGGCCCGAATCAGGCCGTCGCCTGCTTCCGGTACGAGGCCACCAGCGAGCGCACGCGCTCGGAAGGCTGCGCACCCTGTCCCACCCAGTAATCGATACGGGGCAGATCAAGCTTGAGCTTGGCGTCACCGCGGCCGGCGATCGGGTTGAAGAACCCGACGTTCTCGAGGCTGGCCCCGCCCTGGCGCTTGCGGCTGTCCGTCACCACGACGTGATAGAAGGGCTGATTGCGCGCCCCGCGCCGGGTCAGGCGAATGGTTACCATGGTCTTGTCGCTCTCAAATGTCCGATCCGGACGGGCCCACGGCTCCGCCCCTCAAAAAGAGCGCGGATTCTACGGACTTATTGCCTGATCCGAAAGGGGCTTGCGGCAATTTTCCGTCCCCGCGGTCCCTGCCCGAGCGGCCAAGCCTGCGCTAGGGCATTTTGCCCTGCAACGCGCCGAGCATCTGCCGCAGCCGCCCCCCGCGCATCTGCTTCATCATCCGCTGCATCTGCTGGAACTGCTTCATCAGGCGGTTGACGTCCTGCACCTGCACCCCCGCCCCGCGCGCGATGCGCCGCCGGCGCGAGCCGTCGATGAGCTCCGGGTGCAGCCGCTCGCGCGGGGTCATCGAGTTGATGATGGCGATCTGGCGGCGCACGTCGCGGTCGGCCTGCTCGGGCGAGACCGCGCCCTTCTGGGCCGCAGTGGGCAGCTTGTCCATGAGCGAGGCCAGCCCGCCCATCTTCTGCACCTGCTCGAGCTGGCTCTTGAGGTCCCCGAGGTGAAAGCCCTTGCCCTTGACCACCTTGCGCGCCAGGCGCTCGGCCGACTCGCGATCGACCTGGCTCTGGACCTGCTCGACCAGGCTCACCACATCGCCCATGCCGAGGATGCGCGAGGCCATGCGCTCGGGGTCGAAGGGCGCGAGCGCGTCGATCTTCTCCCCGACGCCGACGAACACGATGGGCTTGCCGGTGATCTGGCGCACCGACAGCGCCGCGCCCCCGCGCGCATCGCCGTCGGCCTTGGTGAGCACCACGCCGGTCAGATCGAGCGCCTGTCCGAAGGCGCGTGCGGCGTTCACCGCGTCCTGTCCGGCCATGGCATCGACCACGAACAGCCGCTCGGCGGGCTGCACCGCGCGGTCGATCTCGCGCACCTCCTCCATCAGCGCCTCATCGACGTGCAGGCGGCCGGCGGTATCGACGATGAGCACGTCGAACACGCCGCGGCGGGCCTCCTCGAGCGCCGCGCGAGCGATGGCCGCCGGCGGGGCAGCCGGGTCGGCCGGCAGATAGTGCGCCTCGACCTGCTGGGCGAGGCGCTCGAGCTGCAGCATGGCCGCCGGGCGGCGCACGTCGGTGCTCACCAGCGCGACGCGCTTTTTCTGCGCCTGGATCAGCCAGCGGGCGAGCTTGGCGCTCGTCGTGGTCTTGCCCGCGCCCTGCAGGCCGGCGAGCAGCACCACCACCGGCGGCTGGGCGCGCAGCTGCAAGCCCGGCCCGCCGCCGCCCATCAGGGCGACGAGTTCGCGGTGCAGGATGCCGATGAAGGCCTGGCCGGGGGTGAGGCTCTGGGCGACCTCTGCGCCGAGGGCGCGGGTCTTGACCGCCTCGATGAAGCTCTTGACCACCGGCAGCGCGACGTCGGCCTCGAGCAGCGCCACGCGCACCTCGCGCAGCGCCGCCGCGACGTTCTCCTCGGTGATGCGGCCGCGGCCGCGCAGCGTATCGAGGGTGCGGGAAAGTCGGGAGGTCAGCGCTTCGAACATGATGTGACGAATCCGGTGCGGGCAGCCATTATAGGGCCAAGGAGGGTCCGCACTTGACCGACGTATCCGTTCCGCTGCTCGTCCTCACCCTGGCGTGGCTGCTCGCGATCATCGCCTTCTCCTCCGGCACGGAAGTGGCGATGTTGTCGGTGAACCGCTACCGGATCCGCCACCGCGCCCAGGCCGGGCAGAGCACCGCGAAGCTGCTCGAGCGGCTCTTGCGCAAGCCCGAGGACTGGCTGGGGGCGAACCTGGTCATCGTGGCGGCGGCAAACGTGTTCGCCTCGGAAGTCGCCACCGTGCTCGCCCAGCGCACCGGCTACCGCTACGCGGTGCCGGCCACCGGCGTGCTGCTGACGCTCGCGGTGATCGTGTTCGGCGAGCTGACCCCGAAAATCTACGCCGCGGCGCACCCGGAGTCCGCCGCGCTCAATGCCGCGCGCATCTACCGGGCGCTGGTGTTCCTCGCGCGCCCCTTCCTCACCGTGACGAACGGCATCTCCTACGGACTGCTGCGCGCGCTCGGCGTGGTCAAGACCGCGCCGGCCGGCCAGATGCTCAGCACCGAGGAGCTGCGCACCGCGGTTGCCGAGGCCGGCCCGATGATCCCGGCGCGCCACCGGCAGATGCTGCTCTCGATCCTCGATCTCGGCCAGATCACCGTCAACGACATCATGATTCCGCGCCAGGAGATCGCCGGCATCGACATCGCGCAGAGCTGGGACGAGGTGCTCGAGCAGCTCGAGCGCACCCCGCACACGCGCGTGCCGGTGTTCGACGGGGAGCTCGACGAGCTGGTCGGGGTGCTGCACATGAAGCGCATCGCGCACGAGCTGGTGCGCGGCACGCTCACGCGCGAGCGTCTGATGGAGATGGCCCGGGTGCGCGAGCCGTACTTCATTCCGGAGGGCACGGCCCTGAACGTGCAGCTGGCGCACTTTCAGCGCAACCGGCGCCGCCTCGCCTTCGTGGTGAACGAATACGGCGACATCGAGGGGCTGGTGACGCTCGAGGACATCCTCGAGGAGATCGTCGGGGAGTTCACCACGGACCCGGCCACGATCTCGCACCGCGACATCTATCCCGAGCAGCCGGGCGTCTACATCATCAACGGCAGCGCCACGCTGCGCGCGGTGAACCGCGCGCTGCAGTGGCAGCTGCCGACCGACGGCCCGAAGACGATCAACGGACTGTTGCTCGAGCGGCTTGAGACCATCCCCTCGCCCGGCACCACCCTGCGCGTCGGCGGCTACCAGTTCGAGGTCCTGCAGATCGTCGACAACGCGATCAAGACTGTGCGGGTACGCGCACCGCAGCCCTCGGGTGAGCCGGCGCACTGAAGGCCGCCGCGAGCGCCTCGTCCACCCGCGCGACCGGCACGACGCGCAGCCCCTCGATCGGCCGGCGCGGAGCGTTCTCCCGCGGCACGAGCGCGCCGAGAAAGCCCTGCTTGCGCGCCTCCTGCAGCCGCTCCTCGCCGTAGGCGACCGGGCGCACCTCCCCGGTGAGGCCGATCTCGCCGAAGGCAATGAGCGATCCGGGCACCACCCGTTCCGCCAGACTCGAGGCGAGGGCGATCAGCACCGGCAGGTCCCAGGCCGTCTCATCGATGCGCACGCCGCCGACGGCGTTGACGAACACGTCGTGCTCCTGCAGCGAGACCCCGGCGTGGCGGTTCAGAACCGCCAGCAGCATCGCGAGGCGGTTCGCATCGAGTCCCTGCGCGATGCGCCGCGGCGCCCCGAAGCGCATGCGGTCGACGAGCGCCTGCAGCTCGATCAGCAGCGGCCGACCGCCGTCGCGGGTCACCGTGACGATGCTGCCGGCGGCCGGCTCCGGCGCACGCGCGAGGAAGATCGCCGAGGGGTTGCGCACCTCGCGCAGCCCGCCCTCGGTCATGGCGAAAAAGCCGAGCTCGTTGACCGCCCCGAAGCGGTTCT
>JAKAYU010000165.1 GCA_021809525.1 Pseudomonadota bacterium | reverse complement strand
GCGGGGTGCGCCCGGGGGTGCTGTACCGGCCCGTGATTGGCCTCGCGCTCGTGGTGAGCGCGGGCCTCGCGGCGGTCACTCTGATGCTCGCGCCGACGGCGACCCATCAGGCTCTCACGCTGCGTGACCAGGCAGTACGCGCCGGGCAGTTCGCGCCCCTCGAGCCCGGCCAGTTCCGCGCCTTCGGCGGCGGCAGCGCGGTGGTGTACGCCCAGCAGGTCGAACCGAACGGCACACTCGGCAACGTGTTCATCGAGCGCACCCGCGGGCCGGTGGTGGAGGTGGCGGTGGCGAACCAGGCGCGCCATACCGTCTCCCCGGACGGCAGGATGCAGACCATCGAGCTGTATCATGGCGAGCGCTTCGAGGGCGTGCCCGGCAGCCCGGAATTTCGCATCATGCGCTTCGCGGAGCACACCGTGCCGATCCCCATGCCGCCGGCCAACGACGTCGTGACCGATCTGGATGCGGCGCCGACCGCCGCGCTGTACGCATCGGCCGATCCGCGCCGTCAGGCGAAGCTGCAGTGGCGCATCGCGCTGCCGCTGATGTGTCTGGTGCTCACCGTCGTCGCGCTGCCACTCTCGCGGCTAAGGCCGCGCCAGGGCCGCTATGCGCGCGTGTGGCTCGCGCTGGTGATTTATGTGGTGTACCTGAACCTGCTCACGGCCGGGGAGGCGTGGATCGGCCATGGCACCATTCCGGTGGCGCTCGGCCTGTGGTGGGTGCACGTGGTGGTCATTCTGCTGGCGCTGGCGATCAGCTACGGGCCGACGCTGGCGCAGCGGGCCCGTTACCCACTGGTGCGGGCATGAGCATTCTCGACCGCTACATCGTGCGCGCCATCCTCAGCTCGGTGCTGCTGGTGCTGGCGGTGTTCGTGGTGCTCGGCGGACTGTTCGCGTTCATCAGTCAGCAGCACAACATCGGGGTCGGACACTACACGCTGGCCGATGCTCTGTGGTTCACCCTGCTCAACGTGCCGCAGCAGGCCTATCAGCTGCTGCCGATCACCGCGATGATCGGCTCGCTGATCGGACTCGGGGCGCTGGCGCGCGGCAGCGAGATCACCGTGATCCGCGCCACCGGGATGTCGGTGCGGCGCCTGGCGGGCGCGGCGTTCATCGCCGCGCTGATCCTCATCGCCGCCGAGGCGGTGGTCGGTGAGTTCGTCGCCCCGCAGCTGCAGGCGGCCGCCAACCAGGAGCTCGCCTTCAGCCAGTACAACTCCATCAGTTTCGGCGGCGGTACGGGCGCATGGGTGCGCGACGGCAACATGATCTTCAACGTCGCTCGCCAGTCGAGCTCGCGGCAGTTCGGCGGCATGCAGGTGTTCGAGCTTTCGCCCGCTCACCAGCTGCTTGCGGTCGGCCGGGCCACGCGCGCCACCGCGGCAGGACACGACCGCTGGCTGCTCGATGACTACACGGCATCGCACTTCGACGGCGATCGCGTCACGGTGCGCGCTCCCGGTGAGAAGATTCTCCAATCCAACGTGTCGGCGAGCTTCCTCGGCTTCACCGTGCAGGATCCGCAGCAGATGACCCTGACCTCGCTGTGGCAGCTGATCGGCTACCTGCGCGCCAACTCCGTCGATGCCAGCCAGTACGTGTTCGCGTTCTGGTCGCGCATCGCGCGCATCGTGGCGATCGCCTTCTCCGTGCTGCTCGCCGTGCCGTTCGTGCTCGGCTCGATGCGCTCGGCGGGCGCCGGTGCGCGCACCATGCTCGGGCTCGCCATCGGCATCGCCTTCTTCCTGCTGCAGCGCCTGATCGAAAGCGGCACCATCGTCTTTCACCTCAACCCGGTGATCCTGGCGTGGCTGCCGACCGTGCTGCTCGCCACCGTGACGCTGCTGCTGCTCGCCCGGGCGCGCTGAGGCTCGCTCAGGCTGCCGGCTTGTGGCGTGCCGCCGCATGCTGCAGCGGCGCGAGCAGCCCCGAGAGTGGCTGGAAGATCTGCCGATAGCTGTAGCCCGCAATGCGGTATTGCCAGCCGTGCACGCGCGCATTGATCTTCGCCGCGGCCGCGGCCGCCTTGGGGTCGACCGCGCGCGCGCTGAGCTCGATGTAGTGCGGACCGTGCTTGGCGGCCTGATACCCGCTCACCCTCACGACCAGTCCGTCGAACGTAGTGAACTCGGCGCTCGAGAGGCGCGCATCCCGGGGAATGGGCTGCGCCTTGCGCACGTCGTTCAGCGTGAGATTCGACAGTGCGCTTGCCACCGCGTTGGCCGCGCCGGGGCTCTGCAGCTTGCGTCCGGGCGGAATGCCGAGCACGCGGAAATTCGCCGCGCTCGCCTTGGCGCGCTCGATGCGATAGGGGGGCTCGCCGGCGAGGCGTTCCTCGATGCTGCGCAGCTGCTTCTGATGCACGTCGATGATGAGCGGCGCGAGCCACTGGTCCGCCTTGGCCTCGGCCATCACCAGCGGCGCGGCGAGCAGGCTCTGCTTGTGGCCGACCAGACGCACGTACGAGCCGCTGCCCTCGCTGTTGTGCCCCACGATCAGCGACCAGGTGTGCTGTGCGCTCACCACGTCGATGCGCACGCCGCTCGCGCCGGGGGCGCTCACGGACTGCACCCCGAGCAGCGGATAGTTCTGCTCGAGCCGCGTCTTGCGCGCTACGGCCTTGAGATTGCCGAGATCGATGAGCAGCTTGCGCAGCTTGCCGGAGTCGGCCGGGTAGTCGCGCTGGCGCACCATCCAGCGGCGCGCGCCCTTGACGAGCGTGACCTCCTTGCCGCCGGGGCCGGTGATGCGCACCTCGGTGACGGCGTTGAGGTTCGCCTCGAGCCCCCGCAGCACGACCGTGCCGGCGATCGAAGCGCTGCCGCGCTGGGCGCGATGCGCCACCCACACCGCGAGCCCCAGCACGGCGAGGCTCACGGCGAACAGGATTGCCAGATGACGTTGGCTCATGGGTGCTCCCGATTCGGTCGCGCCGTGCCGCGCCGGCGGCGGCGCAGCGCCGCGCCGGCGAGCGCCGCCAGCGCGAACACGGCCGGCATGACGATGATGTTGATGACCTTCAGCTCGGTGCCGAGCTCATCGATGCTGTGCACCAGGCCGGCCTGCACGGCGCGCAGGCGCTTGCGGATGGTAACCCTCTCGGCTTCAAAGTGTTGAATCTCGCGCTCCTGCGCGGGGCTGAGGATGAGCGTTGACTTGTCGTCGCGCTTGGTCTGCAGCAGCGTCAGCTGCCGCTCGGTCTGCCGCAGCTCCTTCTGCAGCTGCTGCTGCTGGGCGCGATAGCGCGCCTCGGCCGCGCGCCGCAGCGCCGCGACGCGGGTGAACGGGCGGGTGAAGCCGGCCTTGGCGCGCACGCTGATCAGATCATTGCTGCCGGAGAGATTGTCGAGCGCATTGAGCACCAAGTCGCCGTTGCTCGCCCAGGCCTCGGCGAGCGTCTGGCCGAACAGGTCGAGATGCCGCACCCACAGGAAGTCCGACAGCATGTCCGAGTCGGCGAACACGAGCAGCTGCAGCGGCTTGACCGCAGCCGTCAGCACTTTCGTGCCCGCCGGCAGCTTCACACCCTTCGGCGGCCCGTCCGGGAAGGCGGTCATGACCTTCCCGCTGACGCGCGCGCCGAAGACGTAGCGCTTGCCGGTCGGCTTGAAGCCATTGAGCAGGCCCGAGGGATCGAACATCCCGGCGAGCGTCTGGGCCGCGACCGGTTTGGCGTCGGTGCTGCTCCAGAGCAGCGGCTCGAAGCTCGTCCCGGCGCCCTTGATGGGGCTGAGGTAGCCCGCGGTGTCGATGTTGACGTTCGACAGACCGGCGGTGATCACATCGTGCTGCGACATCTGCGCGCGCCCGAGACCGAGAATCACCGGGTCAAGCACCGGGGCGCCGCCGGGGCCGGTCGCATTCAGGGCGAGCGAGCGGTCGGCGATCACTTCGTCCGGGTTGAAGCGCACGCCCCAGGAGGCGAGCAGCCTCGCCAGATCCGGGCCGCCGACGGCCGGCGGGGTGTCGGGCGCGGCCGCCGACTCGGCGAGCGGATCGACGAACGCGATGATGTGCCCGCCAGCGAGTGCGTACTGATCGATGGCGAAGCGGGTGGCTGGCGGGAGGTTGCGCGGGTCGACGAGCACCAGCACGCGGGTGTCGGCGGGAATGACCGCGGCGCCCGGCCTGAGGGTGTGCAGGTCATACAGCTGCGCCGCCTGGCGGTACACCAGCCAGGGCTGGCGCATCTGGCCGCTCTGCGGGTTGAAGCCGCCGCTCATCGGCAGAGCCGAGTACCACTCGACGAGCGGCTTGTTCGGATGGGCCAGGCGGTAGATCAGCTTGGCGATGTCGTACTCGAGGAAGCGCTGCTTCTGCGGATTGAAGAACGGAATGGCCTCGTGGCCGTTGGTGGAGTTGGTGCCGGCGAGCCCGAAGTAGAACTTGCTGCCCGCGGCGTTCATCGGCGTGCCGGTGACGCCGAGCTCGGCGGCCCGGTCTTCCTCGACCGAATACGGGCGCGGATCGATGATGTGCAGGCGGATCTTGCCGTCGGCATCGGTGGCGATCTCGCGCAGGAAGTTCTCGACGTGATCGCCGTAGGCGCGCAGCTGCGGCACGTTATCGGCCGCCTTGCGCGAATAGAAGAAATACAGATCGATCGGCTCGGGGATGCCCTTGAGGATCCGCCGGGTGCCGCGTGAGAGCGTGTACAGATGGTTCTGCGTGAGGTCGAGCTGCCAGCCCGAGAGCACGTAGTTGAAGATGATGGTCAGGCCGATGAGCAGCAGCGCAAGCGCGCCCACCGAGCCCCAGCCGAGAGTCGAGCGTTTCATCATGTCCCGCTCCTAGTCCGCTTTGCGCAGGTCGATCGCGACCGTGGTGGTGAACAGGAAGAAGGCGATCAGCATGGCGAAGTACAGCACGTCGCGAGCCTCGAGCACCCCGCGGGTGATCGACTGGAAGTGCGTCAGCAGCGACAGCGAGGCGACCGCCTCGATGAGGGTCTGCGGCGCCCAGCCGCGGAAGGCGTCGAGCACCAGCGGATAGCCGGCGAGCAGCAGCACGAAGCAGGCGACGACCCCAAGGATGAACGCCACCACTTGATTGCGCGTCAGCGCCGACATGCACGAGCCGATGGCGAGGAAGCCGCCGGCGAGCAGCAGACTGCCGAGATAAGAGGCGAAGATCACCCCGTTGTCGGGGCTGCCGAGATAGTTGACCGTGATCCAGATCGGGAAGGTGAGCGCGAGGGCGAGTCCCGTGAACAGCCATGCGGCCAGGTACTTGCCGAGCACCGCTTCCCACGTCTTGACGGGCAGCGTCATCAGCAGCTCGATGCTGCCGGATTTGCGCTCCTCGGCCCACAGCTTCATGGTGAGTGCCGGAATCAGGAACAGATACAGCCACGGGTGGAACAGGAAGAACGGCCGCAGGTCCGCCTGTCCGCGCTGGTAGAAGTCCCCGACGTAGAAGGTAAAGGCGTTGGCCAGCACCAGGAAGATGAGAATGAAGACATAGGCGAGCGGCGTCGCGAAATAACTCGCGAGCTCGCGGCGCAGGATCAGTGCCACGTTGCGCATGAGCCCCCCAGGGTGTGCCATCAGGCGGTAATGGTGCGGAACACTTCGTCGAGCCGTCCGGACTCCAGATGCAGCTCCTTCAGCTGCAGTCCCTGGCTCGCCGCGAGCGCCGCGACTTCTTGCAGGATCATCGCGCCGGAGCGCGGCAGGGCCGTAAGGCGCGCCTCGCGCTCGCTGACCTCGACCGAGGCCACCGCCGCGAGGCCCGCCACCGCCGCGCGGGCGGCCTGCAGCTGATCGCTGCGCGCGAGCTGCAGCGACACCGCGTTGTGATAGCGCGAGCGGCTGGTCAGCTGCAGCGGCGTGTCGTCGGCGACGATGCGCCCGCGGGCGATGATGATCGCGCGCGTGCAGACAGCCTCTACCTCCTCGAGGATGTGCGTGGAGATCACGATGATCTTCTCCCGTGCCATCTCATCGATGAGGGTGCGCACTTCGTGCTTCTGGTTCGGATCGAGGCCGTCGGTGGGCTCATCGAGGATGAGTACCGGCGGATCGTGAATGATGGCCTGGGCGAGTCCTACGCGCCGCCGGAAGCCTTTCGACAGCGTTTCGATGGGGCGGTCGAGCACGCTCGAGAGCTGCAGCCGCTCGGTGACGTAATCGAGCCGCGTGCGCTTGCGCGCCCCGTCCAGGCGGCGCAGCTCGGCGATGAACTCCAGGAATGCGGCCACGCGCATCTCCCCGTAGCTCGGAGCCCCTTCGGGCAGGTAGCCGAGGCACTGGCGCGCCGCGAGCGGTTCGCGCTCGACGTCGTGTCCGCAGATGCTCGCGCGCCCGGTGGTCGGGGTGACGAACCCGGCCAGCATCCGCATGGTGGTGGTCTTGCCGGCGCCGTTGGGCCCGAGGAAGCCGAGTACCTCGCCGGGCTGAACTTCAAACGTGACGTCCTCGACGGCCGTCACCGACGGGTAGCGCTTGCACAGATGCTCGGTCTTGATCATGGCGCCTCCTCCTTAGGCTGCCATAGATTTGGCCCCGCGCGAAAAGTTCCCGGCCGGCCCTCAGCGCGGGCGGCCGCGCCAGCCGCCCCGACCGGCGCGCGAGCGCCAGTAGAGCATCATGATCGCCCCGCCCAGCATGCCGCCGAGGTGCGCGAAGTGCCCGATGCCGGGCTCGGTACCGGTGATCCCGAAGAACAGCTCGACCAACCCATAGAGCGAGACGAACAGCCAGGCCGGCAGAGGAATCGGCGGCAGCAGCAGCAGCAACTGCGCGCGCGGAAAGAGCATGGCGAAGGCGAGCAGCACGCCGAACACCCCGCCGGAGGCGCCGATGGTCGGCTCGTGATTGCCCGTGGCGTGCAGCACGGCGATCTCGGTGATCGCCGCAGCGATCACGCATACAAAGTAATAAAGGAGAAAGCGCCGCGGACCCCAGTAGCGCTCGAGCGCAGGGGCGAACACGAACAGCCCGAACATGTTGCCGAAGATGTGCCACCAGGTGGCGTGCAGGAACGCATAGGTGACGAGCTGCCAGAGACGAAACTGCGGCCCGAGCGGCCAGAGCGCAAAGCGCAGGATGACCGAGGCGGGCACCACCTGCTCGAACAGGAAAATCACCACGTTCGCGAGGATCAGGCCCAGTACAGCCGGTGTGAGCGAGCGGAGCATCCGCGCAGTGTACGCGCCGGCGCCGCGCGGCGTCGGCGAAAACGCGCCGCTAGGGCGCGAGTTGGCCGCCGAGCCGCTCCGCCGCCGCGCGCAGCGCCGGCAGCACGTTGTCGATCAGCTCCTGGCGCGAGAGGCGCGAGGCCTGCGCGCTGACATTCATGGCCGCAACCGTGACGCCGACCACGTTGCGCACGGGCACGGCGATTGAGCGCAGCCCGATCTCCAGTTCCTGGTCGTTCAACGCGAAGCCCTCCGCACGCACCGTGGCGAGGATCCCGAGGAGCCGCTCGCGCGAGGTTACCGTGAAGCGGGTGTGAGCGATGAGCTCGCTGCCCGCGAGCTCGGCGGCGGCCTGCTCGAGCGGCAGACTTGCAAGCAGCACGCGCCCGAGTGCGGTGCAGTAGGCCTGCAGGCGGCTGCCCACCCCGAGCGTCACCGACATGATGCGTTGGGTCGAGGCGCGCGCCACGTACACCACGGTGCCCTCGTCGAGCACCGCCACGGTGGTCGCCTCTCCGATCTTCTCGCTGAGCTCCTGCAGAATCGGCTGCGCGGCAATGGCGAGCGGGGCGGTGGACAGGTAGGCGTAACCCAGGCTGAGCACGCGCGGCTGCAGGTAGAAGGCGCGTCCGTCGCTGGCGGCGTAGCCGAGTTCACGCAGCGTATACAGACAGCGTCGCGCCACCGCACGCGTTAGTCCCGTGGCGCGGCTGACGTCCGCGATGGTGAGCCGCCGGTCGACACCGGCAAAGGCACGGATGACATAAAGTCCGCGCGCCAGTGAAGTCATGAAGTCCGGATCGCCGGCACGATAGAGCGTGTCGTCGGCGCGCACCGGCCGGCGCGCCGGGTCGGACTGTCGGGTTGGGGCTTTGGGGTTGGGCACGGCGGAGGGCTCAGCGCGGGTGCGGTAATCGTACCGCGCGGCGTGGCGTGGCGCACGCGGATCGACGGGCCAGAT